>JAGCVN010000108.1 GCA_017962315.1 Kiritimatiellia bacterium
ACACGGCTGAATTCGCGCAAAACAGGACTCCCGACAAGCTTGCCCCTCAACAAAACCCAATAAAATCAAAGGGTTTGCACTTGTTGAGGCAGTCCTGTTTTGAAAACTACACCAGTCCTGTTTTGAAAACTACACGACATCCTTTTTCCTCACACTGTGGTACCCCGCTAATGTTCTCCCAAGTTGTCCGTGTTGTCTCCAATCGCAAGGGGATTCTGCGGTGAATTGCGCCGAGTCCGTACGGACGAACCCGTCCTCGGACATTCGCGGTGCAACCGCGCCGCAGTCGATCAACGGGATAACGTTCGGACGTACTGGCCTGCGCACTTTTTCAAGTTGTTGTCTCGGCTGTCTCCAGTTCCAAGATGCATTGTTGAAAAATACAGATGCGTCCCTGAAGTTCTAGGCACGAAAGGAAGCTTGCTTTCCCCCGACGCGGTGCTATACTTCCCCTGTTCTCCCCTTGCGCCGACAAACGCACTCCGCAGAGGGGGAGACGGGCAGCTCAACCGGCCCTTGAAAGAACCGACATGAAAGCGAAGAAGACAATCCCCGTTGTAAGCGCGACGTTCCCGGAATCGAAACTGGGCGCGTTTCTCGAACTCATCGACTGCGACTTGAACGTGACCTCGTACACGGACGCCGAAACGAACGAATGCCATGTCGATCTGTATTTGAACGACCCCTCCGAACGTTCCTCCGCGACCCGCGCACTCACGCAGACGGCGGAACTCCTCGGCCTCAAGGTCAGACCAACGTTCACGACCGTCGCCGCAGAGGACTGGAAGACGTCCTGGCGGCGTTTCTTCCACATCGACCGCATCACGAAGCGCGTCGTCGTGCGCCCCCCGTGGGAGGACTACACGGCGAAAGAAGGCGAGCTGGTGATCGTCATCGATCCCGGCATCAGTTTCGGGACGGGCAAGCACGCCTCGACACGGGGCTGCATCCACTACCTCGACCGAATGGCTGCGCGTTTCCGGGGCAAGCCCGTGCTCGACCTCGGCTGCGGATCCGGTATCCTCTCGATCTGCGCACGGAAAATGCGTTACGGAGAGGTTCTGGGGATCGACAACGACCCGGACTGCATCCCCTCCGCGAGAAAGAACATCGCCCGGAACCGCGTCCGGGCGGAAATCCGTCTCGGCGATCTTTCGCATCCCTTCGAGCCGCGCCCCGTGGTGCTGGCGAACATCCTTGCGCCGATCCTGCTGGAATTTTCCGCGAACATCGCGGCATCCGTCGCGCCGGGTGGCATCCTCGTCCTCTCCGGCATCCTCGCCACGCAATACCCGGAAATCAAACGACGGTACGAAGCGCTCGGCGTGCGTGAAACGAGGAGCCGGCGGTTCGGCGAATGGAAAACGGGACTTTTCACGAAACCTGACAGAAAGGAAACACGATGAACAGCATACAGAAAATCGGGATAGCGGCCGGTCTGGCGGCCGTGGCGGTGGTTTTGCAGGGTGCGGCGGAAACGCCTTTTGCACTCGTCCCCTATCCACAACACCTGAAGACGCAGGCGGGCGAATTCAAGACTCCGAAACCGGCGGAGGAGGTCTGGAAGGCCGAACACGACCCGCGGCTCGTTTCGGAAGGATACCGCCTTTCCATAACCCCAGAAGGCGTGACGTGCGCGTATGCCGACAAAGCGGGTGCGTTCTACGCGGCGCAGACGCTTGCACAGCTCCGCCGGGGGAAAGCGGGTGCGTTCACCTACCCCTGCGTCGACATCACCGACAGCCCGAAATACGGGTGGCGCGGCGTCCTAATCGACGACTGCCGCCACTTCTTCGGCAAGGAGAAGGTAAAGCGGGTGATGGACCTCATGGCGCGGCACAAGCTGAACCGCCTGCACTGGCACCTCACCGACGACCAGGGGTGGCGGCTCGACATTCCGGGGTATCCTGAGCTGGCGAAGCGTGCCTCGGTACGGGCGGCCAGCGCGAAACACGGGACGCGTCCCCACGTGCGGATGGAAGATTACTCCGCGCTCCTCAACGGCGAGACTTACGGGCCGTTCTTCTACACCGAGGCGGACATCAAGGAGATGATTGCCTATGCGGCGGAGAGGCACATCACGATCGTCCCGGAGATCGAACTGCCGGGCCACGTCTACGCGGCGCTTTCAGCGTATCCGGAACTTGCCTGTTTCCCGGCACGCCTGAAAGGCAAGGGCCCGCTCTGCGCGTGGGGAATCGAGAAAGACGTCCTCTGCGTCGGAAACGACAAGTCGATCAAGTTCATGGAGGACGTACTGGACTACGTGTGCCGCCTCTTCCCCGGAAACGTGGTCCACATCGGCGGCGACGAATGCCCGCAGGTGCGCTGGAAGGAATGTCCCAAATGCCAGGACCGCATCAAGGCGAACGGGCTGAAGGATGAACACGACCTGCAACCGTGGCTCACGCGCCATTTTCTGAAGTTCCTTGCCGCGCGCGGGAAACGCGCCATCGGCTGGGACGAATACCTGCTCGGCGACGTGCCGAAAGACGCGATCGGCATGAGTTGGCGGGCGGGGGGCGGCGGTGCCGGGCACAAGTTCCTCACGCCCCTTGAGTGTGTCAAGCGAGGGCATGACCTTGTGATGACACCGCGTACCCACTGCTACATCGATTACGGGCAGGGGCTCGCGGACGATCCGTTCCAGTACATCGGTGGGCGCGTCACGCTCGAAAAATGCTATTCCTTCGACCCCTGCGAAGGGATCCCGCCCGAACTGTCCGGGCATATCTTCGGGGGCCAGGGCAACAACTGGTCGGAGTACACGTGGAACGAATACGACCTTGACTGGAAGATGTGGCCGCGTACCTGCGCCCTCGCGGAGGCGCTCTGGACCGCTTCCCCGCAGCGCGACTTCCAGGAGTTCCTGAAGCGTATGGAGACGCACCGCAAGCGCCTTGTCGCGGCGGGCGTGAACTGTGCGCCGCTCCGCTGAAGCGGATTCCGAACACGGATCTTCCGGAGCGATACCATGTCCAAACCGTTCGTCCATCTCCACGTCCACACCAAATACAGCCTGCTCGACGGCGTCTGCCAGGTCAAGGCGCTCGTCTCCCGTGCCAAGGAATTCGGGATGAACGCCTTGGCGATCACCGATCACGGGGTCATGTACGGTGCGATCGACTTCTACAAGGAGTGCAAGGCGCAGGGCATCAAACCGATCATCGGCTGCGAGTTCTACATCCTTGCGAAAGAAAACCGCGCCTGCCGCGACAAGCGCGTGCATTACCACCATCTCGTCTGCCTCGCCGAGACCTACGAGGGGTACATGAACCTCGCGCAGATGAACACGATCGCCTTCCTGGAGGGTTATTACTACAAGCCGCGAATCGACAAAGAGACGCTGCGCGCCCATTCAAAGGGCATCATCGGGCTGGCCGCCTGCCTCCAGGGGGAGATCAACTGTTACCTGAAGGAACGGCAGATCGACGAGGCGGAGAAGGTGGCAAGGGAATACATGGATATCTTCGGGGAAGGGAACTTCTTCCTGGAGATGCAAGACCACGGCATCCCCGAACAGCACGTGGTCAACGAGGGCGTCCGGGAACTGATGAAACGGACTGGACTCCGCGCCGCCGTCACCAACGACGTCCACTACATCATCCCCAGCCATGCGGATGCGCACGAGGTCATGCTCGCCATCCGCGACCAGACGGTGATGAGCGACCCGAAACGGTTCAAATACCCGACGCACGAGTTCTACTTCAAGACGCGCGAGGAGATGGAGCGCCTGTTCCCCGACGATCAAGACGCGCTCGACCTCACGCAAGAAATCGCCGACCGTTGCAACGTGGAACTCACCTTCTCGAACGGCAAGGCGGACTCTCTCCACTTCCCGACCTTCCCACTCCCGGAGGGGTTTTCCACGGGAAAGGAATACTTGATCCACCTCGGCAAACAAGGGCTCAAAAAGCATTACGGACTGGACTACGACAACCCGCAGACGGAAAAAGACCGGGAACTGATCAAACGGTTCGACTACGAAGTCGGCGTGATTGAAAAGACGGGGATCATCAATTACTTCCTCGTGGTCTCCGACTTCGTGATCTGGTCACGTTCGCACGGCGTACCCGTCGGCCCGGGGCGCGGTTCGGGCGCCGGCTCGTTGCTCGCCTATTCGCTCGACATCACCCAGCTCGACCCGATGCGCTTCGACCTGATCTTCGAGCGGTTCCTCAACCCGGAGCGTATTTCACCGCCCGATTTCGACATCGACTTCTGCCAGGCACGCCGTAAAAAGACAATCGAATACGTCATGCAGAAATACGGCGAAGACCGGGTCGCGCAGATCGTCACCTTCGGACAAATGGCGGCGAAGACCGCGATCCGCGATGTCGCGCGCGCCCTCGAAGTTCCGCTTGAGAAGGCGATGGCCTACTGCAAGATGATTCCGGAAGATCCGAAGATGACCCTCGCCAAGGCGAAGACGGAGAACCCCGCGTTCGCCGCCGCGTGCAACATGGATCCCGACCTGCGCCGCATCATGCAGCACGCGGAAGTCCTGGAGGGCGTCTACCGCAGCACGGGCGTACACGCGGCCGGCATCGTGATCGGGGACAAACCCTTGATCGACCTCGTCCCCCTCTGTCGCGGAACGGAAGGCATGCCGGTCGCGCAATACTCGAAAGAACCGGTCGAACAGTGCGGTCTGCTGAAGATGGATTTCCTCGGGCTGAAAACGCTCGACGTGCTGGAAGAGGCCGCAGACCTCGCCAAAATCACACACGGCGTGGAGATCGACTACCCCACGCTCCCGCTCGACGACAAAAAGACCTTCGAGCTTTTCCAGGCCGCCGACACCGTGGGCGTCTTCCAGTTGGAATCCGGAGGCATGCGCAAGATTCTCCTCGAATTCAAGCCGACGCTGATCGACGAGATCATCGCTATTATCGCGCTCTACCGCCCCGGCCCGATGGACCAGATCCCGCATTACGTGGCCCGCAAGCTCGGGCGCGAGCCGATCGTCTACGACCATCCGAAACTGGAACCCTACCTCAAGGAGACCTACGGCGTCATCGTCTACCAGGAACAAGTGCAACGCGCCGCCCAGGCGCTTGCCGGGTATTCGCTCGGCAAGGCCGACCTACTCCGTCGCGCGATGGGCAAGAAGAAGCCCGAAGTGATGGCGAAGGAGCGTGTCACGTTCGTTCAGGGCTGCAAGGAGGTCAACAACATCCCCGAAGAGAAGGCGGGACAGATTTTCGACAACATCGAGAAGTTCGCCGGATACGGGTTCAACAAGGCGCACGCCGCCGCCTACGGTGTCGTCACCTACTGGACGGCGTACATGAAAGCGAACTATCCGGTCGAATTCATGTGTGCGCAAATCTCCTCCGAAATCGGGAACTTCGACAAACTCCCCGAATTCGTGGGTGCGTCTGAGACGATGGGGCTGGAAATCCTGCCTCCCGACGTGAACAAGAGCCGCGACCGTTTCGTGCCGGAGAATGGCAACATCCGGTACGGGCTTGCGGGAATCAAGGGCGTCGGTACCGGCGCGGCGGAGCTCATCTTCAACGAACGCGAAACGAACGGCCCGTTCAAGGGTCTGCTCGACTTCTGTATGCGTTGCGACCCCGCGATGGTAAACAAGCGCGTGCTCGAGGCGCTGGTGAAATGCGGCGCCATGGACTGCTTCGGGATGCACCGTGCCCAGTTGTTCGCAAGCATCCAGGTGGCGATGTCGCGCGCCGGGCGGGAGCTGGAGGACAAAGCCTCCGGCCAGGCGAACCTCTTCGAGACGCTGGAGGTGAACGAAGTCGGTTCGGCGGGCGAGGATTTTCCAGACTGCGAACAGTGGACGAAAAAAGAATGCCTTGCCTACGAGCGCGAATTGTGCGGCATCTACCTTACCGGACATCCGCTCGACCGTTACCGTTCAATCGCGAAAGCCGTCTCGACCTACGACCTCGGATCGCTCCCCGAAAACGCGGAAGTCATCGAAGACCGCGACATCCGCATCTGCGCGATGGCGGACGCCGTCTCCGTCCGTATCAGCAAAAAGACGAAGGAGCCGTGGGCGATCCTCACGTTGGACGACGGTCTCCACAAGATCGAAGCGCTCGCCTTCGCAGGCACCTACAAGGAATTCAAAGATGCCTGCGTCCCAGACACGCCGGTCGTCGTCTGCGGGACGCTCTCCAAACGGCTGGAGGACGACCGCCCGAAGATCATCGCACGCGAAATCTACCCGCTGGAATCGTCGCTAAACCAATTCGGGAACCACGCGATTATCGGTATCAGCGCAAAGGGGAAGAACCTGGGGAAACACCTCTCCGACCTTCACGGCATGGTCGAGAAGTATCCGGGTAAGCTTCCCCTCATGATTTGCCTGATCTATCCGGATAAAAAGCGGATCCTGGTCGAATCGTCGAACGCGCACACCGTCGATCCGACGATGGCGTTCCTCGCAGACTCCGAATCGCTTTTCGGGAAACGGGCGTTGAAATTCACGGCGCGCCCGGAAATCTACCTCAAGACGCGCCAGCGGCGTTTCCGCCCGCAAGGCGCGGGCGGCTGACCTACAACGAAAGCAGGTCTTTGAGGTCGTCGAAGGAGAGTTTCGACATGATCGCGCTGTCGGAACTTTCGATGGTCGCGCTGATCAACGCCTGTTTCCGCCGCTGCATGGCAAGGACGCGCTCTTCGACGGAATCCTCCGCGATGAGTTTGATGCTGTACACCGTCTTTTTCTGCCCGATACGGTGCGCACGGTCTGTCGCCTGGTCTTCCACGGCGGGATTCCACCAAGGGTCGAAATGGATCACCATGTCCGCCCCCGTCAGGTTCAACCCCGTGCCGCCCGCCTTCAGGCTGATCAGGAAGACCGGGATGGAGGGCGTGAGGTTGAAACGCTGGCACTGCTCCAGCCGGTCTTTCGTCGATCCGTCCAGATAACAGTACGGAACGCCGCGCGTTTCAAGTTCCGCGCGGATCAGGGAAAGCATCCGCACGAACTGGCTGAAAACAAGGATGCGGTGTCCGCCTTCCACCGCCTCGTCGAGCAATTCGAAGAACGCCTCGAGTTTGGCGGAGGGGCGTTCGTCCGCCCGTTTCCCCTTCCGTTCCTGCAGCAGGTCGAGATGGCAACAGACCTGGCGCAGACGCATGAGGATGGCGAGAATCTCGAACCGGGATTTTTCAAACCCCTTCTCTTTCACCATGCCGCGTACCTTCTGCTGCGACTCGAAGAGGATTTCGTCGTAGACGCGCTTCTGGTCGTCGGTCATGGTGCAGTACTGGATCTTGACGAGCTTGTCGGGAAGGTCTTTCGCGACATCCTTCTTCACGCGGCGCAGAATGAACGGGTGCAGCTTGTGGCGGAGTTTCGACTGAAGCGGCGCGGCGTCTTCGGGGGAGGCCCCGGAAAGCGGGTCCTCGTAGTTGACGCGGAAGGAGTCGTAGGACCCGAGGTAGTCCGGCATCAGGAAGTCCATGATCGACCAGATGTCCTGCACGCCGTTTTCAATCGGCGTCCCCGTCAGAACGAGCTTGTTGCCGGCGTAGATTTTTTTCACCGCGATCGCGTTCTGCGTGGTGCGGTTCTTGATGTGCTGGGCCTCGTCCAACACGGCGACGGAGAAACGGTACGGCGCATAGTTCCCCAAGTCGCGGCGGACAAGCGCGTAGGAAGTGATGACGAGGTCGCTTTCCGGGATCTTCGCGAACAGCCCCTCGCGGTTGGGTCCGTTGATGACCAGGCGGCGGAAACGCGGCAGGAACTTGGCGGCTTCGCGGTCCCAGTTCGCGACGAGACTCGTGGGGCAGATCACGATGGCGGGCCTGCCCCGCGCCTCTTCGTCGGTGCGCGGAAGGCTGAGCCACGTCAGGGTCTGCAGCGTTTTTCCAAGCCCCATTTCATCCGCCAGCAACCCGTTCATTCCGGCATTCTCCAGAAAACGCAGCCAGTACACGCCCTCCTTCTGGTACGGACGCAGAATCTCCTCCAGTCCGTCCCCCAGAGGGACCGGTGCGAAACGCGTCCCTTTCTCGCGGTTGTGGCGCGCGGCCTTTTCCCTCCAGTCTGGCGGTTCCTCAACATCCATCCCGTCCATCGCGTGCAACGACGCCTGGACGAACGGCGCGTAGACGCGCGGCAGAAGAAAATGCCCGCGCAACGGGCTTTCCCGGCTCTGACAGTCGTTGAACACGGAACGCATGGACTCCACCGCATTGCTGTCGAGCAGGCAGATTCCGTCCGCCGTCTTCAGAAAGGCGTCGCCACGGTTGATCGCGCTCTGCACCTCCCCTTCCGAGACACGCCCGGCCCCGGGACGTTCAAAGGTGTACCCGACGTCGAACCAGCCGGCGCGGTCGCTCTCGCTGATCTTCACGACCGGCGTCAGGACGGGAAGTTCATCCAGGATCGCCTCCAGCTTCGGCGCCGGTTTAACCTTCCAGCCGAGACGACCGAGCGTGGGCATACCGGTTCCGAGGAAATTCAGCACCTCGCGCGTACCGACGATCTCATATCGCCCGTCCGTCTCCTTGAACCCGACTTTGCCGAGGGCGGTCAGGGCCGACTTTTCCGCCGGCAGGTTCCGCACGGCGTAACGCAGGATGTCGTCCGGATCCGGGATGGCGAAGTCCACCGAATCGCGGACGCCCGCCACCACGCTGTGTCCCCCGTAGTCGGCCCTGAGCGTCGCGGAGAGCGACGCCCGCGAACCGTTCAGCTCAACCGTGAAAACAGGCTTTCCCGGCACCCGCTCGAAGAGATCCGGGGAGAGGTCCATCTTGACGGGAAACTGACGGAGGAGGTTCGGCAAGTCGCGCTCCAGAAAGGTGATCACGTTTTCGCGGGGAATGACTTCATCCTTGACGTAAATCGAATGGTACGGCAGGGGAAGGACGTTCGCCAGCGTCCAGAAACGCCCCTCCGCCAAAACCACGCCCTGCCGGCCCGAAACAAAAAAGGACGGGAGGACACCCGGAGGCAACGACGGGATGTCGGCATGGGGGAAGAGGTAGAGTTCCCCGGTATCCGGATCGACGTCCATTTCCAGTGCCGAAGAGACGCGCCGGCCCTCCGCGACGTATTCCTTGAAACCGGCTTCGAGAATCTTCGCGCCGCCCGCGTTCTGGATGAGGTTGACGAAATCCGGCGGGGAGACTTCGAAATGTCCTTTCGCCGGGCCCTCGCAGATGTCCTCCAAAACCTCCAGAAGATTTTCATCCGTCGCGGAAAGGCGGACGGCGGTTCCCGCAGGAACCATTTCCGGCAGCATCGGGGGGCGACCCTCCGCCAGCAGGAAAAGGGCAAGCTGTATCTTTCCCTGGGCATGAAACGTTCCCTGCCATCCGCCCGGAAGGGAGAGGCAAAGCCGAACGGGAAGCCCGTCGCGCCGGCGGGGAAGGTAGGCGGACGAGGCGATCTGTTCGATTCGTTTCGCCCGGCGCTGCTCCTCTGCGTATTTCTGTGCGCGCAGGGGATCCGTCGTCCGCATCATCACCGTGATACCCAGCGCGACGATGTGCGGGCAGATCTGCCCGTCGCGCTGGTTCGTGATGCAGGGGCAGAGCGATTCAACGGAACCGTCTGGATGGATCCTGACGCGCGTCCGGATTTCACTCATTCCGGGGCGCAACTCCACGCCTTCGATCAGATCCCCAGAAACATCGCACTTGACGACCTGACCCCGTTGCACCATGCGGCGGGCCTGTTCGTAGACCTCCTCGCCCCCCCATGAGACGAGCACCTGTTTTGTCAATAAACCGGGTCGCATCGCATCTTCCCCTGTTTCCAACAGCTGAACATAAACGCACTCGCAGCCGAAGCCGTTGAATGCCCACGAGCATCATCCCGCCCGTCCCCCGTCCGAGACAGCCTTTCGTTCCTCCGGCAGTTTTTCTAGAGGTCCGAGGAATTTCGGACGGCGGCGGATGACGACATCCAGCACGGCGGCGACTTTTGCAAACTGCTCGCGAATGCGCGTCTTCACCGAATAGCGGAGATTCACGTCTTTGGCGGCATACCCATAGGCGTCGACCCCGAAGCCGCGCGCGAGGAAGACGGCCCGGCGCACATGGTCGGGCTGGGAGACGATCACAAACGAATCGAGGCCGAACACCTTCTTCGCCCGGACGACGGAGTCCAGCGTCCGGAACCCGGCGTAGTCGCAGACAACGCGGTCTTCGGGTACGCCGGAACGGACGAGCGCGTCTTTCATGTCCGTCGCCTCGTCGTAGGTTTTGATATGGTTGTCCCCGCTGACGATCAGGCAATCGACCTTACCCGACTTGTACAATTCAGCGGCGGCCTCAATCCGGCGCAAGAAAAACAAATTCAAACCACTCGGAAGGAGGCGCGCACACCCAAGCACGACCGCCGCGCGCCGACTCGGCATCGCCGCGATGGTGTGTTTGTCGAACACCCTGCCCTTCGCCGCCGTCTGAATCGCCCAGACAGACAAACCCCATACCAGCAACACGACCAAGGCCGCGCCCCCGATCACCATTCGTTTTTTCATGGTCTGAAGTATACCAGATTCATCACCGCTTGAAAATGGAAAATGTGAATCGACCGCAATCTACCATGATCCGCCACGGCCGTCCATTCAGACATGCGCCCCATCGCGCCTTCCTTTTCTCCGAAAAATCCATTGCGGAATAAATAGAATCGTGCCATACTACTTGCGTTTTGAGACTGAAGGAGCGGCATCGTCCGGACAGAGCGGTTTCTGCGAGGTCGGATGTCCGATGAAAAGGAGTTGCCAGATGAACGTAGGAGTATTCCTCTGCCTTGAACCATACACCTCGCTTGAAAACAACCTCCGTCTTGCGCGCGAATACGGTTTCACCCACGCGGACATCACGGACACCCATTCAAGCGGCAGCATGTTCGCAAGTGCGGGGCTATCCGCTTCCGTAAGCCTGGACGACAATCCGTTCGATGTCCGCCGCACGTTCGAGCGGAACGGCATCAAGATTATGACGCTGAGCGCGCACGCGCTTTTGCTGGAACCCTCCTCCCCCGCGAATTACGCGACGGCGGAAATCATGAAGGCGATCAAGTTCGCGGCCGGCGCGGGGATTGAATACGTGATCACCACCGAAACCTTCGCGAAAAGCGAATGGGCGAAATCCCTCACCTACAAGGAGAAGGTGTTCATCGCCGCCGAAAAACTTTACAACCCCTGCCGCATGGCGGCCGACTACGGTATCAAGCTCTGCCTTGAACAGCACGGGCCGCTTACGGACACGATTGACGGTATCGCCGACATCATGGACCGGCTCGGCAATCCCGATTCGCTCGGCGTGAACCTCGACACCGGCAACAGCTGGCTCGGCGGCACGAACCCCGTTGATCTCGCAAAGAAGTACCACGACAAGATCTACCATATCCACTGGAAAGACCTCGGTCCCGAATGGCTGCCCAAGCGCGGCACGGTATTCGGATGCGGCTTCTCCACAATCGAAGTGGGCACGGGGTGTATCGACGTCGCGGGTGTGATCGAAGTCCTGAAGGACAACGCGAACATCAAGTATTCGACACTCGAAGTCGGCGGCAGCGCGGAACTCCTGCGCCGCAGCGCGAAGTACATCGAGGATCGCTGGAACGCCTAGACAAGGAGACGGAATCATGGAACTGCAGAGACGCGAATTCATCAAGGCGGCCGTTGCGGCCGGAACCGCGCCGGCGCTGGCGGCGACGGGGGGAAAACAGGCCACGGTCGTGGTCGTCCACGGAAAGGACCTCGCGAAGATGCTCAACCTCGGCGTCGCGAAACTGGGCGGCTGGGGCACGTTTATCCACAAAGGCGACAAGGTTGCCATCAAGCCGAACGTCGCCTGGTATTCGACTCCCGCGCAGGGCGGCAACACCGCGCCTGAGCTGGTACGGGAATGTGTTCTCCAGGCGGAGAAGGCTGGCGCGGAGAAGATCGACATCCCGGAAAACCCCTGCTCCCCTGAAAAAAAGGCGTTCCCGCAGAGCGGCGTCCAGGATGCATTGAAAGGAACGAAGGCGCGCCTGTTCCGTCCCTCCGCGAGGGACGGGTACCGCGAGGTGACCGTGCCGAAGGGCAAGATCTGCAAAACCGCCGAAGTCCCGAACGAGATCCTCGACGCCGACTGCGTCATCAACATGCCAGTCGCGAAACACCACAGCGGTGCCACCCTTTCCCTCTCCATGAAAAACTGGATGGGGTCGATTTCCAACACGACGCGCCGCGGATGGCACCGGAACGGCCTGCATCAGTGCATCGCCGACTTCAGCACCTTCCTCAAGCCGAAGCTGGTGGTGATCGACGCCTCGCGCATCATGCTGGACCACGGGCCGCAGGGTCCCGGGACGTTGGCGTATCCGAACGAGGTCATCCTCTCCACGGATCCCGTCGCGGCGGACGCCTACGCGGCGACGCTCTTCAAGCTCAAGCCTTTCGACGTCGGGTACATCAAGCTCGGACACGAGATGGGGATCGGATGCGGTGATTTGTCGAAGATTGACATCGTCCGCATCGAAGCGTGACGCACGGAGGTGACTCGGGATGAAGAAGAACCTCATCCGTCTTGCCGTCTTCCTGCTCTGCGCCGTCCTTGCGCTCTCCCTCTTTCTGCCGGATGGGGCGAAACCGTTTTCGCTCCTTCTCCCCCGCATCAGCCCGTTGCTGAGTTTTGCGGGGGCGCTGGGCGCGCGCCGGTTCGCGGGGTGCCTCTGTCTCTTCGGCGTGCCGTTACTTCTGCTGGCGTTCTTCAAGCAACGCTGGTTCTGCTGGCATCTCTGCCCGATGGGATTCGCCGCCGAAATGGCCGGCAAGTTGAACAAACGCGGGATGGGGCGCATCCGCCGCGTCCCGACGTTGAACAAAGCCCTCGCGCTGCTGGTCGCAGGTTCGGCTGTCGCAGGGTACCCCCTCCTCCTCTGGCTTGACCCGCTCTGCATCTTCAACGGGTTTTTCGCCGCCTTTCGGAAACCGTTCCTCTGGACGAGTTGCGCGACGGCGGCGGGATTCGTGTTGATTCTGATCGTGAGTGTCGCCGTGCCGAACATCTGGTGTCACCGCCTCTGCCCGCTCGGCGGTCTTCAGGAACTTCTGGGTATGCCGTGGAAGCGTTTCAAGTCGCGCAAGAACGCTCAGAAGACGGCTTCCGGGAATACCCCGCCCTCCCCTTTGGACACCCGCGCCTCGCGCCGCCTTTTCCTGGGCATACTGGGGAGCGGCGTTGCCGGGGCAGGCGCCCGGGCCGCTTTGGGCGGCGGAGGGGAGTCCTCTGTCCTCCGACCTCCGGGGGCGGTGAAACGCTCGTTCAACGCGCTCTGCGCCCGTTGCGGGAACTGTATGCGCGCTTGCCCCTACGGGCTCCTCGTCCCGGATCTGGGCAAATCGGGTATCGACGGCCTCTGTACGCCGGTGGTCGCCTTCCGCCATCTCGACCCCTATCAGGAGCAGTATTGTTTCCAAGACTGCAAGGCCTGCACGGAGGTCTGCCCGACGGGCGCCCTCGTCCCCTTGACGGTCGAGCAAAAACACAAAAAGCCGGTAGGCATCGCGGTTGTCGATCAGGGCAAGTGCGTGGCATGGGCGGAAAAACAGTATTGCGTGGTCTGCCAGGAATACTGCCCGTATCAGGCGGTCGTCGAGGTCGAACGGAACGGCGTGATGTGCCCCGAAATCGATGCCGCGAAATGCCGTGGTTGCGGGGCGTGTGAAAGCGCGTGTCCCGCCGACCCGATCGCGATTATCGTGACTCCCTGCCCCGGCGGTTCCGGAAAATAAATTTCGGCTCTTCAGGCATACGTGTGGGTGTATTAGGCCGACTTTCGGGTATTTCGCCGAAACATGGATTCTCCTGTACCGTCTTTCCGTTTGATTGAAACGCAGAGCGAACCGACCGCGCCGCGAGCGGGAGCATTCATGGGGATAAATGGCATTTTATAGGCAAGCCCACCGCCCTCGCTGTGCGCGGGAATGTAGATGAGGGTAACGTGGACAAGTTATAGGCAAGACGCAGGGAAAAACAGATTTCGAAGTACGGGTATTCGGCGAAGGGAACGCAAAGGGGACAGGCTGTCGTCAGCGATGTTTCCGGGAAAGGCAATGTCCCCGTTGCCTTCGTCCCGGCGAGGGCGGTCGTTTTATCTCTACACCTCTGCGTCAACCTTTGCTGGTTGAATCGACCCATACTCATGCACGATATCTCCCAAAATGCGGGTATGTGCGTGAGGCCGCAAAAAGACGGAAACGGGGAAGACGGCGATAAAACCTTTCGCAAATCGCTCCGTAACGCCGTGATCAACCACCGCAACGGGTGGCTTTTCGTGACTTGTCAGGTCGCACAAAACAGATCCAGCTTTACTGCAATCGTTGACGAGCAGTGCGTACTGACGAGTTCGGGTGGCAAGTCGAGGCGTATGGACGTGAACTCCCCGCGAAATACGATGTTTGCGGATTAAAGCCCGCGCCGTGCCAGTATTGCCTTCTTGCATGGAAACAACTTGTCTTCAACGGGGAATTCCGCTAGACTGCCCGTATGTCCGTTACCGATATTACTTCTTTGGCAAACCCGAAGGTGAAACACTGCGTGAAACTCCGGCAGCGGTCGCACCGCGACGAGTTCGGGCAGATGTTGATCGAAGGGTACCGCGAGTGCCGCCGGGCGCTCGACCACCGTTACCGCCCGCAGATGCTGTTCTTCTGCGAGGAACTTTACCTGAAGCACGAAAACGAACCCGTCCTCGTCGCCGAATGCGAGAAACTGGGCGCCGAATGTTTCGCCTGCAGCGCGAAGGTCTTCGAAAAGCTCGCCTACCGCGAACGCCCGGACGGGCTGTTGATGGTGGGACCGCAACCCCGTCTCTCCCTCGCCGACCTGAAACTCCCCTCCAACGCCCTCGTCCTCGTCGCGGAGTCGATCGAGAAGCCGGGAAACCTGGGCACGATGCTCCGTTCGGCAGACGCCGCCGGCGTCGCCGCTGTCATCGTCTGCGACCGCTGCACCGACATCTACAACCCGAACGTCGTCCGGGCCTCTACGGGGACGCTCTTCGCCATTCCCGTCGTCGAAGCGGGGAGCGGGGAGGCGTTGGCCTTCCTGCGCGAGCGGGGATTCTCCCTCCTCGCTGCGACACCCCACGCGGAAAAGCTGCATTTCGAGGTCGATCTCACGCGCCCGGTCGCCATCGCCGTCGGGACGGAACAGTACGGGCTTTCGGCGAAATGGATGGAAGCCGCGGATCTCCGCGTCCGGATTCCGATGCTCGGCATCGCGGATTCCCTGAACGTGGCGGCCGCGACGACGATCCTGCTCGCCGAGGCCGTCCGCCAACGTATCCGCTCCAAACAAGTCGCGGTTCCCCCTTCCGAACCGTGGCACGGTGAACACACGTTCGACGCCTGAGACGCCTATTCATTTTGCTTTACACGGGGCGGCTTTCCGTCTATGCTTTCCACATTGTTATGAGCAAACTGTTTTTTACGATTTCGATTCTCGCGTGCTTGTTGACGGGATGTTTCGGCGGAGGTTCCGCCGTCCAGGCGAAGGCCGCCGCCATGCGGCGCACGTTCGCGCCGGAACTCTCGCCAAAGTCCGCGCCCGCCGGCGCGCGTCCCGTCTGGGGTACGGTGCGTCTTAACGGGTTCCGCGCACTTGCGCCGTTCGACGCCAAGACATTCCTTTACCGGCGCGGCGAAAACGAGTATGCGGCGGATTATTACAACGGCTGGATTGCGCAGCCGGCGGACTTGATCGGCGATCTGTTCGCCCGTTACATGGAAACGGCCGCCGTGTTCGGGCGCACGGTCGATGCGCGTACCGCGACGGCGGCCGATGTCGCGGTACAAGGCATCGTCACGGGGCTTTACCTTGACACGTCGGGAAGCCGTCCAAAGGCAGTCGCCGCGCTGCGGCTCGTCTTCACGGGGCTTCCGCCGCGCACGAAGCTGCTTGTCTTGAAGGAAGCGCGCGGCGAAGCGGAATACGAGCCGGAGAAACGGGGCGCGGAGGCGGGCGCGTTCAGCGCGGCGCTGGAGAAGGCGTTCTCCTCGCTGGCCGATTCCATCCGCAAGGCCGCCGAGACGGACGACCTCCAATTCTGCAAGGGAGACTAGATGAACGAACGAAAAACCCGCGTCATTGCCATCGCCAACCAGAAAGGCGGTGTCGGGAAGACGACAACGGTGGTCAACCTGGCCGCCGCACTTTCCCTAATGAAGAAAACCGTCCTGGTGATCGATCTCGACCCACAGGCGAACGCGACGAGCGGGCTCGGGCTCCAGCGCCAGCCGGGGTACAGCCTCTATCCGATCCTGACGGGCGCGGCGGACATCGCCGACGTCATCCAGCCCACCCCGTTCGAGAACATCAACATCATTCCGTCGGAACTGGATCTCGCGGGTGCGGAAATCGAGATCGCCCGCAGGGGGAACCACCTTTCCGTCGTGCGGGAAGCGCTCGACCGCGTACTCGCCTCCGGCGTGTTCGATTACGTGCTGATGGACTGTCCGCCCTCCCTCGGCATTCTGATGACCTCTTCGCTCGCGGCGGCGGACGCGATCATCGTGACGATGCAGTGCGAGTATTACGCGATGGAGGGGTTGAGCGTCATCACCAACATCATCAAGCAGCTGCACGACAGCGGCGTCAACCCCGGTCTCAAGCTTGAAGGCATCTTGATGACGATGTACGACGGGCGGACGCGCCTGGCGATGGATGTCGTCAACGAAGTCCGAAACCATTTCGGGGAGATCGTTTACGAGACGCTGATTCCCCGGAGCGTCCGTGTAAGCGAGGCACCGAGTTTCGGTCAACCGGTCGTATTCTACGATCCGTCCAACCGGGGTGCCTTGGCCTACAAAGCCTTTGCGAAGGAGTTCGCCAAACGGTTCTCCACCTTCCCGGTGTCCGTGCCGGCGAAGACAGAAGCCCCGGCCGTGCCGGACGATTCTGTCCGCGTTCCGGATGCGGAACTGTCCGCGCCCCCTTCCGCCGAAGTATCTGCTGTTGAAACGTCCACTAACCCCTGATTAAAGGAAAACAAACCATGAAAAAATGCCTCTGCTCTTCCTGCGCGGCCCTGTTCGCCGCGTTCTCCGTCTCCGCCGCAATCGAACCGCTTGCCGCACTGCGCATTCCAAGCGTGGAGAAACTCGGCGCAACGACCACGCAGTTCTGCGGTGCCATCGGCCAGCCCATGCTGGGCGGCATGGCGACGGGGATACTGCAGCAGCAAATCCAGACCATGATCGGGCCGTTCGACCAGACCAAGCCGGTCGCCATCGTTGTCTACGGGGACACCGCGAAACTTGAAACCGCACTTGCCAAAAACGAGGATGGCAGTCCAATGTCGGCGTTGCCCGATGTAAAGACGGGGGTGATCCTGCCGATTTCAATGTCGAGCGAAGAATTCGCACGCAGCAAGCTTCTGAAGTTAAACGCCGAAGGCGTTGCCCAGCTTCCGGGCACGCCGATGTTCATCACGTTCAAAGGGCAGAATGCCTTCATCGCCTCCGATGAGCAGACGGTCCAGAGGCTTAAAATCGAAGCCTCGCATTACCAGACCGTGCCCGCGAACGGCGACGCACTCTCGATTGAATTCTTCCCGCCGGCCATTTCACTGTACGGGAACCTCATCGGGAAGCAGTTCAAAGAGAAGCCCGACGGCTTGGGGCCGATGCAATCGGCGCTCATGTCGTTTTCCCTTTTCTCGGCTGCGGAGAACAAAAAACAGCTTGAACAACTGGCCTCTTCGACGCTGGGTCTCGGTTACAACCAGGCGGACGGCTTCAAGATCGGTATGGACGTCCGTTACAAGCCGGGAACCGAGCTCGCGTCTCTCGCGGCGGCGGCGAAGCCAGTCAAGACCGACCTGCTCGCGAACGTTCCGGACACGGCGCTGTTCTGTCAGCAGATTTCGATGACAGCCCCGGATGTGGCCTCGAACCTGAAGAACAACCAGTCTAACCTTGTTCCTTTCATACAGGCGATCCTGGATGCCTCCATCACACAGAAATACCCGGCTCTTTCCAAGGCCATCACGGAAAGCACGGGGAATTCGATGAAAATCTTGGGGATGTGCGAACAGTGCGTCACCTCCTTCGGATATGACAAAACATCGAAATTCTGGGGGTATTCCCGCTTCGTAACCTCCGCCGGCCAAAAAGAAGCCGTATTCCAGTCTGTCTTGGCCGAAAACCAAAAACTGGTTACCGCCGTAAAAGCGTCTTTCCCCGACAAGCCGTTCCTCACGTTCGACGCGCCGAGCGCGACCATGTCCTTTGACCCTGCACAATTCCCGGTCAAAGAGATCGTCAACGCCGTCAACGCCTCCGGCAAGAATGCGAAGCCGGTCAAAGATACCGAACTGGCGGAGATTGAAACGAATGTCCGCAACGTGTTTCAAGCGCTGACCGGCGGACAGCCGATACGTATTCGCACCGTCAAGACGGCTGACGGCTACGAAAATATCGCCTCCTGCGACGGCGTCGCGAACCTCCCGAAGTTCGCCGGCAACGGGCAGTTGGCTTCCGCGTCCGCGAAGGGTTCGGGGAACGTCACGGAATTCACCTACTTGGATCTCTTCACAATCGCGAAGAACGTATTGGAAGAGCTTGCGCCGAAACTTTCCGAGGACACGAAGAAAGAATTGGCGCCCATTCTCGCCATGATTGCCGCCGGAGGCCCCGGTTCCGGTTTGACCGCGCGCACGAAAACGGAAGGCACCTCCGCGTATACCGAGATCCGGCTGCCGCAGCAGCTCTTGCAGAAGATCTCCGCCATCGTCGCCGCCATCAACGCGAAAAGCGGCGATGACGACGACCAGTAATCCCCTTCCCCAACCGACGCCCCTTCACCGGGGCGTCTCTTTTTTAGCAATGTTTACCGATTCTTCCGTTGACCTTCTCGAAGACCTCCGTGTCCGCTGGCGGAAAGTCGCCGATGCCTTGTCCAGACGTTCCTCCGGCGCCGCCCTCCTCGCGACAAGCCGTGTCAACCTGTTCTACCTGTCCGGGCGCGTCTACCGGGGCTATGCCTATCTTCCAGCGGAAGGGGGGGAACCCCTTTTCCTCGTGCGCCGCCCGCTCGGTCTGGAAGGCGCGAACGTCCGTTATTTCCACCGGGCCGACGAAATCCCGGAGATTCTCGCCGAAGCGGGGTATCCCCCGCCCTCCGAATTGTTGCTGGAGGATGCAGAGGTTTCCCATGCCGACTATCTCGGTCTCGCAACGGTTTTCAGTGCGGCGACCTTGTCCGGCGTTTCAGGGTCTTCGCTTCTGCGCCGGCTCCGCGCCGTCAAAAGCCCGTATGAAATCAGCCAGATCGAATACGGCGGCAAGAAACAGGCGGAAGGGTTCGCCCGGTTTCCAAGCCTCTACCGCCCCGGTATGACCGACCAGGAATTCACCGTCGCGATTTTCGGTTACATGATGCGGGAAGGAAGCCTCGGTATCGTCCGTTCCTACGGCATGACGATGGAAGGGTTTATCGGACAGGTCCTCGTCGGCGAGAACGGCGGGGGGATGTCACCCTACGACTACGCCCTTGGGGGAACCGGTTTCTCCCGCGCCCTCCCCGTGGGACAGTGCGGCGTGGTGATCCAGCCGGGCGATGCCGTCCAATGCGACATTCCCGGAAACTTCAACGGGTACATCTCCGACTCGACGCGCACGTACTACCGCGGACAGCTTTCCGCCAAAGCGCGAGACGCCCACCAGTGTTCCATCGACATCCTTGACGCAGTTGCGGAAGCCGCCGTCCCCGGTGCCTCCTGCGAAGCGCTCTACCAGATGAGTCTACGGATGGCGGATGCCGCCGGTTTCGCCGATATGTTCATGGGTGGACGCCAGAAAGCGCGTTTCGTGGGACACGGGACGGGGCTTTACGTGAATGAATCGCCCGTGCTGGGCGCGAGATCGCGCGATGTCCTCCAAGAAGGCATGGTGATCGCCGTCGAGCCGAAGTTCGTCATCCCAGGTGCGGGAGCCGTCGGTTGCGAAGACACGTTCGTGGTAACGGAGAAAGGCGCACGTTGCCTCTCTGAGAGCCCGCGCGGGCTGATGCCCCTTCCGGAGTAGACGTGATGCCGCAAGCGGTCATTTTCCTGGGGTCGTTCTTGTTGTTCCTGATCCAGCCGATGCTGGGCCGGACGTTATTGCCGATCTTCGGCGGAAGCGCGGCGGTCTGGGGTGTCTGCCTTGCCGCCTACCAGACGTTGTTGCTGGCGGGTTATTTCTACGCCCACCGGATGGCGGACGGAAATCTACGCCGTAACCTCAAAGTCCATGCGTCGCTACTGGTATTCGCCGCGCTCTGGGTCTTCGCCGTCGCGCTGGCGCGCCCGTTCCTGAACGGGCTATTCGGACATTCCGCGTGGCCGTGGCTGGAATCGCCCGGCTGCGTGTTGTTCCTTGCGGGGATTCCCTACGTACTCCTCTCCGCCGGAAGCACCCTTGTACAGGCGGCCTCGAGCGGCTCGCGTAATGTCTACCGGCTGTACGCCTTCTCGAACGCGGGTTCGCTCATCGGGTTGTTGATCTACCCGTTTGTATTCGAGCGTTCGCTCGGTCTCACCCTGCAGTGGTGGATATTCGGCGGCGTGTGCCTGGTTTACGCGATCGCGATGTCGCGTTTCCCCTGCTCTGTCCCCTCCGCCGTCGCCGGCCGCCCACGCGATTCCCACGGCCCAGCCGCGGATCGTGCGAACGTCTCAAACGCGGAAAACGGCGACACGGGGACAGGCAAGCCTCTCCTCTGGCTCGTGTTGCCGGGCGTGTTCTCGTTTCTTCTCAACGCCGTCATCGCCCACCTGTTCCTCGATGTCACGCCGCTTCCGTTCGTCTGGATCCTGATGCTTTCCCTCTTCCTCGCCGCCTACATCGCGGGGTTCTCCCGACTGGGCGGCTGGCGGCCGCGCCTCTGGGCATTAGCGGGACTGGTCTCGATTGTCGCGGCGGTGTTCGCCGCACGCCGCTGGGGGCAAGGAAGTTTTTACCCGAATGCGTATGCGTCGGGCGCGGTGCTCTTTTTCGTCGGCACGATGTTGACGGGATGGCTTTATCAATCCCGCCCGGGCACGGACCGCTTGACGCGCTTTTATCTTTACAGCGCGATCGGCGGTGCTGCGGGTGGACTTTTGGCGTCCTTCGCCGCCCCGCTGGTCTTCACCCGCGTGACCGAATTCCCCCTCGCGCTGATCGTCAGTTCGTCGCTTTGCGCCGTCCGACTCTTCCCCTCAGGACGTCACGCCAGATTGAAAAAATGGCTTCCCGCATTGACGGCGGCGACCGCCGCCTGCCTCCTGTTCCTGCTGACGAGCCGCGCCACTGGCGCACGCCAGCTCTACCGTTCGCGTAATTTTTACGGAAGCCTCGGCGTGACGCAGACCCGGGAGGTGGTGGACGGTATGCCCGCCCCTGTTTCCTACCTGTGGTACGGCCAGACGACGCACGGACTTCAAGTCCGGACAAACGCGCTCCGTTCCAGGCCGTTCGGATACTACATGCGTTTCGCCGCCGGGGTAGGCATCCTCTCGCACCCGAAATACCGGGACGGCCGCCCGATGAATGTCGGCGTAGTCGGACTCGGCGCGGGGATGCTTTTACCGTACGGGAGGGCGAACGACCTCTACCGCTTTTTTGAGATCAACCCGCACGTCATCCGCATCGCGCAAGATCCCCGTTACTTCACCTACATGGCCGACGCGGCCTGTAAAATCGACCTCGTTCCCGGCGATGCCCGTAAATCGCTGGAACAGGAGACGGCGAACGGCGATCCACTCTACGACCTTCTCGTCATCGATGCATACAGCGGCGACGCCGTGCCCTACCACTTGATCACCAAAGAAGCCTTTGAACTCTACCTGAGCCGGCTCGCACCTGACGGGATCCTCGCCGTCCACATCAGCAACTGGCATATCGATCTGGCGCCGATCTGCAAAGCCGTCGCGGAAACGCTCAATCTCTGCCTCTACGGGGTACGCACAGTCGGCGATACGCGCCTGATGTCCAGCACGGTCTGGACTTTCTTCTCGCGCCAGGGGATCGTCTATGTCCGTGAATCTCCAGATCTCGCGGAACCGATCGAGTGGAACGATGTCCGCGCCTATCCCCTCCCGACCGACGATAAGGGAAGCCTCCTCGGCCTACTCCGCTGATGCGCCCCCTACAGAAGCGTCGGCAATCTGGATCCCGCTGCTTCCAGATAATTCTTGAAAACGCGAGGCTACCGGCAATAATTTCCGATTCACTGCGTTAGTTCTAGGAATGGAGGAGAGGAATATGCGCGTTTTCTATTCGATGGTTTTGTCCATGTGCGTCGCCACTTGTTTCGCCGAAGCGCCTTGCGGTTTGCCCGGCGATCAAGGGACTTGCGAGGTGCCGTGCCCCCGTCCCCCTTTCGAGATAGGGAAACGGATGTCGCCGCATTGCCGTCCGATAGGGTGGATCGTGCGCACCGTCACCTCGGAACAGTTCATCGAATCAGGCGGCCTCTCCTCCAACCAGGTCTTGACGATCAAAGAAGAAGTCCGGAAAATCACGGAGTTGAATCAGTCCCTGGAAACGAACATCCATGCCGTCACCCGCAAACAGGCCTGTGCCTACCGGAACATTCTGCAGGATAAGAAATCCGACCCCGCGCCGCTTTACGCCTGCGCCGAACAAATCGCCGTCTTACGCGGCGAACAGGCGAAACTTTCAATCCGCCTTCTCCTCCATGTACGGGAGACGTTGAACGAGGAACAGTTCAGGCGGCTCGACATCCTCCTCCGCGAAGAGGGACGTAAACGGCACATGGAACGCCTGAACTTACGAAACCGCCGCGAATCCAGCGAAAAAGGCGAATCCGTCCCGTGTCATAGGCAAGCCTCCCGCCCGCGCTCCGCACGGGAATGTAGATGTGGATAACTTCTTTGTCTCACACAGAACCACGGGGGCACGGTGAAGGGAAAGACGGCGTCCCCACCGCCCTTGCGGTGCGCGGCAAACCGGACGGCAGGAACGTGTGTACAAAAAAATTAACGCAGAGCGATCCGACCGCGCCGCGCGCGGGAGCATTCATGGGGATAAATGGCATTTTATAGGCAAGCCCCCCGCCCGTGCTTCCCACGGGAATGTAGATGGGGGTAAGTTCCTGGAAACAACATGAACAACTCAAAAAAAACGTTTGGTTCTTCCGCGCACAACCAGGCGCGGTTATGAAAACGCCGCGCGGTTGCGCGGCGAAAGAAGGATGTTGTCTTTAGAAGTTGTTTCGGTTGTCACCAATCGAGCTGATAGGCAATGTCTTAGGGACTAGCGAGTCGCGCCCCACCCTTCCGGCAAGGCGGCGATGACGGTTTCCACCACCTGGTCGAGGGTAAGGAAGGTACTGTCGATTTCGATCACACCGTCCGCCTTTTTTAACGGGGCGTATTTCCGCGTGGAATCGATCTGGTCACGCGCGAGCAGCGAGGCTTTCACTTCTTCGGCGCTCCCCCCAGCTATCCCTTTTTCAACCTCTTCCTTGTGGCGGCGGGCGGCTCGCGCCTCCGCGCTCGCCGTCAGGTAGAACCGGGCGGGCGTGTCCGGGAAAACCGCTGTCGTGATGTCGCGTCCCTCGACAATCAGGTCGCCGTGTTCCGGCATCGTGCGGAGCCAGGCGGTCACGCGGTCGCGTACGGCCTTGACCGTGGCGACGGGGCTGGCGTGGGCGTTGACCTCCGGCGTCCGGAGTTCGTCCCCCGGACGGACGCCGTCCACGTAAAAGGCGAGATCCGCCCCTTCCGGACGGCACGTCACCTCGACCGTCCGGGCGAAAGCGGCGACGGCTTCCGCATCGGAGGTGTCGATCCCGTGACGGAGACACTGCCACGTCATAATACGATAGAGCGCGCCGGAGTCCACATGCAGGAAACCGAGTTTCTTCCCGACCGCGCGGGATACGGAGGACTTTCCCGCCCCGGAAGGTCCGTCAATGGCGATGACGCGGGAAAGTTCTTGTTTCGACAGATTCTGTTCTTCCATACTTCTTTCCTTTCGGGATTATTTCGCCTGTTTCAATGCGTGTTCAAGGCAGATCAGACTGTAGGACGTGGCAAGCACGGGGTCGTTCTCCCACCAACGGTTGTTGGCGTTGGTCCAGTATCCTTCCCGCTTTTGAAGGGACACAACTTTCCGGATAACCTCCGCCCGCCAGTCCACCTTCTTCCCGTCGGCACATTCGATCGTGTCAACGCGGCTGGCATTCAGCGCACGCGTCAAGATGTCGTAGTAGAAGTAGACGCCCTGCATCCCCTGTCCGGGGTTTTCGTCAAGCGTCCAATGTTTCGCACAGTAATCAAGCGCGGAGACCACGCGGGGGTCTTTGGGCGTGAGCTTACAGTGCATCAGAGAGAGAAGACCGTCGTAGGTGATTGAACCGTAGGACTGAAGACGCGGTCTGCCGAAACGTCCGCCGCTCACCCCGTTCGCATCCGCCGAGGGTGCGCGGGCAAAACTTTTCGTGTAGACGAATCCACCCTTGTCTTCCCTCCCTTGCGGAACTTGCATCCCTGCGACGTACTTCAGCGCAGCGTCCCAATTGAGATCGGCCTTTTTCTCGCCCGCAGGACGGAACTCCTCCGCCGACTCGGTCATACGCATGGCGTCAATGGCCATCGCCGTGTTGCTGAGGTCCGAGTAACGGCGCCCGTTCCTGTCGTATCCGAACCCGCCCGCATGAACGTCATCGCCCGTCAACTGGGTGTTCGCTGTGAATTCGCGGGCTTTGAGGATGAGGGGGATCACGTCTTTGCGCCCGGTCGCCTGGAACGCCATCATACAGACGGAGGTGTTGTAATTTCCGAGCCCCGCCCCGCCGCGACGCGGGTCGGGCACATAGATACCGCCGTCAGGCTGGGCCTTATCCTTCAAATACGCCACCGCCGCCGCGATGTTTGCGGCGTACTCCGGATATTCGGAAGCGACTTCGGACAACGCCCAGAGGGGAAGCCCGGTCAAGGCGGGGAAACGTTCATTCGACCAGCTCCCGTCGTCTTTTTGTTTGGCGACAAGCCAGGCCAACCCCTTCTGAATCGCGGCCTTCCCCTCCGTTCTGGTTTCATGGTCGAGTGCGCACGCCCCCGTCGTCAACAACAAGGCGGACAAAGCCGCCGTCCAAATTCTTTTCATCTCAAACCTCGTATCCGTACGAAAACTCCATTCGTTTAAAACGTTCCAACAGGCGGAAATGTTCACGCGCTCACCGGTCTTCATTCTGCCTGGCGGGCAGGATTTCGATGGTCGCCTCGATTTCCTCCCCTTGCGCATACCCCACCACGCCGACGACGACGCGGAGCGGCGTATGATCCGGAATCGTGAACCCCCGCTTCTTCTTAGAACCGACCCATTTCATCGTGAGCCGGTTGTAGGAATAATGTTTCGCCACGTAGAGTTCCGTCTCCTTTGAAAGCATCGGAACGGTGTAGGAGGCGAGCAGCTTGTTGTTCGCGGACACGTCGTACACGGCGACACAGGCCGCCGGGCCGCCGGATTCGTTCAAGGCGGGACGCATCGTCCGGAAGATAATCGAGCAGACAAGATCGCGGCTGTCCTTCAAGCGCCAGGATACCGCGCGCCCCGTCCAGGCAAGCATCCGGTTTCCGCGAGGCTCGGACGTCATCCGCTTGATTCCCCGGACATATGCCTTCATGGTTTTCGGCTGCGCGAAAATGCCCAGTTCCGCCGGGATTCCGGGAAGGTTGTACAGGTGGTCGTCGTGCGAATACGGCCCGGTCCCTTCATACCTCCAGTTGACAATCTCCGGCGGCCAGGATTTGTCGTATTCAAGCGGCTTCAGAAGAAACGCCTGGACGGCGGGCGGAAGCGTGGTGAGATCCCCCGTGGCGAGGTTTCCCTTGGACCGCCCTGGGGAAAAACGGGACACCCGGTCTTTGAGCTTCGTGACATCGGGAGGTGCCGGCATTGCGGCGCACGCGCCCCCCGCCTCCTTCAACGTGCGGACGGCGAAATCTTTCCGTTGCATCGCGACGCGGATCCGGTTCGCCTCCTTCTTGAACGCGGCGGCGTCCTCGCCTCGTCCAGACGACTGCGCCTTTTCGCGCAACCCGTCCAACCCCGCCAGCAGTTTTTTCGTAAGTTCTTCCACCCGTCCGTCCCGGACCTGCACTTTCGCCGTCCGGGCCTCGACATACGCCAGCTGGACAACCTTCAGGGCTTCAGACGTTTTTGCCTGATCCGCCGTCGTAAGCTCCGGAACCGCCTCGAACGGATCGGGGTCTGCCGCCAACGCCTTCATGTAGCGGGCGGCCTCCTGGCGGACAGTCTGGAGACCGGCCGTGTCGTTCTGCGCCTTCATCCGTTTCGAAAGGTTGCGCAACTCGATGACATAATCCTCGGCAAGAGCGGATGTCTCGCGGTTGAACGTCTCTGCGATTTTGACAAGCTCCTGACGGTACGCGCCGGAGAAGCGGGCGAGTTCAGGCGGGGCGGCCGATACGGATACGGCAGCAAGGACGAGACAGGCTGTCAAGCGTTTCATGGCGAATCCCAGACAAATAGAAAAGCACGCGGAAGAGTCGCCTCCTCACCGCGTGCCGCAAACAACCTCTCCTGAAAGGAAACGACTAGGCATCCGGCTTCGTCTTACGAAGACCGAGACCACGATCGCCGTCCTTCCACTGACCACGCTTCTTCAACAGGTCGACGCGTTCAAAACGCTTCAAAACATTCCGTTTCACAGTGATCTTGCTAGACCCCTTCAAACTGCTGTGCTGACTCATTGAAATTCTCCTCTGTTCGCAAAAGAAAGGACTACTATACCACCGAATCAACCCCAGCGCAACAAGAAATTTCGGCCCTTCCAAGTTTTTATGGGGACGGATGACTCGCGATTCTTGAGTGAACCGCAGAAGGGAGGGGTAACATTCCCGTTTCCCCTCCTGCAACGGACACGACGTGGTGCGCCCACTCCGTTCCGGGAAACGGGGACGTTGGCCCTCCCAAAACCATCGCCGACGACAGCCTGTCCCTTTCTGCGTTCCCTGCGCCGGATACCCATACCTTGAAATCAATTCTTCCCTGCGCCACCTCGGCTCTGTGTTTCAATCAAACGGAACGACGGTAAAGGAGAATCCATGTTTCGCGAAATGCCCGGAAGTCGGCATACCCCCTCACACACACGTATGCCTTAAGAGCCTGGAAATTGCACGCGGCGCGCTTTCATAAAAAATGTTGAAGAACCGATACTTTACGGATGTCTGACGAGTGCCGCCACGGCGTTTGCGGAAAGTGTCCGGATATCCTCGCCGGTGGCGAGGGCGAGTTCGCGGACACTTTCGTATTCGGGATAGAAACGGACCACGCCGTCCCGTTCGCAACGTTTAACGAGAACCGTGCCTTGCGGCAAGGCGACCTCCACGGTAGAACGCGCCATGCATGACCGCTCGACCGGATACCGGCGCACCCCGATGGTCGAGGTGCAACGGAACAGCGTTTCTTCAACTGCCGAAAGTTCGCGTTCGGCGACGATCACCTTGATGATTTGCCCGGGACGGTTTTTTTTCATCAGGCAGGGGATGTAGTGGACATCTTTCGCACCCACCTTGAACAACGCATCCATCGCGAATCCAAGCTCTTCACCCGTGCTGTCATCGACATTGCACTCCACCACGAACATCCGGTCCTGCGGCGTCTTCGCTTCCTCTCGGAGGAGCATCGCCCGCAACACGTTCGCGTGCCCGAAATCGCGTTTGCCGAGACCGATCCCGACCCGTTCCACCGTATAGGTGTTCGGAAGTTCAGAGCGGGTACGGAGCGCCGCGGCCAGTGCAATCCCCGTGGGCGTTACTTTCTCGCCCTTGTCGGACGAAGTGCGGAGAGGAATCCCGAAACGGCGCGCCACGTTGAGTACGGCGGGAACCGGGACCGGCAACTCGCCGTGTTGACAGAGTACCGTCCCTTGCCCTTCCGTCAATCCGGTCACGACACATTCCGTAACGCCGAGGTCTTCAATCAGAACGGCGGCGGAGACAATGTCCACGATGGAGTCGATCGCACCGACTTCATGGAAATGCACCTGGTCGATCGGTTTCCCGTGCGCTTCGGCTTCGGCTTCCGCGACGAGGGTAAACGTCCGCTTCGCCAACTCCCGCGCGCGCGCACCGAGCGTTCCCCGGTCAATCACGGTAAAGACATCGGATAAATTGCGATGTTCATGGGGTACGTGATGGTGAGGAGAATCGGAGTCGTGATGATGTCCGTGTCCGTGCGCACCCTCGTGTGCATGGTGGTGGTCGGCGTGTCCGTGTTCCGATGTCAGCCGGACGTCGAAATCAATCCCCGCGATCCCGTAGGAATTTCCCTCCTGCACCGTATACGAAAACCCTTCCAGGGACAGGCTCTTCAACGCGGCCGCCAGCTTGTCGCGGTTTCCGCCGAGTCCAAGCAAGGCGGCGACCGTCATGTCGCCGGAGATTCCTCCGGCACCTTCCAGAAAAAGCAAACTCACGATCTTTCCCTTTTCATACGGTTGCGCAACATCCGGCAGGCGAAGGCGGCCGCGCCGAAACCATTGTCGATGTTCACGACCGTCATCCCCTCCGCGCAGGAGTTCAACATGGAGAGCAACGGCGCCACGCCGCCGAACGAAGCCCCGTATCCCACGGAAGTCGGGACGGCGACGACCGGCGCCTCGACCAGGCCGGCAAGGACGCTTCCGAGCGCACCCTCCATGCCGGCGACGGCAATCACGGCATCCGCCTTGCGAATTTCCTCGATCCGTCCAAGCAGGCGGTGGAGTCCCGCCACGCCGACATCGTACTGGCGCTGGACTGCCGCACCGAAAAAGGAAGCCGTTCGCGCGGCCTCCTCGGCAACGGGAACGTCCGCCGTCCCGCCCGTGCAGACGGCCACGGAACCGGACAGAGAGGGCGGTTTTGCCCAGACGGAAATCAAGATCCGTGAAACCTCGTCGTACTCCACAAACAATCCGGCGTTCTTCACGGCATGGAACTGTCCGGCGGAACACTTTGTACAGAGGACGGGACGGTTCGCTTTCGAGAACGCCTCCAGAATCGCAACGAGCTGGGTTTCCGTCTTGCCGGGACAGAAAACCGTCTCACCAAACCCGGTGCGGGCCTCGCGGGCGAAGTCCAATTTCGCGAACGAAACCCCACCGTCCATCAGATTGTCTTCCTGGTTGTCCATCTGCAAATCCGTCACGGCGCCGAGAAATCAAAAACCGGATGCTCCTGTCGGCCTTGTTCGGCATGATCGTCCTCGGAATCATCCGGGAAAAGGTCCGACGACTCTTCCCAAGACGGATCGTTTGACTTGACAAATTGTGCGATCCTGCCCAACGTCTCCCGAGAAAGGATGTGTTCCATCTTGCAGCAGTCTTCTTCCGCCGTCTCCTTTTCCACGCCGAGGCAGATCAGGAACTTCTTGAGGAGATGGTGCGTCGCCAGAATCCGCTTGGCCTCCCGTTCACCTGCGGACGTAAGTTCCACGGAACCGTAGGGCGCCTGCGTGACGATACCGTCCTCCTTCAAGATGGAAATCGCCTTGACGACGGACGGCGTCTTGACACCCATGCGCAACGCGATGTCGCGGATGCGCGCGGTATTCTCATCGAGGATCAGCAGGTAGATGCACTCGACGTAATCCTCTAGGCTTCCCGTCATCTGCATAGGTACCCCCCTTTTTCTGCCCATGCGCCCGAATCCGCCTAGGCGGAGAGTTTGTTCCCGTACGAAACGACGCTGAACGCGGCCAGAAGAATCACGATACCGATCGAAAGCAGGATTTTCGTCCGTTTGCTCACACCGCCCCATTCACCGATCAAGATACCGATGAGGGTACTGAAGAAAATGGAAGACCCCATCACGATGGCGAAACTGATGTAGGCCAGGGACTTGCCCATCGCCGGCTCTCCGGCCTTCTGGCAGACGAACTGGCAAGCCCAGATCACCCCCGCGATCCCCGCGAAGAAGAGGTTGTTGGCGATGTTGGTCTTTCCGTTCAAATAGTCGCCACCGCTTTTGTTTTTGAGGTTCTGCTGGATGCACCAGGCCAGGTTCACAAAGAAGCCGCCCAGCAGCACGATCACAAGCACGGGCATTCCCTGCCATTTTTCAGCGGCCCCGGCTTTGAGCGCGAGTTCCTGCATCATGTCGCCGCTCTGGAGGCCGAAGTTCATCCCCGCGCTGGCGATACCGGAAAAGAGCGCGACGATCATACCCTTCTTGAAATCGAACTCGGCGACCGCTTTCTTCTTTTCCTCCTCGGAAAGTTCGCCCTCCTTCGACTTACCCGCAGCACCGACGAAGACGATACCGACGAGCGAAAGGAGGACGCCGATCAGCACGACCTGCTTCCCGGTGGTGGCGACAAGGTCGGCGGCGTGTCCCGTCACGATCGGCGGAATCAACGTTCCGGTCGAGGAACACAGGCCGCACCCGATCGCCAGTCCGAGGCCGATGCCAAGGTAGCGGATCATCAATCCCCATGTCAGTCCCCCCAGTCCCCAGAGCGCACCAAACCCCGCGCACCTGGCGAGGACGGATGCCGGTGCCTGCCGGAACACCTCAAAAAGGTTCGGCACGGTCGCAAGCGCGAGCGCCCACGGGAAAAGGACGAGTCCAAAGATCGCGTAGATCAACCAACTACTCTCATACGCCCATCCCTTCACCTTTTTGAACGGGAGTGTGAAACAGGCTCCGCAAAGGCCGCCCAACGCAAACAAGATCATTCCCAACGCGGGATTCGCAGTATCCATCGTATGATTCCTTTCTTAAAAACGGGCCAAGTCTAGCAAGATTCAAGTCAAAGGGAAAGAAGAAAATGGCTAGATGTCGGGGTGAAATCAAAACAGGACTTGTTGTAGTTGTCAAAACAGGACTCTGTCTTTCGGTGTCATTGAGGTGCCTGGCGTACCACTGGCATAGCCGGAGGGGAAGGGGCGGGAGCG
>JAGCVN010000109.1 GCA_017962315.1 Kiritimatiellia bacterium
ACACGGCTGAATTCGCGCAAAACAGGACTCCCGACAAGCTTGCCCCTCAACAAAACCCAATAAAATCAAAGGGTTTGCACTTGTTGAGGCAGTCCTGTTTTGAAAACTACACCAGTCCTGTTTTGAAAACTACACGACAGCCGAAATTCTTGATGAGGCCACACACGGCACATCAATGTTTTCCGACTCTTCAGGCATACGTGTGGACGTTTCCTGCCGACTTCCGGGCATTTCGCCAAAACATGGATTCTCCTTTACCGTCTTTCCGTTTGATCGAAACGCAGGGACGCGGAGGCGCAGGGAAGAAGAGATTTCAAAGCACAGGTATTCGACGCAGGGAACGCAAAGGGGCACAGGCTGTCGTCGGCGATTTCGTTCCGGCGGGGACGGGCGTTTTATCCCCATGTCTCTGCGCTTCTATGTTCAAAAACGCGCGAGGTTTCCCTCCCGTTGCTTTTCCTCAGAAACCGTCGTTACACCTCGAAAATGCCCTTTTCCGGTTGAATCGGATCAACGCTCATGCACGAAGTCTCTGTTTTCTCATTCATCTCTTTCGGTTGCGACGGGACGTGAATCAGGCAACGGGACGTTACCCCTCCCCTCTGCATTTCAATCAAAAGTAGTGGGACACCCCGGACGAACCGCCGGAAAAAACTTTTCATCGCAGAGCGGACCGACCGCGCCGTGCGCGGGAACATTCATGGGAATAAATGGCATTCTATAGGCAAGCACCCCGCCCGCGCTTCCCACGGGAATGTAGATGAGGGTAAGTTTCTGACAACAACATGATCAACTTAAAACAACGTTTGCTTCTTCCGCGCACAACCATGCGCGGTTATGAAAACGCCGCGCTGTTGCGCGGCGAGGGAAGGATGTTGTTGTCTTTACAAGTTGTTTCGGTTGTCACCAATCAAACTTATAGGCAAGAACAGGAGGAAGTGGAAAATGCCCGTGCAAAGCCCCCGCTTCCTGCCTGTCACGTCAAACACCTGACGGGCAGGACGTTACCCTTCCCGAATCCAGCGACGCCCTACCCTAGACGGGCAACGGGGACGCGCCGATCCGTCGTCAAATCTTCGAAGGGAACTCTAACCCGAGTTGCCCGGAGACCGTTAGCTTGCGTGCGGGCAGGGCTGGATTGGAGGTGTCGTAGACACAGAACTTGATGTTCGGGAAACGGGCGGAGAGCTCTGACTGGATGTAATCGACTATCGCCTTCACGTTCCCGGTATCGTCGTCGGAAAACCCGACGCTGATCGAACGTTTCAGCGCGGCCGCCCCTGTCTCTTCCAGAATCCGCACCACATGGTCGATGAAGTTCTTGAAGGCAAACTGCTTAGCCTCTTCCGGGCGCGGCACATTGCCCTCGGCTTCCATCCGACGCTTGAAGGAAGGATTCGTCACCGCGCAGTAGAGGTTCTTACCCAGGTAATAGTCGATCTGCTGTTCGTCCGAGTCCGGCTCGGTGTAATGGTCGAAACAGGCCCGGTACCCGCGCAGGTTCGCGACCATCTCACGTCGTTCCTCCGGCGTCAAGACCACGTCGATGAAGAGGCGGACCGCCTTCTTCAGCGAGACCTCCTCGTGGCCGCGCGCGGTGACAATCGCGAAGAGGCGTCCCTCTCGGAGAGTTTCACGGAGCGCGTCGAAACTCGGTCCGGGGGCCGCCTCCCCGCGCATCACTTTCTCCAGAGCGGTGCGCGTGTCGCTCAAAAACTGGCTCTCGCTCTCCCCAGCGTGGTCCCGGAATTCGGTGAACGCCCTTTCCCAGTCCCCGCCCGGCGGACGCCAGTTTTCCGTGTCCTTCCGCAAGATGGTGAACGCGGCGGTCGAAACCTTGTGGAGACGCCAACCTCCGTCCGGCTGACGGTTCTCGAAGTGGATGCGCGTCGCCATGTGGAGGATGTTGTCATCCCAGTCGAAGATGTAATATTTGAAGTCGCGGGTCGCGACCTTTAGATTGACAGCCGCCTCGTTCATACCCTGCCTAGATGGCGCCCTTGCTGGAAGGAAGCCCCTTTTCACGCGGATCCGGCTCCACCGCCGCGCGGAACGCCCGCGCGAACGCCTTGAAGACTCCCTCGCAGACATGGTGCGCCTCGTCCCCGTAAACCTGACGAAGGTGGAGGTTCATCCGGGCCTCGACCGAAAACGCACGGAAGAACTCCTCCAGCAACTTCACCTCGAAATCGCGGATCTTGGCGTGCTTCATTGGCGAAAGGAACACCAGGAAAGGACGGCCGCCGAGATCCAGCGCCGCCGAACAGAGGGCTTCATCCATCGGCAACTCGAAAAAGCCATATCGGCGGATGCCCCGGCGGTCGCCCAGCGCGGTGTCCACGGCCTTGCCCAGCACCAATCCGACGTCCTCGACCGTGTGGTGGTAATCCACCTCCAGATCCCCCTTCGCCTCCACCACCAAGTCCACCAGGGCGTGCTTGGAAAACAACGTCAACATATGGTCGAAAAAGCCGATGCCCGTCGAAACCGTCGACTTTCCCTCCCCGTCCAGATTAAGACGGACCGAGACCTGAGTCTCTTTCGTGACCCGATTTTCCTCTGCCGTTCGCATACTCGATTCTCCTCGTTCCTCGTACAGAACGCCGCCAGTCTACAGGATTCCCATCCGTTTGGCAAGAAACAGATTTGCTTCCCCAGAGATTACAAAACCCGGAGAGGGCCGCAATCCCGCGTGTTTTTGGGGCGCGTAAATGATCTCGCGCAACAGCACGGTGTGACGGAGATGCCATTTTACGGAAAAGCACAGCCACCCCGATCGCCTCATCGGGTTCCTACTTCCCGGCGTTTTACCTGAGGTGGTCGGGCGAACCTCGCCGTTCTCTTAATCGTCGGGACTCGCTCGTTCCCGTGATTGAGGCATACCCTAACTATCTCCATTTCGCTGAAGTCGTAGCCGTACACCATTGACACTGTGCCTTCCGAAGGGCACCGGGGTCGCCGCGCCCGATGCCGACGAACCGGAATCCACCCGCTAGCTATCTCGACAAATCGGGGATTTGTAATTTCTGGCGGTAGTCGCGCATGGGCGCGAACTGGTCAACTATGTGAACAATGCCTCGTTGTGGCCTTTGCGATCTTTGTGGCTGAAATCTCCACCACCCCCTAACTCCTTGATTGGCGTCATGTCGAACGGGGCGCCTTCAAGCCCCGCAACAGTGAGTCCGGCGGACTTGAAACGCGAGACGATGGACGCGAGCGTTTCGTATCTCCACGGATTATGAGACCCCGTCAGTTTGGGATTCACCTTCACGATGTCGTCCGTAATTCCCATCTGCGGACATAATTTCCACAGCGGATGCGGCGTCTCCAGAACGAATTCCACAAGCGTCATTTCTTGGTTCTTCAGGCATACGTGCAGATGTTTTCTACCGACTTCCGGGCATTCGCCGAAACATGGATTCTCCTTTCCCGTCTTTCCGTTTGATTGAAACGCGGGGACGCGGAGGCGAAGGGAAGAACAGATTTCAAGGTGCGGGTATATCGGCGCAAGAAACGCAAAGGGACACAGGCTGTCGTCGGGCGTTTTATCTCTGCGTCTCTGAGCCTCTGGGTTCAGAAACACGCGTGGTTTCCCTCCCGTTGCTTTTCCGGAGAAACCGTCGTTTCACACCTCGAGAATGCCATTTACCGGTTGAATCAGGCCCTCGCTCATGCACGAAGTCCCTGTTTCTTTCCCCTCACCTTTCCGCAACCGTGGCGAATTCGACGCGCTTCTTCGTGTAGTAACTCCAGAAGGCACGGTCTTTCTCGCTCCACACCGCCGCTTCCTCGTAGTCGCCGCAGAATGGAACACTGAGATCGACCCAGCACGCGAGCACGCGCTTCTCTTCATCGGTGATCCCATTGGCATGGCCCTTGTCGAGACGTTCCGTGAAGAGGCGACTCGTGCGCGAGCCGTACGTGAGCGGCGGAATCAACGTCGGCTCGGACGCGGAACTGACCCAGTTCACGTACCCGTTCTTCGCGTAGGGATCCGCCACCCAGCGTCCGTTCGGGTCGTGCATGTTGCCGTTGAGGTACTTGGGCTCCAGCTGATGCGGTATGGCGAGATGGTTGAATGGCGGCGAAACGCGCCGCGCCTGCGTGAGCGACAAGTACGCGCGCGACCAGTCGCGGCACGAAAGCTGGTCGCGCACCGGCTTGCCCGTGAGGTCTGGAATCCCCGCGTTGCTGTGCGGACTGTGACAGCGGACACAGCGCCGCTCGAGGATCGGCTGGACGTCCTTCGCGAAGCTGAACCCGCGCGGCGGGAGCTTCACCTCCGCGATCGCGTCCAGCGCGGCGGCTTTCGTTGCCTTGAAGTCCGGCGCGGTGTTCGCCGATTCGTGACATCCGACGCAGCTCGCCGTCTCGCCGGGCTGAAGGACGGTCCAACTCCGCATCGTCTGTACCAGGCGTCCGTTCCCGTCGAGCAGCTGGAAGTAGATCGGGATCCGCACAGGCGCCCTGAACGCGACAAAACCGTCCTCCGCCACGGGAACCTCGCCCAGCACGCGCTTGACGTCCCACGTACAGTTGCCGAGCGCGGGCGGGGTGGACGAAATGCCCCCGCCGCCGGGACCGCCGTTGCTGTTGTACCCGATTCCCGCCTGACGGAAGTCGAGCGACACCACGCGCATCGACTTGACGGTTCCCCGCGTGACACCCTTCATCGCCTCGCCGACATAGACATCCTGCACCGCCACCATTCCAGTCCTCAGCGTCTCGTCCGGACGGACGGACGTGACATTCGGAAGCGTCCGCTCGCGCACGGGCACGGGCCGCCCGCACGGCGGCTTGCCGTCCTGCGCGACGAGGAGTTCGCGTACACCGTCAACGTCCGTCCAGTACAGCGCAAGGGGGGCTTTCTGATCGCGGTAGATCGGCCGCCCCTTCTTGTCGCGCCGCCATCCCTGCGGCAAAAACGACAACACCACGTCGCGCTCCGTGACGGGATACGGGTATGCGGCGATTCGCCCGTCCTGTCCATCGACATCGACCCCTTTCCGCGCCTTCGCGCGGCGGAATGGGGCGAGCTGCCACGCGCCGTCCGCCTCCTCGCGCCCTTCGCGTGGATCGAACCGCATCAGCTCGCCCGGCTGGGCTGTGTGGTGTCCGGTGCAGACGCCGAAGAAGAGCGGACTCCCCGGCACGGCACGTGCGTGGACGAGCGACGTCGGGAACCACGAGTTGCCGCCGTAGAGTGCCCGTTGGTTCGTACCGTCGGCGTTCATCGAGAAGAGCGGCTGCGGGAACATCTGCGAGCGGTCGTTGTAGTCCCAGCGCGTGTAGAGCACTCGTCCGTCCCACGTGAGCGTGGGATAGTTGTCGTGGACCTGGTCGTATGTGATGCGCGTGATGTTGGAGCCGTCCGCCTCGCAGCGGTAGAGGTTGCTCACCTCGTTGCGCAACACGCAGTCCACCACCTGAATGCACCGCGTGGAGTTGAAAAGAATGCGCCCGTCGGGGAGGTAGCAACCTTCGTAGTCGGCGACAGCCTTGCCGAACGTGAGCTGGCGCACCTGACGCGTAGCGAGTTCCATTTCGTAGAGATGGAAGTCGTCCCCGTTCGCGCTCGCCTTGAACGAGTAGAGGATGCGCGTTCCGTCCGGCGAGACGTCAACGTCGCGGAAACACCCTTCCGCAGATTCGAGGAGGACCGTCTCCTTCCACAGTCCCGAGGGATTGTATTCCGCCAGGCAGAGCGACGAACCGATCGCGGCGTAGTTGTGCCATCCTTTCGCATCGCTGAGCGCCTCCGTATATGCGTAATGGCTGCCACCCATGACGTAATGGCGGCAATACACCCACTTCTTCGCGAACGCGGCGACCGGGGCAAGACGTTTCGCACGTCGCGCAAGCATCGCCGCACGCCACGTCTCGTGCGAAACGCCGTTCGCCGCCGCCGCGCCGTCCTGCGCAATCCAGTCCGCCTCAAGCTCGTCCGCAGCAGCCAACGCCGCCACAAACATGCAAGACACCAAACAGATACCAACCTTCATCTTCACTCCTTCCCCTTCAATGCCGCATGGAGTTTCGCCGTCACCGACTTGCACGGATAGATGAGGTCGCGGTCGTACCAATGTTCCCACCTGCCGCTGTTGTACCGCTTGTCGAATTCGTCGCGCTGCTCAAGTAGTGCAAGCGCGATCTGGGCATGATGCAAGGCACACTCATCATCCTTGAGGTCCATGGCCGCAAGCGCGTACGACATCTCCGAAAATGCTCCTGACGACAACCGCATGAACTGCGCGGGATAGCCAAATCGCTCAAAAAGCTGCCGCTTCTGCGTCTCGTCAAGTCCCTTGGACGCACGTTCAACCTGCTCGAAGCACTCATTGAACGCAACAGACTGCGCAGCGGCGCGGAGACGGTAGCGCCGCTTGTCGCGCAATGACGAGTTCTGGTCTTGATTCACGCGGCTCAGGATGGAATTCCCGATCGGCACGAGCGCGTCGGGGTCTGTCACGTACTGCGACTCAACCGACTTCGGCGCGGCCCTGTCGTGCGCCACATAGCGGTCGATCTGGTTCCTAAGTCCGCGCGTGATCATGCCGTCGTGCAGAATCGCGAGCGGAGCGCGTTCGCGCGGCGAGCCGTAGGATGAAAGCGCATCGCGCGAATACTCCGTCTCGTATGCGGCGAAGTAAAGGTCGATCGCACGGGCGATGGCGGCGGCATTTTTGGTGAACCGTGCCGCGATCCAGCGGTCGCGGAAAGCGTCCGCGTTGAATGCGCCGACATCGCGCGTCATATCCCCTGCCGCCTCGACGGTGTAGAGAAACGGACGCACGTTGGAGACGTTGAACAGCACGAACTCCCGCGCGCCCTTCCGCCAGGCGTCGCCGAGAATCTGGTGCGTCCGCAGGGGCGGCACGAGCTCGCAGCGGTGGTTTCCGTGGACGAGCGCGAGGTGGTAGTAGAGGCCGAACTTCTTCGCAGGGTCGAGCGACTTCACGCCGCCGATGTCGCTCTGGAACTTCATGCCCGCCGAGTTGTCGGAGAAGACCACGATCGTCCCTTCGGGGATGTCGAGAAGTCCGCGCCGGTAGAGTTCCGCGCCTTCCATCCAGAGCTGCGTCGCGTAATGTTACGGCTTGCGTCCCATCGCCACCGTGACCATGCCGAGCTGTTCCGCCATTGCCTTGGAGATGAGCGACGACCGGTAGCGGTCCTTCTCCT
>JAGCVN010000110.1 GCA_017962315.1 Kiritimatiellia bacterium
ACACGGCTGAATTCGCGCAAAACAGGACTCCCGACAAGCTTGCCCCTCAACAAAACCCAATAAAATCAAAGGGTTTGCACTTGTTGAGGCAGTCCTGTTTTGAAAACTACACCAGTCCTGTTTTGAAAACTACACGACAGACGGAATTTTGTCCGGTCGGCGGAGGCAATAGCCAAACCTCCCGCGCCTATTTTTAACCACGGAAAACAAGTGATTACGATTCCCCTATATTTGTATTTGTGGCAATGATGGCATTTGTGAACACTCGTCATTTTTCATTTTTCATTCTTCATTTTTCATTCGTCATTCTTCATTCTTCATTTTTCATTTCTCGATCCGGATCTCGTGCTTTCCGGAGGGGACCCCCGTCAGGACGAAACGGCCGTTTTCGACCTTCGCGGCGACGGCCGAACCGTCGAGCGTGACGCGCCCTTTCAATGCGGGAAGCTCCACCACCGCCTCCGTGTTGGCGGGCAGGCTCACCAAGAGACGGTAACCGCCGCGGGGCGCGTGACGGACGCCGACGCGGATGCCGCCGCGCACCGTCGGGACGATTCCCTCGACCCCTTCGAGCGTCCCCGTCTGCGGGCGGATCAGCACCTTGCCGAATCCCGCCGCCAACGGGCGGACGCCGAGAATGTACCGCGCGATCACATTCAACGGCGCGGTGCCCCAGGCGTGGTTCCAGTCTAGGTTCGGCTTGTACTGGGCGTCCCAGGCTTCCAGCGTCATCGTCGAGCCGAGGTCGATCATGTGGAGCCAGCCGCGTTTGTCGGTGCGGGTGATCAGGTTTATCGCGGCTTCGTCGCGTCCCGCGTTGAACAACCCTTCGAGCAGGTACTGCGCCATGTAGACGCTGCAGGCCATGCCGCGCGATTCCAGGAAATCCGCCACGCGGTCGATGTCCGCGGCGGGCACAAGCCCGAACGCGAGGGCGACGGCGTTTGCGTGGAGGGAAGCGTGCGACGCGCCCTCTCCGTCTAGGTAGCAACCGCGTTCGCGATCGTAAAACGCCGCGTGGAACGCTTTCGCCGCCTGATCGGCCTTGACCTGGAAATTCAGCGCGTCCTCCCGCTTGCCGAGCGCCTCCGCGATCTCCGCCATCTGCCGCAGGTTGCGGCAGTAGAACGCATTGACGACGGTGTTGACGGTGCGGAATTCGAAACCGTCGCGTTCGACCGGCGGCCAATCGACGATGTCGCGCGGCGTCGAACGGTTTCCTAGTTCCTGCGGACCCTTCGTTTCGAGCAGTCCGTCCTTCTCGCGGACGAAAGAGGAAAGCAGCTTGTCGTTTTTCAGCGACTCGTAACAGCGGGCGAGGGACTGGCGGTCTCCCGTCCACATCCAGTCCGCCCACGCCATGAAAATGGAATGCTGCCGCCATTCCGTCGGCCAGGTGGGATGCTTCATCAAGTACTCGTGGCTGTAGCGCGCGAGCGTGTAGTCGCCTTCGACGGCGTAGTGGCTCAGCTGGTTGATATAGGCGTCGGCCTCGTAGGGGATGCGTTCGCGGTCGCCGTCGATGTAGACACCGGCGAACGACGTGGCCCAGACGGTGTATTTACAGAGGTTGTAGACTTTATCCAGCGCGGGATCGCTTGACACGAACGCGGAGGCCTTCATGTCCATCGGATAATTGACGGCGATCATGCGGATCGTGTTCCGGGTGACGCGGTAAGGGCAATCGGCGACTTCGACGTAGCGGAACGGCATCACGACGCCGAACTCGTTCGGAAGGCGGATTGCGGGACCGTCCTTTCCGTTGTTGGTGTTCCGCTTGTCTGCGGGAAACGGGACCCGGTAGATGCCGGGCGTCGTCAACGCGCCGTTGACCTTCACATACCGGACGGTTCCGCCGGGCTTGCGGTCCACCACGCCGCCGTCGCCGATCCGCTCGCCGACATGCAGGGAGAAATCGCCCCCGATCGTCATCGACATCGGGGGAAGGAGTTCAATCCACCCCCAGGCGTCCTTGCCGAAATCCACGACCGCGTTTCCGAGCGTGTTGGTGAAAACGCGGACGGGGGCGACGTGGCGGAGCGCGGACTTGTAACGCAACGGCTCATACGGGCCGAGGCGGTCTGCCGTCTTGAACGAAAGCGTCTCCGACCAGGGTCCCTCGGCGCCGCCTTTGTCCCAGACGCGCACACGCCAGCAGATGGAACGCTCGGCGGGGAGCGGCGCCCCCGCGTAGGGGACGGACAGGCTCTCCGGAGACGCCACGCGCCCGCTGTCCCAGAGATCCGGCTTGCCGCGGCGGAACGAAGCGGTCGAAGTCGCGACCTGGATCTGGTAGGCGGTCTGTTTGTCGCCCGGTCGCCCGGCATCAAACCGCCAGGAAAAGTGCGGGCACTCGTTCGCGACGGCGACGAGGCCGGGCTTGACCGCGAGGTCGACCGCGAGGTCGCGCGGCGTAAGGGCGTAACAAGCGGAAACGGATAGCGAGAACAGCAAAAAGGGGGACCGGAATGCGGCAAGCACAGAAAAACCGGAACGGAGAACACGGGTCGCCGTCTTCTCTACGCCTCTATGCCTCTGCGTCAGGGGAAAAGTCATGTCGAATTCCTCCGGTCAATCCCTGCGTCCATTCAGCAGGCCGGAACGCAGCAGGTAGTACAGCACCGTCAAGAGGGAACTGACGGCCGCCGCGATGTACGTCAGGAACGCGGCATTCAACACACTGCCCGCCGCGCCTTCCTGGTCGGGCGAAACGATCCCCAGGTTGACCACCTGGGCCTTGGCGCGCGCGCTGGCATTCCACTCGACCGGAAGCGTGACGACGGCAAAGAGAAATCCCGCGCCGAAGAGGATCACGCCGAGAAGGGTCAACGGCTGGAGCTGCATCATGATCCCGGCGATAAAAACGAAAATCGCGGCCCGGCTGCTGAAGTTCACCACGGGGACCAGCGTGGAGCGCAAACCAAGCGGGGCGTAGCCTTCGGCGTGCTGCAAGGCATGGCCGGCCTCGTGGCAGGCCACGCCGACCGACGCGAGGGACGTGCCGTCGTGGACGTCGGGAGAGAGGCTGAGGACTTTGTTCCCTGGATTGTAATTATCCGTGAGAAACCCTTGGACTTTCTGGATCTGGACATCCAGCACCCCGTTGCTCTGCAACATGAGGCGCGCCGCCATCGCGCCGGTCAAGCCGGAGAACGCGCGAACCTTGCTGTACTTGGCAAACGCGCTCTTCACCTTGAAGCTGGCCAGGAAGGACAACAACAGCGCGGGCGCCAAGATGATGAAATACAGCGGATCAAATCCTAACATCTCTACCTCCTTATCCTTGAAAACATCGCGTTACAGTATACCGAAAGAATCGGAAATGAACAATGCATTTTTGCAACCATCGCAATGGGCGGGTATATCTGCGGGCGGATCACGAATGTTCGAATTTTGGATTGTCGCCCGCGATGACGATCGCGACCTCCCCCTTGACCGGCTTGCCGTCGAACTGCGGGATCAACTCTCCGAGATACCCGCGGAAAATACGTTCATGCACCTTTGTCAATTCGATGCAGACGGCGGCCTCCCGGTTTCCCAGCGTCTCGAACGCGGCCTTCAGGCAGGCGCCGACGCGGAACGGGGATTCGTAGCAGACAAGCGTGTGCGGGCGGTCTTTCTCCTCCTCGAAAAACCTCCGCAACGCGCCGGGTTTCCGCGGCGGAAACCCCTTGAACGTGAAACTGGACGTCGAAAGGCCGGAGGAAAGCAGCGCAGACAGGACAGCCGAAGCGCCGGGCAGCACGGTAAAAGGCACGCCCTCCTTCGCGCAGCGGCGGATGAGGCGGTAGCCGGGATCGCTGACCGCCGGATACCCGCCGTCGGAGCAGAGGCAGACATTGCGGCCGGAGGCGAGCGCGGCGAGAATCGCCTCGCCCGCCTGTTCCTCGTTCCCCTGCCGGTAGGAAAGCATCCGAGGGCGGGGAATGTCGAACGCACTCAAGAGCGCCCATGTACGGCGGGTGTCCTCGCACGCGATCAAGTCTGCCGACCTGAACGCCTCTAAGGCGCGCGGCGTGAGGTCGCCGAGATTGCCGATGGGAGTTGCCACAACGTGCAGCATGATTCGAGTTCTCCGATCATGGCCAGTTTCAACAGGTCGATTCCATACCCGGTTTTGGCCGAAACCGGGATGGCTTGCGGGTACCGCTCCGTCAGATGGGCAAGGTTCAGTGTATGCGGGCCGTCCGCCGCCTCGAGCGTTTCCGTTTTCGGAAAGGTGTCGCATTTATTGAGGACGAGAAGCCGGGGGACATCGCCCGCGCCGATTTCCTTCAGCGTCTTGAAACAGACGTCGAGGTGGTCCTGCACACGCGGATAAGCTGCGTCCACGACAATCAGCAGGAGGTCCGCCCGCGCGGCGACGCTCAACGTGGAACGGAAGGAGGCGACAAGACCGTGCGGCAGGTTCCGGATGAAGCCGACGGTATCCGTCAACAACACCTGTTTGGACGGGGAAAGGCGGGCGAGGCGCGTTTTTGTGTCGAGCGTCGCGAAAAGCCGGTCGTCGACATACGCCTCGGAACGGGTCAGGAGGTTCAGCAGGGTGGATTTTCCGGCATTGGTGTATCCGACGAGCGAGACGAGGGGCCAACGGCGCTTTTCGGTGTTATCCGGACGGTTCTCCAGCTTGCGCAGACGTGCTTTGAGCTCCTGTATCCGTTTGCGGATCGGGCGGTTGCGCAACTGGAGCCGGCTTTCGCCCGGCCCGCGTAGCCCGGTGGTCCCGCCGCCGAAACGCTGCTGTTCCTGCAAAACGGGGATGCGCTGCAGCAGGAATTCCTGGCGGGCGAGTTCGACCTGGAGCTGCGCCTCGGCGGAACGCGCGCGACGCGAGAAAATGAGCAAGATGATTTCCGTCCGGTCGAGAATCCGTATACCGGGAAGTTTCTTGCCGAGGTTAAACGCCTGGAAGGCATTCAGGGGATTGTCGAAGATAACCGTATCGGCACGGGTTTCGTGAATCAGCGCGGCCAAGTCTTCGACCTTGCCTTTGCCGAACATCAAACCGCCGTCGGGGCGGAGCCGGCTCTGGGTCATCCGTCCGACCACTTCGATTCCCGCCGTATCGGCAAGGCGGCGAAGCTCTTCCAGGGAATCCGCCGCCTCGCCGGGATCGTCACGTGTCAGGACGACCTCTGCAAGCACGGCCCGTTCCCTTTTTTCCGTCTCGTGTAAGGTAGGCATGGTTTTCGACTGCGATTGCGGGCGGGCGAAAAAAAGGAAGGGGCCGCCGCGCCGGTGCGGCGCGGCGGCCCCGAAGGAGAAGACCCCGGCGGCTCCCTACTCTCCCGCAGGCGAACCCTGCAGTACCCTCGGCAACGCGGCCCTTAACTTCCGTGTTCGGAA
>JAGCVN010000014.1 GCA_017962315.1 Kiritimatiellia bacterium
CCGACATCCCGAAGCTCTGCGACGTCGCCGAGCGCAACGGACTCAACTCCATCGGACTCTTCGGCTGGACGGTGGGCGGACACGACCACCTCTATCCCGACTACGACGCCGACCCGAAGATGGGCGGCGCGGAGGCGCTGAAGGCCGGCATCGCCGAGGCGCACCGGCGCGGCATCCGCGTGTGCATCTACGCGAACGGACAGCTCCAGCAGATCGGCGCGACGAAGTTCTGGGGCGAGCACGGCGAGAAGATCGCCATCCGCAAGCGCGACGGCTCGCCGTACATCCAGACGTACCACAAGTACAAGGACATCCCCGTCTACCAGTTCGCCCTCGGCTGCCTGTACGCCGCGCCGTGGCACGACCGGATGCTCGCGCTCGCCAGACAGGCGCGGGGCTTCGGCGCGGACGCGATTCTCTACGACCAGCTGGGCGTGACGACGCCGCACGAGTGCTGGGGCGAAGGGCACGGACATCCCGTCCCGTGGCAGAGCCACTGCGAGGAGCGTCCGGGATTCGTCCGCCGCATCGCCGACGAGATGCACGCGACCGACAAGGACTTCGGCGTTTTCACCGAAGGGCTCCACGACGGGCTTCTCGACTCCATCGGCATGTTCCACGCCTGCCAGCCCTGCGCGTTCATGGGCGACGTCAATGCGCTGAAGGCGAGCCGCGCCGCGTCGCGCGCGAAGGTCGAGCCGTTCCCCGAGCTCTTCCGCTACACGTTCCCGGAACTCGTCACCACCACGCGCAACCCCACGCCGATGACGCTGCGCTCCTTCGTGAACTACGCCGCCGTGTTCGGGCTCAGGCACGAGATCGAGATCCGCTACATGCCCGACCGCACGTATGTGCTCGACGGCAAGGTGCCGACGCGGAAGGACTACGGCGAGGTGAAGAACCTGCCGTCGCTCGGGGCGATGCACGCCGAGCCGCCCGCCGTCGCAAGCGCATACATGAAGGCCGTGGCCGACTTCCAGCGTAAGTATTCGAAGTACCTCCTGCGCGGCCGGTTCGTGGATGACGAGGGTTTCATTAGTAGAACGGGCTGCCAGCCCGTTCAGAACGGGCAAGCTGTCCGTTCTGCTGGTGGAATCGTCGCCAAGCGCTTTGTCGCCGCCGACGGCACGAGCGCCGTGTGCGTGTGGAACGTCTCGGACAAGCCTGCCGATGTCGCGATCGACGGCCTCGGCAAGCCGAAGGGCGTCTTTGCGCCCGAAGGTGAAAAGGCGGAGGGGACACTCTCTCCTGACGCGATCCGGCTGTACGTTTATTAAGAGAACGGCAATGAATCGTTTGTGGATTGCAGTACCGCTTTTCGTCGCGGTAAACGTCTGTGCAGAGACGAAACCTCTCGAATCGCCGCTAGAGACCGTCGTGCGGGCGGAACTGGCGGTGCATACGCTTCCCGAATCGACGAAGAATTCGTCTATCGAGGCCGTGTTCACGGAATTGGCGGCGGCGGACAAGGCTTGTAACGAATCGTGGTTGAGATGTGCGACGAAAGAGGCGTTTCTTGCCCGCGCCCGTACGGTGCGCGAGGATTTTATCCACGCGCTCGGCGGTTTTCCCGAACAGCGTTGCCCGCTGAACGCGAAAACCGTTGCGACGTTGCGGCGTGACGGATACAAAGTCGAAACAATCTTGTTTGAAAGCTGGCCGGGCATCCATGTGCCGGCCAACCTTTTCCTTCCCGACTCGCCAGCCTTCAAGCCGCCGTATCCGGCAATCCTCCTGCCATGCGGCCACGCGGCGGCGGGAAAGGGTGAACCCAAGTACCAGAGGGGGGGCGTCCTCGCGGCGAAGGCCGGCATGGCGTGTCTCGTGTACGACCCGTTCGACCAGGGCGAGCGGGGACAAGGCGTGCGAAGTTCAAACGTCCATGCCCACAACCGGATCGGGGCACTCGCCGCCTTGCTCGGCGGGAGTATGGCGCGTTTCCGCATCTGGGACGGAATGCGTGCGCTGGACTACCTGGAAACCCGCCCGGAGGTGGATGCGGCGCGGATGGGCGTGATGGGGAATTCGGGAGGAGGAACGATGTCGTCCCTGCTGATGGCGGTGGAACCGCGTCTCAAAGCGGCGTGTCCCTCATGTTACGTCAGTACCTACACGGCGTCTGCGCGCAACATCGGGCCGGGCGACGCGGAGCAGAATACCTTCGGGCAATTCCCCGTCGGCGTGAACAACGCCTCGTTCGCCTTGATGCAGTTCCCTCTGCCGATTCGTTTCATGTTCTGCCATTCGGATTATTTCCCGTTCAAGGGCTCGCAGGAAACGTTCGCGTTCATCTGCGGCATCGCCGTGAAGTTTGGTGTCGGAGACCATTACGGCATGACCGATGTGGACGGCGGGCACGGCTGGAAAGAATCGACGCGAACGTCGTCCATTGAATGGATGCGCCGCTGGCTGTGCGGCGACAAGGAGGCGTTCAAGCACGACCTTGACGGTTACAGGGCGCTCGACAAGACATTCGACGAGAAACGGAGCGATATGGGGCTTTCCAAGACGGATTCGCTGGCCTGTCCCGGGGGAAAAGTGTTGAACCTTCTGGGTGAACGGACGGTGTACGACCTGATGAGGGAGGAATATGCGGCGACGCTGAAGGCGCGGAAGGCGCACGTCTCGCCGGAGACGGTACGGCGTCTTGCCGGTATCCGGAATCCGGGCGCGGAGAATGTTGTGCGCAAGGAACTGTCGCGGAAGAAAATCGGAGACGGCGTGGAGGTCGCGCGTTTTTCTTATACATGGCCGAACGGTGTTGTCCTGCCGGTCGTACTGTTCGCGCCGCAAGGCGCGGCAATGGGCAAACCTCCGCTTCTGGCGATCGGCGACGCCGGGAAGGGCGCGTGCGCGGAGGCCGTGTGCCTGGCGTTGCGGGAAGGACGCGTTGTCGCAACCGCCGACCTTATCGGGAAAGGCGAAGTCGGCGGTGTCCACCGCCGATTCTACGCGGCGAAGGAAGACGAGGAGGAAATCGCCGTCTTGCTCTATGCGCTCGGCAAGTCGATCGTGGGCGTCCAGGCGGGCGAAATCCTGGAGATCGCACAGGATTTGAAAGTGAAGACCGGTGTCCCGGTCGAGGTTTCCGCGTTTGGTCGTTGCGGAATCGCCGCCGTCCATGCGCGGTTCGTGCGACCGGATCTCGTCTCCGGCGCGACGCTCGCCGCTCCGCCCCCGTCCTGGGCGCATTCCCTGAAGACCTCGGAACGGATACCGTTCTCGAACGTCGTCAACGGTGCGTTGCGCCAGTACGACTGGGTTGAACTTTAACTTTTCATCCCCCTGCATTTTTCGTTTTCCATTTGGGTGGGTTTTCTGCTACACTTGCCCCCGTGTTGCGGATGTCCGGCCGGATTTTGAGTGCCGGGCAGGAGGATTCCGCACGGAAGGAGTATGTTCGATGAAGCGATTCATGTTGATGGTCTGTGCGTTGATGATGGCTGCGGGGACGTTTGCCCAGGCGGTCGGAAGTTCAGAACAGCCGGTGGTTCAGGCGGCTTCGATGTCGCTGAAACAGGCGTGGGAGTACGGTGGCTGGATTATGTGGGTGCTGGGCGCGATTTCCATTCTTGCGCTGGCGATGGTGTTGTATTTTCTCGGCGCGTTGCGCCTGGGTGCGATCGTGCCGCGCGCATTGCTGACCGACGTGCTGGCGAAGATCCGCAAGGGCGAGTTGGATGACGTTCACCGTCTCTGCGACCGCCGTCCGTGTGCGCTTTCCAGCGTCGTCCTGACGGCGTTGGAGACGCTGCGTAACGTGCCGCAGTGCGATGTCGCGTTGTTGCGTGACGCGGTCGAGTCGGAGGGGGCGCGCGAGGCGGAATCGATCCAGGGGCAGACGGAATTCCTGCTCGACATCGCGACGATCGCGCCGTTGCTCGGACTGCTGGGCACGGTGCTGGGCATGTTGACGGCGTTCGGCTCCGTCGCCACGAACGTGGCGAACGCCAAGCCGGTCGTGCTGGCCGCCGGCGTCTCGCAGGCACTGGTCACGACCATCTTCGGTTTGTTCGTCGCGATTCCGAGCATGGCGTGCTACGCCTGGTTCCGGCGCCGCGCCGTCAAACAGGTCGCCCGGCTTGAGGCGGCGACCTCGGAGGTCATCACCGCGATTATCGGGATGGGAGCCCGCTAGCCATGAATTTCCGCAAGCGCAAGAAATCCGCGTTGCCGGCGTTTCAATTGACGGCCATGATGGACGTCATTTTCCTGCTGCTCTGTTTCTTCATCACCACTTCCGTCTTTTCCCAGGGGGAGTATGAGGTGAGCATCACGCTGCCCACCGCGAAGAGCGACAAGATACCGGAGCGCCTTCCCGGCGAAATCATCCTCAACATCGACGTGGACGGCAAGATCACGCTCAACCAGCAGGAGCTTTCCATCGATGTGCTGCGCGAGAAACTGAAGAAAATCTCCAGTTTCTATCCCGGGCAGCCGATCGTCCTCCGCGCCGACAAGGACACGAAGTACGAGAACCTGATGCGCGTGATCGACACCTGCCGTCAGGCGGACATCTGGAACTTCTCGCTGGCGACACGGGAGGAGGAGAAGAAGTGAAAATCTCCCGTTCCGCGTTCGTTTTGCTTCTCGTCTCGCTGGCGTCCGCCGCCTTGGCGGCAGACCCGGTGAAAGTCGAAGACCGCGTGCAGTTGGCCGACGGACTTTTCCGCCGCGGAATGTTCGAGCTTGCCGCGCGCGAGTATGCGGAACTCGCCTCCTTGAAAGGGGTCGGGGGGAAGGACGTGGTGCTGTTCCGTCTCGGCGAATGCTACCGCCGGACCGGCAAGGAGGAAATCGCGGAAGCCGCCTACGTGCGGTTGATCAACCTGTTTCCGAAATCCGCCTATGCGGACCGGGCCCGCCTCCAGAGCGCCTTGATTCAGCTGGCAAAGGGCGGCGGTTCGCTGGAACAGGCTGCGAAGTCCTTCGCTGTGCTCGCCCAGGCAGACCGTCCGGACGATGTCCGTTCCGCCTCGCTCTTCTATCTCGGCGAGACGCTGGAGAAGCTTCAAAAAGACACGGAGGCGCTGCAGGTCTACGAAGGTCTCGCGAAGGAATACGGGGCGACGCAGTATGGCATGTTTGCGGGACTGAAGACGGCCTATCTGCTGGCACGGAGTGAAAAGAAAGAAGACCGCAAACGTGCGATGGGTATCTATTTGGACTTGATCCCGAAGGCGAAGAATCCAAAAGTCCAGGAAGAGGCGACGTACCTCGCCGCGCAACTCGCCCTTGTCGAGCAGAACTACGCCCAGTGCGCCCGGCTCTTCCGGCAGCTGAAACAGAATTTCCCGCAGTCGCCCCGCGTCAAGGAGAGTGCCGTTTCGGCGGCGTGGGCGGGGTTCTTCACGGGGCAGTACAAGGAGGCGTCCGCCATCCTGCAGCTGGTCGTGAACGACAAGGACTATCCCCGGCGCGAAGAGGTGCTGTACTTGAAGGCCAACTGTTTCCGCCAACTTGAACAAGGCCGCGAGGCGGTCGCCTGGTACACCAAACAGCTTGCCGAGTTCCCCGACGGCGCATTCGCGGAAAAAGGATGGAACGAACAGCTGAATACCTGCTATCACGGCGGCGACTATTCAAACACGCTGGCAATGGTGAAGGCGCGCGTGAAACTGCCGGCAGAGCGGATTGACCGGACGTATTGGATCGCTTCGGACGCTGCGCTCGCCATCGGACAGGAGGACGTTTCGGTCGAGTACGCCAAGCGGCTGGTCGCGCAGTGTCCAGAAAGCCCGTTGTTGAAAGACGCGCTCTACCGTCTCGGCTGGTTGTTGCAGAAACAGCAGGCGTGGGAGGCCGCCGCACAGTGGTACCTCAAGATCCACGAACGGTTCCCGAAAGACCCCGTCGCCTCCAAGGCGCTGTACGCGAGCGGCGTCTGCCATTCGCAGCTTCAACAGCGCGACCTTGCCCTGCGCGACTGGACGCAGTTGTTGACGCACTACCCGCAGAGCGAAGAGGCGCCGGAGGCACTTTACCAGAAAGCGATGGAAGAGTTGCGCGGCGAGGCGTACCGCGCGGCGGGGGCGACGCTCGATGAACGCCTGAAACGCTATCCCGACGACAACCGGAAGGCGGACGTCCTGTACTGGCGTGCCGTCGCCTACCGCAAACTCAACGACTTTACCGAGGCGACAAAGAAATTCCGAGACTGTCTCGCCGCCGGACCGACCAAGGAAATCGAGCGCGAAACGATTCTGCAACTGGGGCTGCTGCTGTACCAGCAGGACAAGAAAGACGAGGCGGCGAAGTTCTTCCTGAAGTTGCTGGACGCACCTTTCGCCCAGAAGATGGGAGTCGAACGACTGGCCTGGTTGGCTTCGTTCGAGCTTTCGCAAAAGGCGTACGAACCGGCGCTCGCGGCCGCGAACGCCTTGATCGGGTTGAAGCCGGACGCCGGATGGTTGCAGACCGGCTGGGCGTTGGCCGGGAACATTCATCTGGCTCGCGGCGAACGCGATGCGGCCGCCGAAGCCTATCGCGAGGCGTTGAAGACCGGAGCGGCGACCACCTACGCCGCTGAATCCGCGCTGAACCTCGGACGCCTCCTGACGGAACGTGGCGAGTTTGAAGAGGCGCGGCAGTTCCTCGCCGACGCGGCCGCGCGTGCCGTCTCGCCCGAAATGATCGGAATCCGTGCCCGCGCCTACGCCGCGCTTGCGGAAAACGCCGAGAAGAAAGGGGACGAAGAAACAGCCCTCCGGTACCACATGAGCGTCGGAATTCTCTTTGATGACAAAGAACTGGTTCCCGCCTCCATACTGGCGTCCGTCCGCCTGTTGGAGAAACTGGGACGTCCGGATGAAGCGGTCAAGCTTCGCGACGAACTTGACGAGCGTTATCCCGGATACGCAAAGACAAGGGGAGGAGGAAAATGAGCACGCCGTATGGCTTCGTTTCCAAGTATCCCGAACAGGAACAACACTGGGGGCTTCTACTCGGGGCAATCCTCTTCTCCGTCGTCGTGCACATCGGGATGATGTTTATCATCGGGGATTTGCGGTTTGGAAGTTCCGGCGGCATCCAGACGAAAATGCAGAAGCTGTATGAGGACGACCGCGTGCAGCCGATGCCTGTCGAGCGTCTGATGAATGACCCCGTCTTCGCCACGTCGAAGAACGCACGTCCCATCCCGCCGCCGCAAGCGGAGGTCGATATGTCCCGCCAGGTGGATGAGTTGAGCCAGAGCAGTCCGCCCGCCGTGACGGCGCCCCCGCCGATTCCGCGTGAAGCGTTGACCCCGGGGGTTCCGCAGTTGAGCGAGGCCGTGTACAAACGTCCCATCGACACGACGCCGTGGATTCCGCGCCAGGAGATCGCGCAGATTTTCGACCGCATGGTGCAGGATAAAGCCGCCGCGTTGCCACGACATGAGATTCCGTTGATTGAACGCATCCCCGAGGCGCCGGATGTCGTGCCGTCCATCGAATTGGCGGGAAGGCAGTTCGGCAACACACCCGCGCCGCCGAAGCCACTCGTCTCGCCCTCCACGCTTGACACCGAGCCGGTGAAGGGCGACTACAAACCGCCGGCGGTGATCGACGTGCCGCCGCCTGTGCAACCCAAGGAGGTTTCCGTTAAGGCGGCCGAAGACCGTTTCGCCGCCGACCAGAAGGAAAAGCACGAGGCGGTGAAGGGATTCCTGACGGAAGAGGAGAAGGAGGCGATCCGGAAGCAGACTATCGACGAAGGGAAGAAGGCGATCGAAGCGGCGACCGCCGCCGCGAAGGACGGAACGTCTCCGGGAACCTCGGTGGGTGGGAAAAACGCTGAAACCGAGACGGCGCAGGAACGTGCGGCCCGGGAGACGCAGAAAAAAATCACCAGTATCCGGGAGACCGTCGATTATGAGCCGATCGACGATCTTCTCTCCGTCGGCGTCCAGACGTTTCAAGACAAAAACGAACCGGACAAGGTCTATTTTCGCGTCGGGATCCAGCCTCGAAAGGACGTGACGGCGCAAGTCATCCCGAAAGACATCATCTTCCTGCAGGATGTCTCCGGGTCGATGGGACATCGGATTCCGTATTGTCGGCGCGCGATCAGCGAGGCGCTGGCGACGCTGAACACCGGCGACCGGTTCAACATTGTCGCCTTCCGCGACACCTTTGAGAACTGCTTCCCCGTCCCCGCGCCTGCGACGACGGCGAATATCGAGAAAGCCCGCAAGTTCGTGGAGGGGATGCAGTCGTTCGGCAACACGGACGTGTTCGCTTCGCTGAAGTCTCTGCTTAACCTGAAACGCGACCCGCACCGCCCCATGATCGCCTACATGATCACCGACGGGCTTCCCACTTCCGGCGAAGTGGAGAGCGCGCAGATCATCGGAGACTTCTCCTCCATCAACAACGGGATGATTTCCGTCTATATGTTCGGCGCCTCGCAACGCGCGAACGCTTACCTGATCGATATGTTGACCTACTGCAACCGGGGATCCTCCGCCCTCCTGCGCGGAAACCTCTGGGACATCCCCGACATCATGGGGAAGTCCTGTAAGGAGATCCGTAATCCGATCATGGGGGATGTCACCGTCACGTTCGACACCGCCTCGCTCGCAGAGGTCTATCCGCGCCAGACGACCAACCTGTACAAAGACCGTCCGCTGGAGCTGTGCGGCGTCTGTCCCGCATCGACGAAACAGATCATCTGTCAGATCCGCGGACTCGCCTCGGCGAAGGGGTACGATTCCATCCTGCACCTGGACATGGGCAAGGGAACGGCTTCCAGCGGGAAGTCGGACATCAAGAAACGCTGGGTTCAGCAGAAGATGTACCATCTGGTCGGCGAGTATTCCAGACAACCCCGTCGCGACGTGATGGAGGATATGCTCAAGTTGAACAAGCAGTACGGAATTGCAATCCCGTACAAGACGCAACTGTCCAAAAAGAAAAAATGAGAATCGAATCTTGTGAGTTCTTCGTGGTCGGAAGCGGCATGGCCGGACTGGTCACAGCCCTCAACTTGGCTCCGCATGGTAACGTCCTGCTGGTGACGAAGCGAAAGTTGAACGATTGCAACACCAACTTCGCGCAGGGCGGGATTTCCTGTGTGCAGGATGCGGGCGACAGTTTCGACGAACACGTCGCGGACACGCTGGACGCAGGGGGCGGGTTGTGTAACGAACAGGTTGTCCGCACGATTGTCGAAGACGGTCCCGCCCGGATCAAGGAGCTGGAAAGTTACGGTGTGGTTTTCGCCGCTGGCAAGGAGGGTGGGGGATACGACCTTGGACGCGAGGGCGGACATTCCAAACGGCGCATCCTCCATGCGGGCGACATCACCGGCGAACGGATCGAAGAGGCGCTGGTGCGTCGTGTCCGCGACGATTCCCGAATCCGCGTCTGCGAGGATACGATGGTCATCGACCTGATCACGCTCCAGTTTCTCCGCGAACCGGGGGAAAACCGTTGCCTCGGCGCGTATGTCCTGGATGTGCCCTCAGGTGAAATCTACGCTGTCCGCGCACCGCACACGATCCTTGCGACCGGCGGTTGCGGCAAGGTCTACCAGTATACCTGTAACCCCGATGTCGCGACTGGCGACGGCATCGCCCTCGGCTGGCGCGCCGGAGCGAAAGTCGCGAACCTGGAGTTCATCCAATTCCATCCGACATGTCTCTTCCACCCGCAGGCTAAGCGGTTCCTCATCAGCGAAGCCGTCCGCGGCGAAGGCGCCGAGTTGACCGATGCAGACGGCACGCCGTTTATGAAAAAGTACGATCCGCGCGGCGCACTCGCACCCCGCGATATTGTCGCGCGCGCCATCGACTCCGAAATGAAGCGGACGGGCGCCCCGTACTGCTGTCTCGACATCCGGGCGAAAGGGAGGACGTTCCTCGAGAAGCGGTTCCCGAAAATCTACGGGACCTGCCTCTCGTTCGGTATCGACATGGCGACCGACCTGGTCCCGATCGTTCCTGCCGCGCATTACTGTTGCGGCGGCGTCCAGGCGACGGTGGACGGCGTTACCTCGCTGCCGGGGCTTTACGCCGTCGGCGAGACCGCCTGCACCGGGCTTCACGGCGCGAACCGGCTCGCCAGCAATTCGCTGTTGGAGGCGCTGGTCTGCGCCCGCCGCTGCGCCGACCGGCTTTCCGCCGACCGGCACGTGCTTCCCGACCATCTGCATATTCCGGATTGGCAGTACGGCACCGCCGTCGCCAGCGACGAAGTGGTGTTGGTTGCCCACAACTGGACGGAAATCCGCGCCTGTATGTGGGACTACGTGGGGATTGTCCGGACGGACAAGCGCCTTGCCCGCGCCTTGCGCCGTCTCGCCAACCTGCGCAAGGAAATCCGCGAGTACTATTTCGATTACCTGGTCACGCAGGACACGCTCGAACTCCGCAACCTCGCGCTTGTCGGCGAGTTGATCGTCCGTTCCGCCCAGCTGCGCAAAGAGAGCCGCGGTCTCCATTACACGCTCGACTATCCGGAAACCAAACGCCTGGCCCGCGACACGGTGCTGATCCGTTAACCGTATGAAGACCTCTGATTTTGACTACGAACTCCCGCCGGAACGGATCGCGCAGGAACCCGCCACCGTCCGGGGGACGGAACGGATGCTGGTGCTCGACCGTGCGGATGGATCCTTCGCCCACCGGCATATCGCCGACATCGTGGAGTATCTCAACCCCGGCGACCTGCTGGTGGTGAACGACACGCGGGTCTTCCCTGCGCGTTTGAAGGGGACATGGCGCGACACCGGCGGTGCCGTCGAAACGCTGCTGCTGGAACCCCGCCCGTTCCCCGCCGGGGTCTCGCTGGACGCGGCGGTCGCCTCGATGCCGGAACAGGCCTGCTGGCGCTGCCTTGCCGGTTCTGGACGCCCTGCGCGTCCCGGACAGGTCGCCACGTTCGGCGACGGCGTGTTGCTGGCGGAGGTGACGGAACGTTTCGGCGACGGCGTCTGTGAATTTGTGCTGGCGGGGAACGAACCGCTGATGGACGTGCTGGACAAGATCGGTCTCACGCCGGTTCCGCCATACATCCACCGCGACGGGAACGACCCGGAACAGGCGCGGCTCGACCGGGAACGCTACCAGACCATTTACGCGCGAGAAACGGGGGCTGTCGCCGCACCGACGGCGGGACTCCATTTCACGGAGGCAATCTTCGCCGCGCTAGAAGCAAAGGGCGTCCGTCGGGCGAGCGTCACGCTCCACGTCGGGCCGGGTACCTTTAAGCCGGTAAAGACCGCGACGGTTGAAGAACACGTCATGGACGCGGAACGCTACAGCGTCCCCGGAGAGACGGCAAAGGCGATCGCCGACTGCAAGGCGCGGGGTGGTCGCGTTGTCGCAGTTGGCAGCACCAGCGTCCGGACGCTAGAGACGGTTGCCGCCGAACACGACGGACAGGTCGTCCCCTGTTCGGGTTCAAGCCGTATTTTCATTTATCCGCCCTATGCATTCCGCGTGGTGGACGCGATGTTGACGAACTTCCACCTTCCCCAATCGACGTTGATCATGATGGTCTCCGCGCTGGCGGGACGTGAACGCATCCTTGCCGCCTACCGGGAGGCCGTCGAACGGCGGTACATGTTCTTCAGCTACGGCGACTGTATGTTGATTTTATAACCCCCTTTTTTATTGACAGGGCGGACGGGGTAGGATAAACTCCATCTTTTCCAACGGGACGGAAGGGTCCGTCTCCGCCGGACGGGAAGGGGGTGAATGACGTGATACAGCTTCGTTTGAAGAAGGGAGAATCCGTTGAGCGCGCGTTGAAGCGCCTCAAGAAGATTCTGGACAAAGAAGGTCTGCTCAAGCAGTTGCGCAACAACCGCTATTTTGAGAAACCTTGCGAGAAGGCCCGTAAAAAATCGGCCCGCGCCCGTATCCGCAGCAGATCCCGCCGCGGCATGCGCGAAATGTGATATGAAAATTCGTGTCGGTATGCGCGGGAGTGCGCTTTCCGTCGTTCAGACGCGGAACGCGCTCTCGCGGATTGCGGAAAGTTTTCCGTCACTTTTGTTCGACACGGTTCCGTTTGAAACGCCAGGCGACCGCGACCGGACGACAGATCTCCGGGTTGCGCCGCCTGACTTTTTTTCCCGCGACCTTGACGAGGCACTTCTTTCCGGTAAGATCGATTTCGCCGTCCACAGTGCGAAAGACCTCGTCTATCCGTTGCCCGTTTCCGGGCTGGACTGGTTCTGGTTGCCTTGGCGCGAGGATCCCCGCGACGCCTGGGTGTTGCGCCCCGGATGTGCGCTTGACTCCCTCGGTCCGTCCCCCGTCATCGGCGTGAGCAGCGACCGGCGCGAGACGTACGCCCGCAGTTGTTTTCCGGCGGGCGTGTTCCGTCCGGTGCGCGGATCAATCCCAGACCGGATTGCCCAGTTGGATGAAGGCCGTTTCGACGCCCTGCTCATGGCCGGCGCCGCGTTGAACCGTCTCGGTCTGCGCGACCGCGTGACCGCATGGATTCCGCTCGAACGTCTCGCCCCGCCGGAGGCGCAGGGGGTGTTAGCCATCACCTTCCGGGAAGGCGATCCCGTCCTGACGTCGCTTCGCGCCCGTTACGTGAAAGCCGTCCGTTTCGTCGGCGCGGGAGTAGGTTCCGCCGACCTTTGCACATGGGGGGGCGTTCGTGATTTGCAATCGGCGGAGGTTTGCCTCTACGACGAACTGATGGATGTTCGCCTCCTGTCCTTCCTTCCGGCCGGGGCGAAACGGTTTTTCGTCGGTAAACGCTGCGGGCATCACGCGATGCGCCAGGAAGAGATCACGCAGATGATTCTTGACCAGGCGAGACGCGGTCTGCGCGTTGTGCGCCTGAAAGGCGGCGACCCCGGCCTCTTCGGACGGCTTGCAGAAGAAATTGAAGCGTTGGAGGCGCATGGAATTCCTTACACCGTCCGCCCGGGAGTCAGTGCCCTCGCTGCCGCGACGACGGGTACGGGGATGCTCCTGACGAAGCGGGGCGTTTCACGCGGGTTCACCGCGTTGACGCCGCGCGAGAACGGTGGCGGTGTAGCGGATGTCTCGCTCGCCGGACGGGCGCGTCTGCCGCTTGTTTTCTTCATGTCCGTCAAACTCGCGGAGCGTCTCGCCGCAGATCTAATGGAAGAGGGGTGGCCCGCTGACACGCCCGCCGCACTCGTCTACAACGCGGGGGGAGAACGCGAACGTGTGTTGCACGCATGCCTTTCCGAGCTTCATGCGGACACGGACGAGTGCGCCCCCGGATTGATCTTGATCGGTAGCGCGGCAGCTGGGCGTTACCGCCGCGACCTCGGCGCGTTGCGCGGGATGCGTGTGTTGTTGACCTGCAGCGAGGCGTTGCAGCAAGAGGCGGCGACGCGCGTCATCGACTTCGGCGGCGTTCCGATTCGCCGTCCGCTGATCCGTCTTGTCCCTTCGGATGGTTCGGAAGAGGCTGTCCGACGTATCGCTGAGTTCGACTGGGTCGCGCTGACTTCGCCCGCCGCCGTACGGATCTTCACGGGACTGGTGCGCACGGCGGGACTCGACATCCGGCGTGTTCCGCCGATCCTGACGTGTGGACCGGGATGCCGGGCGGCGCTTGCCGAGGCGGGGCTTCATGCCGACCTCGCGCCCGAATCAGCGTTCAGTGCGGAATCGCTGGCGTGTTGCCTTTCACCGGAAGTGTTCTCGGGGAAGCGCGTGTTGCGTTTCCGTTCCGCGAAAGCGGGAAGGCGACTGGAAGAGGCGTTGCGCGAAAACGGAGCGGAGGTCGAAAGCATAACCTTGTACGACAACCTGCCGGTTGAAGACGGAGAGACGGAAGTGCCGCCGTTCGACGCGGCCGTCTTCGCAAGTGCCTCGGCGGTTGAAACATACGTGGGCCGGTTCGGTGCAGCGAGCCTGGAAGGGAAAACCGTCGCCGTGATCGGTAAGCCGACAGCCGCCGCGTTGCGGAAAATCGGGCGCGAACCGGATGCCGTCGCCCGCGAGGCGACCCTCTCCGGAACCGTCGATGCCCTGGCGGACTTCTTCGTGTCAAAGACGCCGGAAGTATAGGGAACCAATGCGGAGGAAGGTAACCCCGCCGCCCGCACTTTGTCCGGGAATGTAACTGTGGATAACTTTGAGACTCTTCCAAGTTTTAGCGGCGAGAGATTCGCGTGTTATTTTTTAATGAATGGACGCAGATGGACAAACGTCCCCGTTGCCCATCAGGCACGTGAAGCAACAGACAGGGCGTGGGAAAGCGGGGGCTTTGCACGGGCATTTTCCGCCTTCCCCCTGTTCGCTGCGCCTTGCCGATAAGTTCGATTGACGACAACCGAAACAACTTGTAGAGACAACATCCTTCTTTCGCCGCGCAACGGCGCGGCGTTTTCATAACCGCGCACGGTTGTGCGCGGAAGAAGTAAACGTTGTGTTTAAGTTGTTCATGTTGTTTCCAGAAACTTACCCTCATGTACATTCCCGCACGAGCGCGGGCGGTTCGCTCTCGTCTATAATTTCACCCCACAACAGGGAGTGGATTATTTATGGACGCAGAGACGCGGAGAGCGCAGAGGCAGGGGGGAGAAAATGGAAAGTGAAAAGGGGTGGCGCCGTTGTCTCAAGTTGTCCGTGTTGTCTCCGATCATCAGGGGGCAATTGCAAAACATCGTGACAGTAATCTTTAACCATGCAGAACGCATATTTCAACGGTACGCCTTGGAACCGGAGACAACCGTGACAACAACTTGAAGAGGTGCGGCGGTCACGAAAGAAGAACAAACGGATTTGTTCAGGCCTGACGACCTTCGCGATTCCGGGAATGTGAGCCGCGTTAGCGGCGAACAAATCCGTTTGTTGGACAATTCCCCCAACGCCAGTGTAAAGTGGAAAGTGTAAAATGGAAAGGAGGGGCGCCCTTCCTGCCGTTGCCATTTCTCTGCGTCTCTGCGCCTCTGCGTTAATTTTTTTGTACACACGTTCCTTCCGTCCGGCTCGCTGCGCACCGCAAGGGCGGTGGGAACGCCGTCTTTCCCTTCTCCGTGGTTCTGTGTGAGATAAAAAAAGTTACCCCCATCTACATTCCCGCGCGCAGTGCGGGCGGTTCGCTCTCGTCTATAACTTCACCCCACGGCTTACCGGGGACAGTATAGCAGTTATCCGAATCGACTCACTCGCGTCGAGGCGCGAGGGACGGGCTGCGTTCAAAAAACGCGCGGGTTTTCCTCCCGTTGTTCTGCCGGAGAAACCGTCGTTTCACACCTCGAAAAAACCTTTGCCGGTTGAATCAGCCTATTTCGTAATTTTCGCCACCGTTTCTGCGATTTGGGAAGCGGTCAGACCGTAACGTCCGGCGAGTTCTGCGGCGGTTCCCTGCGGGATGAATTCATCCGGCCAGCCGAAAGAAAGGACGCGGCATTTCTTCCCCGAAAGGGCTTCGCGCACGGCGGAACCGAAACCGCCGCTTAACACGCCGTTTTCCATTGTGGCGAGAATGTCCACCTCGTCCGCGCAACGCTCCAGAAGCGGGCGTGAGAGCGGTTTGACGAAACGGGCGTTTACGACACCGGCGCGGATGCCGGATGTGCGCAATCGTTCTGCCGTTTCCTTCGCGACGGACACGTGGTCGCCCAGCGCCCAGATCCAGACCTTCGGCCCCTCTCCGTCCGGAAGGGGCAGGACGACCGTTGCGCCGGCGGCGATGTCTTCCGGCTTGACGTCGGCCGCGTCTGTCTCGGCGGGTGCCTGGCGCGGGTAACGGATCACGACCGGGCCGTTGTGCGCCAACGCCCAGCGCATCATCGCGCACAGTTCCGATGCGCCGCACGGCTGGAGGATCGTGAGATTCGGGAGGCAACGTAACATCGGGATGTCAAATACACCGTGGTGTGTCGGTCCGTCCGCCCCGACGACGCCCGCCCGGTCTACGCAGAAAAGGACGGGAAGGTTCGCGAGGCAGATGTCGTGCATGACGCAATCGACCGCCCGCTGCAGGAAGGTTGAATAGACGGCGAAGACGGGACGGAATCCATCGGCCGCAAGACCGGAACAAAAGACGGCCGCGTGTTCCTCGCAGATGCCGACATCGAAAAAGCGGTCCGGGAAACGGTTGGCGAAGGGGACAAGCCCCGTGCCTTCTTCCATTGCCGCCGTCACGGCGACGATGCGCCGGTCTTCCTCTGCGAGTTTCAGCATTTCTTCTCCGAAGGTCTGGGAGAAGCCTTTACTGCCTAATTTCTTGCGCGGTTCGCCCGTCTCCAGGTTGAACGGTCCGACCCCGTGCCACTGCGAGGGGGCGCGTTCCGCCGGTGGGTACCCCATGCCTTTCTGCGTGGCGACGTGAATGAGCACGGGGCGGTCGTACTCCGAGGCGGAGAGGAGGGCGTTGTGCAGGGCTTTGAAGTCGTGGCCGTCGATCGGTCCGACGTAGCGGAGGCCGAACGCCTCGAAGAAGGTGTTCTTCAGGAAGAGGCTTTTGATGATCTGCTCGACGCGGTGGTAGAGTCCCCTGAGAAACGTCATGTGCAGCCGGTGTCCGGCATTCTCCGCCGCCCGTTTGATGCGGTTGTAGTGAACATCGACCAGCATCCTGCCTAACCGGCGCGAAAGGGCGCCGACGTTCTGGGAAATCGACATTTCGTTGTCGTTGAGGATGACGATCAATTTCGTTTTGGCGTCGGAGAGGCCGTTCAGTGCTTCGAGGGAAATCCCGTTCGTCATGCAGCCGTCGCCTACGACGGCGATGACATGGCGGGGCGGCTCCGCCGTCTGCCGCGTGTGCAGGTCACGCGCGACGGCCATGCCAAGGGCGGCGGAGAGCGCGACGCCGGCATGCCCGCTGATGGTTGCGTCGTACGGGCTCTCCTGCGGCCTGCAGAAGCCGGAGATCCCGTCCAGTTTGCGGAGCGTGCCGAACCGGTCGCGCCGCCCGGTCAACAGTTTCCAGGCGTACGTCTGGTGTCCGACGTCCCAGACCACCTTGTCGGCGGGCGGCGAGAAAACGCGGAGCAGTTCGATCGTCAGTTCGACGACGCCGAGGCTTGAGGCGAGGTGTCCACCGTTGCGGCTGACGGTTTCGAGAATGGCCGTCCGGATTTCCTCCGCGAGGGCGGGGAGGTCTTTGGATTCGAGACGCTTTACGCCGTCAGGCGACTGGATGGACGCGAGGAGGCTCACGCGGACGCTCGCTTTCTTTTCAGCGGTAGTTGAACAGATCGTCGAGGGTGTATGTCTTGCCCGTTGCGGCGTTCAACGCCTTCAAGACCTTGTGCTGGACATTTGGCGTGAGGCGGCGGCCTTTGCAGGCGCGCGCCACCATTTTGTGCGTCATCGGTTCCGGGGCCACGGCCACGAGATCGTGGGGTTTCAGTCCCGCTTCCGCCATGATGTGTGCGATCGGCTGTTCGCCGAGATTCCGTTCAATACCGTCTTCCATCGTGGACTCCGTGTTAAAAGGTTTCTTTCAAAAGCGCGGCTGCGGTCGGCATCGGGATGGTGCGCTCGACAAGCTGTGCGGGGGTGAGGGTGTCGAGGTCGGCGTAAGGGAGTGCGTCCTCCACGCGGAAACGGCCGGAAGCCGTCCGGCGGAGGCCGGTCAGGCAGGCGCCGCAGCCGAGCATCTGCCCGGCGTCGTGAGCGATTGTCCGGAGGTAGGCTCCCTTGGTGCAGAGGATGTCGAACGTCGCTTGCGGCGGTTCCCATCCCGTCACGAGGAGACGGAATACGTGGACGAACCGCTGCTTGCGTTCCCCCTCCTGCCGGATGAAACGTGTCACGCCGTCGAGCGTGACCGCGTTGACGGGCGGCGGCGTCTGGAAAATGTCACCCCTGAATTCGGAAAGGACGCGCTCCAGGTCTCCGCGTGTCACATAGTCGAACGGTTTCTCCGCGACCACCTCGCCCTCGTCGTCCTGGGTGTTGGTCTCGCATCCGAGGCGCATCGTGCAGGTGTAGGCTTTGTCTTTCGCGAGGAGGGTGTCGAAAAACTTCGTCGCCTTCCCCAGCAGGATCAGGAGCAGACCTGTCGCGTTCGTGTCGAGCGTGCCGCCGTGCCCGGCCTTATCGATTCGGAAAAGGCGGCGGACGCGGCTGACGACATCGTGCGAGGCGACTCCGCGCGGTTTGTCCACGGCCAGGATGCCGTCGAGTTCAAGGGGATTGATCCAGGCTTTCATTCGGGAATGTCCAGGTGGTTGAGAACGTCCAGCACGTGGTCGCCCTTTTCCAGGGAATCGGTGATGACGAACCGCAGTTTCGGCGTAAACTTCATTTTGCAGTCCCGGTTGATCAGCCGCTGGAGTTCAGGGGCCGCCTTCACGAGCCGGTGCAGGTAGACGCTATGCTCTTCCGGATGGTTGAAAATGGAGACCGTCACGGTCGCGTTTCGGAGGTTCGGCGCCGTGCTGACATCCAGGATCGTCACGCAACTGGCATCGATGCGTTCGTCGCTCAAGAAAATGCGCGGCAACGCCTCCGCGATCTCGCGGCGGAGCAGGGAATTGATTCTTTCCAGTCTGTCAACAGCCATTTGGTATTCCTTTCGCCCTCCATCGTGCCACACCTTCCGTCCAAACGCAAGATAGAAGTACACTTTTTCATTGCAAAGGAGTTGGGAAGTATGGCATAGTAAGCGGCAGGAAAAGGACAACGAAGGAACGGAAATGGCCCTACTTACGCCGATTCAAAACCACAAGTCCCTCTACCGCCAACTGGTCGAGGGGTTCTACGATGCCCTTCTTGTCACCGATCCGAACGGGCATCTGTTGGACATCAATTCACGGGCGGCCGCGTTTTTCCAGCGTTCCGCGGAAGAACTGCGCGACCAGCATATTTCCGTCGTGATGCCCGGACTGACGCCCGGCGTCTTCGAGCGGATCCGCGCGAATCTGGATTCCGACCGGCGGATCCTCATCGATCTGCCCTGCAGGTGCCGCGACGGGTCGTTTTTCGCCGGCGAGGTCGCCGTCAGCCAGATCGACCTGATGAACAAAGGCGATCTCGTTTTCTGCGTCCGCAACGTCGAACGCCGTCGTAAGCAGTGGCAGATGTTCCGGAGCGGGAGCAACGCATTCAACACGCAACTCAGCGCGGGTTTCGTCTGTGACACGGAGCGCGTGTTCCGCCTTGTCAATCCCTCCTTCCTCGCCATGTTCGGTTTCGCCGCCGCTGATGAGGTCGTCGGTACGCGCTTCGATGACGTGTTCGCCGACGAGGCGTTGCGCGGTTATTTCGACGCCGCCCTCGGCGGGAAACCGGCGGAGGGCCAGGTGACGATCGAGTCTGGCGCGGGCGGTTCGGCCGTCCTTGAAGTCCGGTTTGAACCCGACCGGCAGCAGACCGGCAAGATTTTCGGCGTGACGGGTTCGATGATACAGATTGGTTGATCGACATGAAACAGAACACCTCTTCCCTGCAGCTTTTCCTTGTGACGCGTGCCGAGGCGGGGCAGACGCTCCAGGCGTTCCTCTCCCGAAAATACGCCGTATCCCTCCGCGAGGCGAAGGCGCTCCTCGACGCGCGCCGGGTCTGGGTGAACCGCAGGCTTGTCTGGATGGCGCGCCACCCCTTGAAGGCGGGGGATGTCGTGGAGGCGCCCAAGCCCGACGCGAAGAGAGGGGAAAAAACGCTCAAGCCGGAGGCGCCCCGCAAGATCCGCGTGCTGGTCGAAAACGACAACTACCTTGTCGTCGATAAGCCCGCGAAGCTGCTGTCCGTCGGGAAAAACAGCGTGGAGGCGCTTCTCCGCGAACAGACGGGGAACCCTTCCGTCTGCGCCGTCCACCGTCTTGACCGCGACACCACCGGATGCCTCCTCTTCGCCAAGAGCGAGGCCGCGCGCGAGGCCGCCGTCATGGTCTACAAGACCCACAAGGTCAGCAAGTTCTACCAGGCGGTGGTCGCGGGATATTACGACAGGAAGTCGTCCACGCTCACCGCCGAACTGGATGGCGAACGCGCGATCAGCCATATCACACGCATTATGGCGACGAAGGACGCGAGTTTCCTCAAGATCCGCATCGAGACCGGACGTACGCACCAGATCCGCCGCCACCTTTCGATGCTGCATTTCCCCGTCCTGGGCGATTCCGAATACGGCATGAAGAAGGCGCGCGACCCGCGTATGTTGACGCTCCCGCGCCACATGCTGCACGCCTGTTCGCTGGAACTCCAGGACCCGTTGAACCCGCACGAGGAGATCAAGGCGCACAGCCCGTTGCCCGCCGATTTCCGCCGTTGCCTGCAATTGTTCGGCATGGGCCGCTAGGGGGAGGCGCGCCTTGCCGTTGTTAGCCGCCGAACCAGTGTCTTTCTGGCCGCCCCTCATGCGCGTCTGCCTGTTGGTGTTCCTCGCGCTCACCGCCATCGGGACGCTTGCCGCCTGTTCGCCGCCCCGTCCCGGTAAGGTGTCCAGTTTTACGCCGCTCAGGCTGTTTTTTTTCGCCGGGTTCCTCGCCGTCTTCGCCTACCAGGCGTTCTGGCAGATTTTCGGTTACACAAACCCGTCGTTCGTCCGTTTCGGACGGAAGTACAACCGCCGGTCGAACGCGGCGGAACTCCAGACCGCCCGCGGGCCGATTCTCGATCGGCGCGGACTGGTGCTTGCCGCGCCCGTCCCTGGCGACGTCTGGGGACGACGCTATCCGCTCGGAGCGGCTGCCGCGCATCCGCTGGGATACTTCGATTCACGGTACGGGATCACGGCCATTGAACGCGTGTTCGATCCGCGCCTTTCGGGGTATGACGCGGATATCGACAAGAAATCGCTGAAGGAACTGCTGATGACCCCCCGCCTGAAGGAAGGCCGGCCGGTCAACCTCACGCTCGACGCCCGCCTCCAGAAGAAAGCCTACGACCTGCTCGACGGACGCAAAGGCGCCGTCGTCGCGATCGTTCCCGCCACGGGGCGGATCCTCGCCTTGGTCAGTTCGCCCGCATTCGATCCGCAACATCCAGAAGAGGCCCTGCGCGACGCGGCGAACACGCCGGCGTTCAATCGCGCCGTCCAGGGATTGTATCCGCCTGGCTCGACCTTCAAGCCGGTCGTCGCGGCGGTTGCGCTCGACCGCGGGCTCGATCCCGTTCTGAACTGTTCCGCGTCGGGGTTTGTCGCTGGTCCGCACACGCCGCCGATCCGCGACAGCGAATACTACGCCTACCGTCGCGCCGGCGCGGTCTGGAAAGGGTGGGGCAACATGGGGATGCACGAGGCGATCGTCCATTCGGCAAACACGTACTTCGCGCAACTCGGTATGCGGCTCGGCACGATGGCGTTCGCCGAACTCGGCGTCAAGACGCAAATCGGAAAGCCGCTGGCCTATCTGGAAGGCGACACGGGGATGTTGAAGACGCAAGCGGGGAATTTTCCCGAAAACCCTCACCGGCGCAGTCTCGCCCAGCTTTGCATCGGGCAGGGGCGTCTTCTCGTGACGCCGCTCCATGTCGCCTGTTTCACCGCCGCGATCGCAAACGACGGCGTGATGATGCAGCCGCAACTCGACGCCGACATCAAACCGGAAACCTGTTCCCGCCTCTGCAAAGCGTCCGCCGCGCGCCGTGTCAAAGGGGCTATGGCCGAGGTCGTTACGCGGGGGACGGGCAAGACGCTGAACCTTCCCGGATTATCCGTCTGCGGCAAGACGGGGACGGCACAGGCCGCGCAGGGCGGCGACCACGCCTGGTTCACCTGTTTCGCACCGAAAGGGAAACCTGCCGTCGCGATTACCGTTCTGGTGGAAAACGCCGGTTTCGGTGCGAAAGCCGCGCTTCCCGTCGCCCGTGAACTCCTTTTGGAATGTGCGGAGATCGGCCTGTTACCGCCCTTCTCGACGAAGTGAGAAGCGGGGGGGGGGAGACAGGGACGGAGGAAGGGACTCTTCCGTATGCCCGAAGACTGAGACGGGTGAGCTTGCAGACGATGTGTGTCCAATTCCCCCCTTGCCTTGCGCAGGGGAATATGGTATCATGGCATCGTTTCAACGATGGGATGGTGTTTGCCGGGGGGCCGACGCGGAAGTTTCGTCAAAACTAGGCGGCTTATGCCTGAAAGTGATGCAATGTAAACAGGGGATTGCCAATGTTATCCATGATAAGGAAAGACCTTCAGTTGCTTCCTGGACCTCGGACAACATTTGATTGGTTGGCTCCGATTTCAGATTGTGATGATTATGAAATGGGATTACGTGAGCATTGCGAGGACATGGATTCATTGTGGCATTTTGTTAATGAGTTCATGGTTGGTACTTCAAGATACTTTTTTTCAACGATTAATACTAATGACCTCTCAAGAAATCATAAAGTAGATATAGTTGCCGCAGTAGTGGGTAATATTTTACGTGTATATACGTGTTCTTGGGATTCAAGCCAGTTCGTTCAAGTTTCCCCATCCACCGACTTCTACGTGGAAGAACTTATGCTAATTGACGACCACTATACGTATAGGCACTGGAAGTTCCGTTTGACGAATAACGGTCTGGTTTTATATGAAGGCGAGAGTCGTAAGTTCATCGTGGAAGAGTTGGCGAGAGATGATTTTAGAATGAAATTAGCCAACTATGTTTTTTCTATCTGGGATATGCCATTTACCTTTGGATCATTGGTGAGAATCGGTATTAATGAGAGCGATTTTATCTTTGACGAGATTTCATATCGTTCGCTTGACAATAAATTTGTCCGGTGCATCCGTTGTGTTGTACCAAATGACAAACGGACCATGTATCTCTTTTATCCTGGTAACGAGGGCAAGAATCCAGAGGAGTTCACTTGCGTTTTAACAGATATATGGCCACCGCTCGATTGCGATACAGAGGTCTGTACAAAAACGCTGAAAAGATCGATTGCTTTGTCGAGGTTTGCCAGTCTTACAGGAAAATCAGGAGTGAACATTACAATGGGAATCACTCGAGAATATGCCGTTTCATGGTTGCGTCGTGCCGTTGGCAACAACAAGGCGGATTTCCGTGACGGACAATGGGAGGCGATCGACGGCGTGCTTCACAATCGTCGGCAGCTTGTGGTGCAGCGTACGGGCTGGGGCAAGAGCATGATCTACTTCCTCGCGGCGAAGTTTCTGCGCGAGCAGGGAAGGGGTATGACGCTCCTCATCTCGCCGCTCCTTGCGTTGATGCGCAACCAGGTGGCTGCGGCCGAACGGGCCGGCGTGCGTTGCTACACGATCAATTCCACAAACCCGAGGGAGTGGGACGGCATCAAGGAGGAGATACTTTCCGATTCCGCCGATTTTTTGATTGTCTCTCCGGAACGGTTGGCGAACGACGCCTTCAGGACGGAGATCCTTGAGCCGATCACCGACAGAATCGGCCTTCTGGTAATCGACGAGGCACATTGCGTGTCCGATTGGGGACATGACTTCCGTCCCGATTACAAGAAGATTTCGCGTCTCCTCATGTATTTGCCGAGGACGGTTCCGGTCCTCGCCACGACGGCCACGGCGACAGGTCACGTCATTGCTGACATCGAGGCGCAACTTGGCGGTGCCGTCGAGATCTCGCGCGGAAGTCTCGTGCGCAAGAGCCTCTACCTCGAGAACATTCGTCTCCCATCGCAGGAGGCGCGCCTTGCCTGGCTTGTCGAAGTCCTCAGCTCCAGGATTCGCGGTTCGGGCATCGTCTATGCGCTCACGATTCGGGACGCAGAAATCGTTGCGCGCTGGTTGCGCCAGAATGGGATTCAGGCGTACGCCTATTCAAGCGGTTCGCTGCCGCCGGACGACCTTGATCCGCAGTTGCGCGCCGAGCTCGAGGCAAAGGCGGATTGGCGCACGGCTGGTAGCGACAGCGCGCGTACGGGCGTTTACCGCAGGTTCCTGGAGGATCTTCTGCTCACGAACCGCATCAGGGTTCTTGCGTCCACCTCGGCGCTCAGCATGGGGTTCGACAAGCCGGACCTTGCTTTTGTCATCCACTACCAGCGGCCAAAGTCTGTCGTCGATTACTACCAGCAGGTCGGCCGTGCCGGCCGTGCCATAGATTCCGCATACGGCGTCCTGCTGAACGGCGAGGAGGATGACAAGATCGCCGAGTACTTCATTCGCAGCGCATTCCCATCAGAGGCCATTGTCAGACATATCCTTGACGCGCTTGCCACTGCGCCCGAGGGACTTTCAATGACGGAACTTGTTAATGCGTTCAACATCCGGCGAGGGAAGATCGAGCAGGCGCTAAAGTTCATGATGTCGGAAAGTCCCCAGCCTGTCGTCAAGGATGGTTCGAAGTTCCGGGCGACGCCTTTTGTCACCGAGTACCATCTGCCGAAGGAAACCATCCAGCGCCTGACGGATGTCCGCCGAGCCGAGTGCCGCCAGATGGATGAGTATGTTCGCACGGACGGCTGCCTCATGCAGTTTCTGTGCGAAGTGCTTGAAAGCCCGATGGATGAACACCGTTGCGGCCGCTGCGCGAATTGTCGTCCGGACGAGAGGCTTGCGGACACGGTTGACCCGAAGCTCGTCCAGCGGGCTGCGGACATGCTCCGCAAATCGTATGTCCCGATTGAGCCGCGCAGCCGGTGGGCAGATGCCGCAAGTGCCATCCGCTGTTTTGAAGGTGTGCGGAACAGCACGATCCCCCCGGAACTCCGGATGGAGGAGGGGCGGGCGCTTTCGCTTTACGGGGCGGGTGAATGGGGGCGGCTCGTCAGGCAGGGCAAGTACGAGACGCGTCCGTCCCATTTCGACGACCGACTGGTCGAGGCGTGTGCACAGATGTTGCGGGAGTGGCGACCAGAGAAACGTCCCCGCTGGGTTGTGCCTGTTCCGTCGCGTCGGGACAACGCGCTCGTCGGGGACTTTGCAGAGCGGCTGGCACGGCGTATCGGACTTCCCTGCTGGCATGGACTGCTCAAGACGGTTGACACGCCGCCGCAGAAGACAATGGAGAATCCCGCCTTCCAGCAGAACAACGTGATTGATGCGTTTGCCGTCAACGGACCTGTGCCGGCAGGGGGATGTCTGCTGGTGGACGACATGGTTGATTCTAGGTGGACGCTTACCGTTGCCGCAGCCCTCCTGCGCCAGGCGGGAGCCGATTTTGTCATTCCGCTAGCACTGGCGGATTCAGCGAATGAAGGAGAATGAAGCAATGAACGAAGATTTCACAATGACGCCCGACACGCAGGCTGTGTTGCTCCTGTGCAGCGCCTTCGGTCGAAGCAGCAATGCGGCCGAACCGCTGACGCTTGCTCAGTACAACGTGTTCGCCTCGGCGCTGAACAGTTTCCAGAAGCGTCCGGCAGACCTTCTGGAACTCGATGAGACGCTGGTAGGGGAGGTGTGTGCACGTGAGAGTTCCAACGCTCGTGTTGCCATGCCGGAGAAGGGACGGATCATTGCGCTCCTACGACGAGGGATGACTCTTTCTTCAGCCGTGGACAAGTGGTCCGCATACGGTGTTCGAGCCGTCAGCCGGGCGGATGCGCATTACCCCAGAAGACTGCGGACGTATCTCAAGGACAAAGCGCCTGCCATCCTGTACTATGCCGGAAACGCACAGCTTTTTGAAGGCGGAGGAATGGCCGTCGTCGGCTCGCGCGATCTGAATGCCGAGGCGGCGGAGGCAATCAGGAAAGTTGTCCGTGGATGCGTGGATCTCGGCATGCCGATTGTCTCGGGCGGCGCACAGGGGGCGGATCAGACGTCGATGCGCGAGGCGTTCACCTGCGGCGGCAGGGTGATAGGCGCGTTACCGTGCGACCTCTTGAAGGCGTGCCTTGAACCATCGAACCGAGACGTGCTGGCGAATGGCGGAGCGTTGTTGTTCTCGGCTTACGACCCCGAACTGAGACCGTTTCGCTACGGAGCCGTTGCAATGGATCGCAACAAGTACATATATGCCATGGCCGATGGTTGCTTCGTGGCGCAGTCTGGCATCAGCTCCAGCAAGGGGAAAAGCGGCACGTTCGAAGGTGCGGTAGAGGAACTCAAGCGACCTGAGCACCATCCCGTGTACGTGTTTCTCGGTATGCCCGCCTCCGAGGGGTGTCTGGAATTGTTGAAGCGAGGGGCGAGGAAATGGGACATGGGAAAAACGGTCGTGGAGAACATCAAAGGTGGCGACGCATATGTGTCGAAGGTTGAGGATGGTTTCCTGCCGGGGTTCTCGGCGGCTGAATCAATTCAAGAGTATCATGCAAAACCAACTACGCCTGAAATCGTTGTCCCCCAAACAGACACAATTAGGCCGCAACGAGAAAACAGGATATTTCCTTATGATTTGTTTGTCGAGGCATTGAAAGCGCTGCTTTCCGTGAGACGGAAGGAAACGGAAGTGCGAAAACATCTGGCGGCGTCGCTTGAACTGGTACCGGTGCAGGTGAAGGCGTGGCTTGAAAAAGCGGAGAAGGAGGGCCTCGTCAAGGAAGTTGAATATCCTGTGGGCAAGAAAGGAAAAACCTGTAAGATGCTTGAACTGTGCAGATCGGAAGAGAGAATGTGCGGTACTACCGTATGACAGGAGTTAACGGCGAAGTGAAGCGGGGTCCGGTCACCCCGTTTCCGAATCTGGCACAGATTCTGCCTTTAAAAAAACGGCATCCCCGCGATAAAAGGCGGGGATGATGCGGAAATGGCGGAAAATAGGGTCATTTCCGGTTTTTGCCGTCAGGCGGGACATGAAACCGGGGTGTGTACGCGGGAAAGCAGTTTTCCAAAAGTGCGTCCCCCCGAACGCAGGTCCGTCGCATCGGGGGATGCGGCGGACCTGTCTTTTTTGGAATTTCTGCAATGGCATCGCCGCCCTTCTCACATACAGGCGGTTGTACCTTTGAGAAAGCCGGCAGTCCGTTCAAGCGCCTCAAGCAACATGGCACGGGGGCTGGCGAGATTGATGCGAAGGAATGACGTGTCGCCCGCCTCTCCGTAGAGAGCACCGGGCGCGAACTTGACCTTCGCCGTGTGTTCAAGGCGTCCGGCGAGTTCTGCGGACGGAAGTCCCAGCGGGGAAGTGTCTACCCAGGCGAGATAGGTGGCCTCCAGCGTCGCAACGTGCAAACGAGGCAACCTTGCCCGCAGAAATTCCCGTAGTGTGGAATAGTTGCCGTGCAGATAGGTGCGCAGGGCGTCGAGCCATCCTTCGCATTCGTCCCAAGCGGTTTTCGCGGCGACGAAGCCAAAGGCGTTCAGATCGCCTGTCCGGTGGACGCGCAATGCACGGCGTATGCGTTCCCTCGTGCCGTCGTTCGCGCAGATGACGGCCGCAGTCTGGAATCCGGCCAGGTTGAACGCCTTGGAGGCCGACCAGAACGTTGCGGAGGTCTGCGCGAAATCGTTGCCGAGGGAGGCGAATGGGATATGGTGCGAACCGGGCATCTGGAGATCGGCGTGAATTTCGTCGCTTGCCACGAATACGCCGTGCCGGCGGCATATCTCGCCCGCGAGCCTGAGTTCGTCCGGTCGCCACGCCCGCCCGACGGGGTTGTGGGGATTCGAGAGGATGAGGAGCTTCGTCTTTGGGTCCGCGGCCTTTCGTTCAAGGTCTTCATAGTCCATCTCGTATGAGAAATCGCCCTCCGCGCCCTCGGGCGCGGGGATGCGGCACAACCTGTTTTCGACAACCTCGAATCCTTGGTCGCGTACGACGGCATAGAAGCAGTTGTACGCCGGCGACTGGACGATGACTTTGTCTCCCGTCCCGCAAAATGCGCGGACAGTGGCGGCAAGGGCAGGGACTACGCCTGTCGCATCGAGGATAGAACCGGGGTCGGCGATCCATCCGTGCCGGTGCGACAGCCAGCGGACAAGGCTTTCGTGCCACGACGCGGGCGGCAGGGCGTATCCGAACACACCCGCGTCCACGCGGCGGCGGAGCGCCTCGACGATGGCGGGCGCGGCCCGGAAATCCATATCCGCCACCCAGAGCGGAAGAACCCCCTCCTCGATCGGGCGGTCCCATTTTTCGCAGTCCGTGCCGCGCCGGGGAACAATCGTATCGAAATCATAGTCCATGTTCGGCAGCATATGCCTGTCTTCCTCCGTGTCCCGCCGTTCAGGCGGTGTTGCCTGTCGGACGGCTCGCGTCTCGACCTGTTGCACCTTTCGTGTGTTCATTCTAACACGGCTCTCGTTCCGAGGGTAGCCAAAAGTCTGGGCTTTCCGGGTTTTGTGGAAACGGATGCCACGTCACGATCAACCTCGTCTGCGTCAAGTTCCTCTTCGTCGTTCACCTACAGCCGGGCGAAGTCCATATACAGCATCCTGTAATCGTTCGGGTTGTAGAAGTACTCGTTGCCATGCGGAGGCGAGGTGCGGACGATTTCGCCGTCCTTTGCGGCGACGAGGCATGTAAACGGCAATGGTTCCCAACCCTCACCAGAAAGCGCCCTCGTTGAAAACGTCACGACACCGGCATCGCGCCGGACAAGTAACGTTCCCTTGAAATTGCAGTGTGCATACAGAACATCGCCGTCGAAGAAAAGGAGGTTGAGCTTGTTTCTTGGCGCGAGTTCGGCAATCATGGCGGAAAGTGTGTCGAACCGTTCTGACTCGTCTAACGCACGGTGGAGACGCGTTTGTTCATGGTTGACTGCGGCGACGAGATGGAGAAGGAGGCGCTCCGAGTCCGTCTCGCCGGACTGGGCGGTGGTATAATCGTTCAGGCGGACACCGTCAAAAATCGTCCCGTTGTGAGCGAGTGTCCAAATGCGGCCTCTGTTGTCTGTCGTCGTGAACGGATGACAGTTGACGTATTCGATGTGGCCGATGGTGGCGAAGCGAATGTGGGCGATAAACGCCCGTTCTGCAATCGAAACGTCGAGAAGTTTTGCAAGACGTACACTCCGTGTCGCGCAAACGGGTTCTTTCACGACGGATTGCGCCCCCGTCTTCGGGAACCGTGCCAGCCCCCATCCGTGGGGATGTTCTTCCGCATGGGAATAGAATTCGCGCAAAAGATCGTTCACCCGCCGGCATGTCCCCGCGCTCATTCCCAAGAGTTCACACATGGCAGACCTCCATGCGTGAATATCGTTTTTCGGGATGGTACACTTTCTCCTCTTCAAACGCGAGGACTTCCGTTGTCCCCGAAACCCCGGCGAAGAACTCGCCCATCCGCTCCAGAAGCTCTCCGACGGTGCTCCAGTCGAAGTCGAGCCGGGCCGCCGCCTTGAACCATCCCGCAGCTGCCTCCTGCTGCGCCGCCGAAAGCGTCTCGCGCGGTTGCGCCGCGCACCAGAGAAGGAATAGATGCACGAATTGAACGTCCCGTGCATCTACGAGCCCGCCTGTCAGGGGATTCAGGTCCACACACCGTATCTCGATGTGGTCGATGCCCCTCTCCGCGAGCGAGAGCAGATTGTACGGCCCGCGCGGTTTGAGACGAACGGGATGGTAGAGTTCGCTCGGTGCGATGAGCAGACCGTCTTGCACGTACCGTGCAATGCTTCTCGCATATGCCTTCGCGCTGGAGAAGTCGAGGACCGGCACAAAGCGGTTCCAGTAGCCGCGTTCCGAGCAGCGGACGCTCGCGTAGTCTCCGGCGGGACTGGCTGCCGTCAACGCTACAACCACCCAGCCCCATTTGACGCATTGCGAGGCGACATGGAGATAGAGTTCGTCGCGTTCCACTCTTGCGGCGTCCACAAGCCTGTCGCCGAAGGAGAAGTTCACATGGATGCCGCAATAGGTCATAAGCCGTTTTCCGTACTTCCCGGCCAGGTAGTCGCGGTAGTTGCTTTTGGCTGCGAACGGTCCCGTGAAACGGGCGGTGATGACCTCGGACTCGTCCGCGATCGGAGGCGGATTGGAGTTCGTCCAAAGCCGTTCCCCCAGTGGTCCGACTGTCGCGCGGATCGCCGCGTCGATCTCCTTTAGCTCCTCGATGGCGGCGTCGACCGCCGGATGGACACTGGTGTTGATTTCCGTCTGGTTTTCGCAGAAATCGCGTACGATTCGCGGGTGGTCGGAGGGGAAGGGGTGCGGCGTAAGCGCCATGCGCCCGTCCACGGTCACGCGCAACGCCTCGCGTTCCAGCCCGAAGTTCCCTTCAAACGCAAACGGACGCAAGTCTGGTTTCCTGATGTCAAGCATGATCCACCTCCTGTGCCGGGAGCGAGCCGTAGTCGTCCGCGATTTGTTCGATGGATTCGCCTTGTCCAAGGCGGGCGAGATGCTCGCGGGCGGGGTTGGATAGTGTGTCGGCACGGCGGCGCAGCGGCGCCAGCAGCGGCTCTTCGCCGAAACCACGACGAACAAGGCCGCTTTTTGCAAGATCGAGGATCCGATGAAGCTGTGCCGTGAGCGCCGGCCGGTCGATGAACGACGGCCATGTGCGTTGTACCATGAGACCGCGCAATTCGGCGGCACAGTAGCCATGTCCGTACAAGGTTGTGTCGGCGGCCAGCAAATCCGCAAGCTCGTCCACGTGTTCGGCGAGTCCGGCGTGGAACGCCGCAGGAGCGAAGGCGTCTCGCACGGGCTGTCCGCAGATCGAACGGAATTCGACCGTACCGCGTTGCGTCAAATCTTCAAACTTGAACGGGCGCAACCAGGCGACATCCTCTGCGCACGGGGCGAAAAGGCAGTGCCGGTGAACGTGGGCCTTCCCGTCCCAGTATTCGCCCACGACCGTTCCCTTCGTGATATACTCGGAAAGCGGGACTGGCTCGAAGTTCAGATACCTCCCGCCGCGTTCGGCGCAATAAAGGCTTGTGGACTTCAAATACCCCGCAAGATCGGCGAGCGACCGCAGGGCGACCCCGTGCATACCGCAGTTGTGCGGATTGAGGCCATGGAGGCTGTGGCTCCAGAGGTGGTCACGTCCGCACAGGAATTCACCCCGGCCGCCGAACGGCGAGTTGGCGAACAGCACGGCTTTGAACGGTTCGAGGGCGTTGAAAACGTTGATGACCGGTACGACCGTTTCCTCGTCTACGTCGATCTGCACCTGTGAGGCGCAGGAGAAGAGACCGAAGTCGGGGTGGTCGTGGAAACGCGGTGCGCCGCCGTATTTGGCGTAACTGGGTGGCTGATTGACGGGCCTAAGCGGATCTGATATCATTTTCAACATGAAAGCGACGCCAGAACATCCATATCCGAATGACTACGAAGAGTTCATGGACTGGTTTCAGACAGATCAAGACTGCGCTGACTACC
>JAGCVN010000111.1 GCA_017962315.1 Kiritimatiellia bacterium
TACACGGCTGAATTCGCGCAAAACAGGACTCCCGACAAGCTTGCCCCTCAACAAAACCCAATAAAATCAAAGGGTTTGCACTTGTTGAGGCAGTCCTGTTTTGAAAACTACACCAGTCCTGTTTTGAAAACTACACGACATAACGAAGTGAGAAAGAGGGGAAAGCCTGTAATGGGGCGGTGGACGAACGGAAATGCCGCGCAGTCCACTGCGCATTACCGTCGTTTGGTTGACGAACGCTTGTCAATGACCCCGCCCCTGAGATGCGGCTTCGTCCCCTTATGGAGCATCGATTATTGTTTTCGCTTGTACCCCGCAAGGGGATGTGGTATCATAGTATTGATGTTGTGGCGGGATAGCGCCGCCGTGGAAGTCGATGCGCGAAAGCGAGCCAAGGTGGGGCGGCGTGTGTGCGCATATCGCCGCCCTTAAAAGGGAGAGTTCTAGGAATTAGGTGAGAGGGGTTGATGGCATCTTGGATGAAAGACGAGATTACCATTGCGGACGGTACGAAGGTGCTGGCCCAGATGCCTGTCATTGTCTCCGCAAGCCGATCGACGGACATCCCCGCGTTCTACGCCGACTGGTTTATGGAGCGGCTGAAGGCCGGGTATGTAAAATGGTACAACCCGTTCAACGGCCAGCCGCTCTACGTCGGCTTCAAAAAAATGCGGTGCATCGTCTTCTGGTCGAAGAACCCGAAGCCGATGCTTGACCACCTCGAAGCTCTTGACGGTATCTGCCCCAACTACTATTTCCAGTTCACGTTGAATGACTATGACGAGGAGAAGATCGAGCCGCGCGTTCCGGTGCTTGAAGAGCGTGTGGAAACGTTCAGGAGGTTGTCCGAACGGGTGGGGAAAGATCGCGTCGTCTGGCGTTTCGATCCGCTGATTCTGACCGATAAGTTATCTGTCCCAGACATTCTCGCGAAGGTCGAGCGGTTGGGCGACCAGGTGGCGCGTTACACTTCGCGGCTCGTGTTCAGCTTCATCGACATCAACGCCTATAAGAAGGTCGGCGGTAACCTCAAGAACGGCGGCGTCAACGCCCGCGAATTCACGCCGGATGAAATGTGCGCTGTGGCGCAGCGCATCGGCGAATTGGTAAAAGGTTGGGGCATCGCGGCGGCGACGTGCGGCGAGATCAAAGACCTTGACCAGTACGGCATCGAACACAACCGTTGCATCGACGACCGGCTGATCGCGAAGTGCTTCCACCACGATCCACTGCTCCTGGAGTTCATCGGTGCCCGGTACGTGGAACCGGATATGTTTGCCAATCCGTCCAGCGGATGGGTACTGGACGAGCACCGGAAGGACGCCGGGCAGCGCAAGGCCTGTGGATGCATCATGTCCAAGGACATCGGCGAATACAACACCTGCCCGCACCTCTGCCACTATTGCTATGCCAACACGAGCAACGCAACGGCTCTGACCAACTGGAAACGCCATTGCGAATGCCCGGACGCGGAGACGATAACGGGGAAGTAAGATGTGGGTAAAGGAAAACGATGTCTGAGTTCTGTGACAGAATTTCAAGGTTGGACGTGATCAGTTTCGATCAAATCATCGAAACGGCGGTGGCGTTGATTCCTCCTGATCAGTTGCAAACCGCCAAAGCACGTGTGTCTGGTAGAATCCGCCTGCTCAACAGCGAATCCGAATTGAATGACTATCTTGTGGCGTTTGGGGAGATTCATCGGGCGAAGACGAAAGGAAACGGAAATAAAGAGACGGCTCGCGGCATCGCTTGATTTACTTCCCGCACAGGTGAAGGCGTGGCTTGATAAAGCAGAAAAGGGAGGGATTGTCCGGCGTTTAGAACATCCAGTAGGCAAGAAGGGTAAGCCCTGCAAAATGGTGGAACTGGTCACTCATAGTGAAGGGGTATGATGAACATTGGCGAGTACACGGAAACATCGGTAACGGCGAGGTGCGCATGAAATGCATCGTTGAACTCTTCGGCGACGACCGGAACGGGCGGAAGATGATCGCGTGGGGGCGGCGCATCGGTTGCGCGGACGCGGGCCACGTGTTCGACGCGGAGCGTCGGAAGGTCGCCACGCGGCTTCTTGTTGATGACACAGACCCATCGCAAATGTCGTATCTGCTTGCACTTGCCGACAATCCCGCAGGCGTGAAAGCCGTGGAACCTTGGAAAGGGCAGGAGGACGAGCGGGGTTGAAGACCAATCAGTTGAATATCTCACGCAGAGGGACAAAGGGACGGAGTGTGCAGAGTATGATCCTGGAATTAAGCGGGAAAAACAGGGATAAGCCCAGATGGTTTCTAACACCGGTTGGAGTCAGCGCGAGAGCGACCGTCGTTACAAGCGATGCAGATGCGATGGCTATAAATCCACGTCTAGTTACCCAGCGACTTTTCTTCGTTGCATCTACGTGCAGAAACCCAATCTTCGCCTTAAGCGATGTAGCCGTCGGACTGGGTCAAATATAATCCGGTTTGAGGTACCCTTGGGCGAAAGATACAATTGGAGCGGGCGAAGGGAATCGAACCCTCGTAACCAGCTTGGAAGGCTGGGGCTCTGCCATTGAGCTACGCCCGCGAAAACGGAGGCCACTATAGCGTATTTCGAGCGCCGCGTCAATGTGATTTTTCACTCTTTATTCGGTGGGACGATTCTGCTAGACTGGAGAGGTCTTTTGCAGAAAGGAAAGGATGCGGGGAAAACTACAAATTGCCGTTCTCTCGGCCTTTTTGGCTCTGGCAGTCTCGGCCGCGCCGTTTGATTTCGACGCGGCCTGGCGGCGTGCCGATGCGGCGATTTCCGGGCGGCATCCGAAAACCGCGGTGCGCGAGCTTTCACTGATCGAGGGGGAGGCCGTCGCGCGCCACCGCTGGGACGTGGCCGTCCGGTGCGCCATCCGACGTATGGAGGTTTCCCGACGGCTGGAGAATGTCCCCGTGCCCGATCTCCTTTCCGTCTATTCCTCGTTCGCCGATGCCGCCCCCGAACCGATGCAGCCCGCGCTGCGGGCGATTCTCGCCCACCGGTATTGGGAGACCTACTGCGAGAACCATCCGCTGGTCGGCCAGCGGAACACGGTACTTGAAGATGACGAGGGGGACGATCCCGCCCGATGGTCGCTAGAACGCGCCGCTTCGGAAGTTCGCCGTTGTTTCGATGCCGCGTTCTCGTTTGCCGACGAGCTGAAGCGGGGTTCCGCCTCGGAGTATGCCGATCTGCTTGCGCCTGTTCCGGATGGGAACGAGTCACTGCCGACGCTCTTCGATCGACTCGCGCTGGATGCGATTGCCTTCGACCGTCTCTTCCTTGATGAAAAACCGTTGGACGCATCCGGGTATGCACTCGGTCCTGCAGCCGTTTTCTGCGCCCATCCTCCAGAAACGGGTGAGGACGGTCCTGCCTTCCGGGCAGTCCGTCTTTTTCAGACGCTTCTTTCCTTCCACGAACGCGACAGAGACCGGAGGGCGTTTGAGGAGATTGATTTCAACCGTCTTCAGTTTTGTTATGCGGCGAGCCGCCCCGGCGAGGTGCGCGAACGCCGCTACGCGGATGCGCTGGAACAGCTCGCGGCGCGCGCGCGCCGGTATGAAGTCGCCTCCCGCGCAGACGCGCTCCGCGCGCAACTTGCCGTCGCGGATCAGAAGCCTGGTCTTGCCCACATGATTGCTTCTCGCGGCGCGGCAGCGCATCCCGACAGTCCCGGAGGAAAACTCTGTGCCGGACTTGTCTGGGAATTGGAGCAACCTTCCTTTTCGCTCGAAATGGAACGCGTGTGGTGTGAACCTTGGCCGGAAATCGCCATCCGTTACCGAAATCTCCGCGAAGTTGTTTTTTCGCTTTATCCGCTTTCGTTCACGGAGATGTGCGCGTTGTCCGAAGGAACAATGACCTGGCGGCATTTGCTGTCCGGTGGCATCGTGGGGAAACAGGTGAAAGCCTGGACACAGGACCTCCCGCCTTGTTCCGATTACCAGGAACGCACGTTCACCGTCACTGTCCCGAAGGATCTACCGAAAGGGTTATACGCGCTGATTGCCAAGCCGGGCCATCCGTTCGACACAAAGGATACCCCTGTGCTGGGGGAACTGGTCTGCGTTTCGGATTGCGTGCTGCTCACCGCACCCTCGCTCCCCTCCGGGGAACAAAGAGGGTACTTGTTGCGTGCGAAGGATGGCGAACCGATCGCGGACGCCGAGGTCGAGATTTGGAGAATGGAACGGGGCGCACGCCGTTCCGTGAAGATTGCCGTGTTGCGGACGGCGGCAAACGGCGCGTTCTCCTTCAAAGGACTCTCTGGAAATTACCTTTTCCGGGCGACAGCCCCAGACGGTGTTTCCGTCACGTGGTCTCCCATTTCCGTTTCACGTGCGCAACCGAAGAAAAACGCGGAACGGGTCTCGCTCTTCACCGACCGTGTTGTCTATAAACCGGGGCAGTCGATCCACGTCGCGGGGGTTGTCACCCGTGTCGAAGGATCGGGGTGGCAGGCCGTTACGAACCGTTCCGTGACGGTGAGCCTTTCCGGGCCGGATACAGTGAAACCGGTTTCGGTAACGCTTCAGACCGATGCGTTTGGCACGTTCCGCTACACGTTCGATGCCCCGCATACCGACAAAGACGCGGTTTTGCGTATCGCCGCAGGTAAACACGTTGAACGCCGTATACGTCTGTTGGTGTCGGAACGCCGCTCTCCCGGTTTTCATCCGGACGGGCTTTCGATTGACGAGGAGGTGAAACGCTTCAAAGAGGGATTCGGATGGCAGGCTTCGCTGTCGGTTCCGAAATGGCTGCCCTCCGATTCTCCGATTTCTTTTAAGCTGGCGGTATCGACGAGGGCGGGAAAACCGGGCGCCGCCCGTGGAACCCTAAAGCTCTGTGCTCTCAAGCGTCCGCTCGGTATTACACGCCCGGCTGCGGATAAGGCGGACGCCGACCTTTTCAACGAATGGGAGGATGGCGAAGAGTTGGCAACGCAGACAGTCGCGGCTTCGTCCGAAGGGACGGCGACTGGGAGTGTCAACCTTAAGCCGGGGGTATACCGTTTCCGCTTTGAAACGACCGATCCTGCGAGAAACCGCGTGACGAATGAGACGGCGTTCTGCGTCTTTGATCCGAATGCGTCACGATTTGCCGTTCCTGTTGCGGATTTCCTTGCCTTCTCCGACACGACGGTCCGTCCCGGTCAGAATCTCCGTCTGTTCTGGGGAACGGGATACGAACACGGGCGTTGCCTTTTCAGCGTTTACGACGGGGCGACGCTGCTCTCCGAAACGTGGAGCCGGGAAGGGACGACGCAAGGACTTTTGGAAATCCCTGTTACGGAGAGGATGCATGGTCCCCTTGTCGTGAACACCTCTTTCCTGTACGGGAACCGCTTTTACAGCCGTCGTCGGGTGTTTCCCCTGGAACACCCGGACAAGGTGTTGAACCTTTCATTGGCGAGTTTCAACGAGCGCCTTCTTCCCGGTGGAACGGAGAAATGGGCGTTTTCCGTCACGGACGCGAAGGGTCACCCGCGTTCAGCGGAAATCGTCTCTTTCCTGGTTTCCGAGGATGAGACGGCGAATCTTGCCGCCTATCTTGATTCTCTGCCCGCCAAGCGTGATGCGGCTTCTCCATGGAAGTGGCAGGGCGGGCGAGTCTTCGCCCCGGTCCGACGCGGAATGTTCCATGAATTTCAAAATCTCTCGATGGACGCTTTCCATAGCGAGGTCTGGCAGGAATCAATCGTGTCGCCATGGAAACGGCCATTCTTGCTTTTCCGCCGTCAGCCGGTGCGGCGTCATTTTCCGGCCGAGGAGACATCGGCACGCGTGACGCGCGACCGGAAACGAGAACGCACGGAAGGCGCGCTGACGGAGGCGTCACCGGAAACGCTCGTCCATCCGCTACCTGCGATCCAGAGCGGCGAGGAGACGGACACCGTCGTCACGTTCACCGCGCCTTCGGAATCTGGACGCTGGCGTCTTCTCGCGTTCGCGCACGATGCTGAGGGACGGGTTGGACGTTTCGACGTTTCCGGTATCGAAACCGTCAAACCGCTTTCGCTTTCTGTGAAACTCCCCGATTTCCTCAGGAAAGGCGACGAAGCCGTCTGTCCCGGAATCGTGCAGAATAACACGGCGGAAACGCAAGCCATCCGGCTTTCCTGGAATGCTGGAAATGCACTGTCGCGGGAATCGGGAAAGGATGAAGCAGCGCTTACGTCTGGGGAAAACCATCGTTTCACAATGAAACTCCGTGCCGATGTCCCGGACTTGCTGGTGTACCGTGCGACGGTGAAAAGCACCGAATGCGAAGAGTCGGCGGAGGGGGTACTTCCCGTTTTGCCTGCACTGGGCGTAGCCGATACTTCGCGCATTGTCCCGCTTGCGGGGGAACTCACGCAAAAACTGGAATTCAATCCGTTACTGGTCTCGGATGAGTCGGACACCCTTTGTTCGCGGGAACTGACGGTTCGCGTGTTCGCCACGCCCCGTGCGGCAGCGAAACAGATGTTGAACCGGTTCGTTGCCACGAAGGGCGACGGAAGTTCGGAAGATACCGCCGCACGTGCTTGTATGCATGCCTTGCTAAACAGCACAGAAACGAATTCCGCAGGACCACAGGCGGACGGAGAAGCAGAGGCGTTGCGTGCCTTGGCGAGATCCCAACTACCGGGCGGGATGTGGGCTTGGTTCCCCGGCGGGGAAGGGAATGTGGATGTCACGCTGGAAGTCGCCGGAATGTTGGCTCGACTCCAGCAGGTAACAGGGAAAAAAAACGCAGCCTTGGAACGTGTGCTGAAGTCGCTGGAAGAAATGCCTGCGCGGTTGCGTAAAGACGCCCCCCCTGATGGGACCGGACTTTCTGCTACAGAGACCGCCTGCCTTTATTTCCGAAGTATTGTTCAAGAGAAAAAACAGGGCGGGTGGATACGGAAAACCCAGATGGAATCCAGGCTTACGGCACTGCGCGAAGGCTGGACGAAACTGGACCGGCTCTCACAAGCGCGCGCCGCCCTCGTCCTCTTGCGTTCCGGCGATGCCGAAACTGCGCGAAAAATCGGCACGAGGTTGCAGGAACGTCTTTCCGACGAAATGGCCGGTTGGGAAAGGACGCCGTACCTTGTGGAAACGCTTGCTACCGAACTTGAACTGTTCCAGGAACTGCGCGATACCGCTACGGTGAAAAACGCGGCGGAACGATTACTCGTGTTGAAAGACGGCGAAGGGTGGGGGACTCCGGGTGCTTCGGCGGCTGCCCTCTATGCGTTGCTCCGTTCGGCGACTGACGAAGACGAAGGCGAAGCGCTGAACGTTTCCGTGCGTTTGGGGAACCGCGCAGTCGAGTGGTCGGTTGCGACAAATGGAATGTGCGAATGCGTTTTCCCTGCAGGCGAAACGACATCCGAACTTGGCGCGATAACCGTTCAGAACGGTTCCACGAAGCGGCGCTGGTTGGAATTGCATTGGCGTTTTGAAGAAGACGCGCGCAAACTTTCGGCGGGCGACGGGACGCTCGCTGTTCGGAGGCGGTTTTTCATCCGTCCTTCATCTGTAAGGGAGGGGACGCTTCTCCCCTTCAGGGGCGAGGCGGAAAATGGAATGGAAATCGTGACGCGCCTTGAACTGGAAAGTGAACGTCCGCGTTCGCGTTTGTGCGTTGTCGAAGACCGGCCAGCCTGTCTCCAACCGCTTCCTGAAGACGACGGGTGGCGGATGCGCAAAGGCGTCCGTTATTACAAAACAACAGGAACATCAGAAACCCGTTTTTACATCGAGAACCTTCCGAAAGGGACGTTCGTGTTGGAAACGACGGGACGGATCACGGCGCAAGGACTATTCCACGGGGGCGAACTCCATGTGGATGGCATACGTCTGCCGGGAATTCTCTTCCACATCCGTGAATGAGCCGCCGGACGACGACGTTTCCGACGGGGGTATCTGCCGCATTCATGTTTTCACTCTGTCGCATGAAAAAGATGACAGATGGGCGGGGATCTTGTATACTGTTCGCCCGTACGGAGGGACGTATGTCGAAACTGAAGTTGTTGATGGTGTGCATGGTGGCGGCAATGGGAGGCCTGCTCTTCGGCTATGACTGGGTTGTCATCGGAGGGGCGAAACCGTTCTACGAGCCGTATTTCGGACTTGCCGACGCGGCGAAAGCGTGGGAGTCAGGCTTTGCGATGAGTTCTGCCGTGCTGGGGTGCATCGGAGGCGCGATCGGGCTTGGATGGTTCCCCGACCGTTTCGGGCGCAAACCCTCGCTCCTCCTCGCAGCGGTTTTTTTCACGATCAGCGCACTCTGGACGGCGTTCGCGACCGGGTATTGGTCGTTCATTGCGGCACGTATCTTAGGTGGTATCGGAATCGGGCTTGCCTCAAACGTCTCGCCCGTCTACATTGCAGAGGTTTCTCCGGCGGAACTGCGCGGCCGCCTCGTTTCACTCAACCAGTTCACGATTGTCATCGGGATTATCTTGGCGCAGCTTGTCAACTACATCGTGTTCCAGAAGGCAGTCCCGGAGATTTCCTGGCGGGTCATGTTCGGTGCAGAGACCGTTCCCGCCGCATTGTTTCTTGTGCTGGCTTTTTTCATTCCGGAAAGTCCTCGTTGGCGCGTGTCCGACCAGAAAGGCGCGCCCGTTGTCCGGGAAGACAGACCGGTCGCGGGGACATCTCGTCCGCTTTTCGCGCTTCTCGCGTTGGGCGTGTTCCTAGCCGCATTCCAGCAGTGGTGCGGGATCAACGTGGTGTTCAATTACGCGGAGGAGATTTTCAAAGCGGCCGGGTATGATGTCTCCGGCGTGATGTTCAACCAAGTGATTACGGGAATTGTGAACTGTGTGTTCACGGTTTTCGCAATGTGCCTGGTAGACAAATGGGGGCGCCGCCCGTTGATGCTGCTCGGCGCGGGGGGATTGGCGGTTTTGTACGCGATCCTTGGCACCTGTTATTTCTTCGAGGTAAAGGGTGTCGCGGTTCTCGTTGTGGTAATGGCGGCGATCGCATGCTATGCGATGACGCTTGCACCGATCACATGGGTGGTGTTGAGCGAACTCTTCCCCGACCGTGTCCGGGGTACGGCGATGTCGGTGGCTGTCGCGGCACTCTGGATTTCCTGTTTCGGTCTGACGCTTACATTCAAACCAATCAATGTCGCCTTCGGGGCTGCGGGGACATTCGGGTTGTATTCAGCGATATGCGTCGCCGGTTTCCTCGTCGTCGCCCGTTTCCTTCGCGAAACAAAAGGCCGCGAACTCGAATAATTCCCTTCGAAGAACACGAAAAGGGAAAGTGGTATTCTCATTCGCGAAATCGCTCGACAAGGCGGCGGGCGTTAGGCGATCGGAGTGGCGTAGAGTTCCATGCGGATCGTGTGTGTTTCGCCGGGGGCGAGAGTCACGGCGGCGTCTCGGAAGAGGGTCGCGGGTTCGACACAGAGGAAATGCCGGTAGTCTTCCGCGCCGAGATTCTGCCAGTCTCCGGGACCGAATTTTCCAGGATTCCAGACAACCAGTTTTTTCGTGCCGGTGCCTTTCACGTGGATTTCGCGTTTCAAGCCAGGATCGCGCAAAATGTGCGTGTCGAGGTGCGGCGTGAACACCATGCTGCCGTTCGGAACCGGTTTGTAGTCGCCCTGCTGCACGCCGGGAACACCGTCCGTCGCGAGGACGCACGGATCGCCGTCCACACCCGCCACCGATACGTTGTCGCGGTCGCTGACGCGCAGGTACGGGTGGAATCCCTCGGTGACGGCAAAGGGTTTATCCCCCGTGTTGGTCTGCGTCAATTCAAGCGTCAGGCGGTCGGAGAGGCGAATCGTGAAGATGGCCTCGAAGGAATACGGCCAGATCGCCTCCGTTTCCGGTGAGGAGAAAAGTCCCAGCACGAGGCGGGCGCTTTCATTTCCCCAATGGGTTTCAAGGTGCTGGAGCCTGGAGTAGCGGAAGAAACCATGCTTCCCGGTTCCCGGTTCGCCGCACGCGCCGAACCAAGGCCAGCAGACGGGAATTCCCCCGTGGACTTCTTCCCCTTTTGTAAAATCGATTTCCGCTGGACGGAAGAGCAGGTCTTCCCCGTCTCTCGGTTTGAAGGAGAGCGTCTGTCCCCCGAAGAAGGAGACGGTCGCGGTTGCATAGGGCGTGGAGAATTCAGCAACATCCGTTCCGAATGCTCTTGTAAAAGTGATGTCGGCCATATCGATTATCCTTTCCTGTCCCGTTCGGCCGGGTTATTCCGGCTGCGCGGCAACGATGTTTTTTCGTGAGGGATGGGTTGAGAGTCGGTTGTACTCCAACAAGGTCGGGTAGAGTTCCGGCTGGGTCTCCCCGGTCGTTCGCCTGAGTTCACGGGTAAGTCTGACGCACAGGCGTCCATCCGCGTCGGTTTTCTGCGAGACGCGGAAGGCATACATTCCGAGACCGTCCGGGAAAGTCCAGTCGAGGCTTGAGGGGACAAGTTCCAACCGAGTGTACCCTTTCGGGAAGCGAACGAGGCAACGGACTTCTTCAGGGGTGGTGCGGGAAAGGAAGAGCGGGTTTTCTCGCTGGTCTTCCTGCAACGGGAAGATCGCCCCATCAAGGCTGAAGAGGGAGACGGAGAGCCGTTTCCCGAATGTGGCTGCGAATTTTTTCACTGCGACAGAGTAGGCCGTGTAGCCTGGGTAGGCATCTGTCTCCGTCACGAACGGGGAAATCAGCTCGGCGGATTTTGAGATGTGGCCTGCGGTCTCCAGCGCATGGCGGCGGAGGTCTTCCGGCAACATTTCTTTGTAACGGCAGCGGTAGATGCCGGCGTAAGAGCCGAATACCCAGTTCGTCACGGTGAACGTCGCGTCGCCATCGGACTTGAGGTCGATAACGATATCGGTCAGGTCGCGGTCCCGCATATCCGGCTCGGCGTGGAGCGTTTCGATCACGCCGCCACGCGTGAGCGCGTATGCGCCGTCGAGCGAGGTGGAACCGAGTTCGCTGTACTGCGTTCCGTCATTCAGGAGGTAGACGCGCCCCCCGTCGCGGACACGGACGAGCGGTTCGTGGAAGTAGCCCTCTTGCGGCAGTTCACGACGCGGGAATGCATACGCGGGGTATTGTGTGGTGTCGCCTGATGCAATCACGAGGTCTGCATCCAGCCCGGCGGCGCGGAGCATCGCGGCCAACAGCAAGGCGCGGTCGGCGGCGTGTCCGTAACGGTCGGCGAGCGTACGGTCTGGCGTGGAAAGGGTGTCGAGCGGGAGGGAGAGAAATCCGGGGCCGGATACGCGGATAGTCCGCATGACTTCGTTTCGAATGGCAAGGATTTTTTCACGCGTCGTCGTCGCGTCCTTGACCAGGCGTCGCGCCTCTTCCGACGCTTTCGCGCTCTGTTCGAGAACCCGGTCGAACGTGCCGTAGAGCAGTGCGGCGTAATCTTTCCAGTTCCCGCAGCTGAGGAAGAGCGTAGGCTGGAACCGGTACCAAGGCGGAAGGGAGGATTCCTGTTTCACCGTCGGAAGTCCGGCGGATATCCAGGAGTAGACGACGGTGTCTGCGTTCGTCTCGCTCGTGAATTCGACGCTGGCGGGATGGAAAAGACGGAAACGTGGGCGTGGGAGGCTGGACGGGTAGGCGAGGCTGAACCGTTCGTCCTTCGTCGGGACGAACCCGCCGAACGTCAACGCCTTGCAATAAAACGTATCGTTGGTCTGGACGAAACGAGTGGTAATGGTGATGACGCTCCCGACTTCCACGCCCGGAAGGTTGACTACCAGTTCCTTCCCCCCCGGATAGCGGGGCGCGGAGGAGACCCACGAGGCGTCCATGCGGTGGATCTCTTGGCTGGCTGCCGAGAAGACTTTCCCGTTTTTGTTGGAGACGACGGCGGAAACGAGGTCGAGCGTCTGCCAGACAGGGTTGTACCCAAGTTTCACCTCGGCGTATTTCTTGGTCCCGTTGTAGGTGAGGATACGGCGCGACCAGGTGTGCAGCGTCTCGTACGAGGTGGCGGAGGTAACCCGCGTCTGCGTATGGTCGAAGAGGATTTCGGAATCGGGGACGCCGTCACGTCCTTTCGCCGCGAAGAGCGGACGGAATTTCCCCGCCTGTTCCATTTCCGTCAACGTCTGCTTCAAAGTCAGGTAGTCGGCAGGGGAGAACTCCACCGACTTGACGAAGTAGTCGCGCGTTGCGGTGAACACGCCGTTGGTCGCCGCCATTTCCAGTCGGAAGGCAATTCCGCCACGGTCGAGATTTGTGACGGGCGGAAATTCCTGAGGGCGCCCCATTGCCGTTCCCAGCTTGATCGAGACGTGTTCCTTTACGCCACAGGCGATTTCGGTTAACATCGGATACTTGCGTTCTTTCAACCCCGTCTTCCCGACGACGAAATTCGCATAGCCCAATCCCGCGCCGATCCAGGGAAGGGAAAGCGCGTCGAGCGAATCCCCCCGGACGGGGTATCCCGGCACACGGAAGGCAAGGCGGACGGCGAGCGGCTGGCGCGTGTCTTGCAGGTTTTCCGGCATGATGTCACAGGTCAGCACTTCCGCGCCGGGGAGTTGCATCTTTAGAATCCGCTCAAAAAAGGCGCGGCGTTTCTCCTTCTTTGTGCGGAGGAAATAACCCCGGTAGACGGTGTCGTTGATGCCGGTGAAGGCGAGCGAAGAGTTGAAGACGGCGGTCCCGGTTTCTTCAAGCGTGCCGAGCGTTTCAACGGTCAGAAGTTCCTTCTCGACCGGATAGACGGGGGAGACGCGCAGGGAATCCCCCTCCTCCGTCGCGACGAGGTAGGAACAGTTGCCGAGATAGGCAGGGAAAAGGTCCGCGGTGTTTTCATTGGTGGAGTCCATCAACTGGTAACTGCCGTCGTCGTTCCGCACCCCCGTGATCGCGTGATTGAAATACGGCATCGGCGCGCCTTGGTCTTTCTTTGGACCGACATTGATGAGCACGGGGTAAGCCTTGAAACCGGCGAGCCGGAGAAGGGTCACCAGCAGAGCGGCCTTGTCGCGGCAAACGCCGTACCGGTTTTTGAACGTGATGCTGACCGGGTGCGGCTCGTAACCGGGGGCGACATCTTCCGTGGTGACGCCCATGTAGCGGATTTGTTGCGAGACAAACGTGAAGATTGCGTGGATTTTCTCCTCGCGCGTCTTCGCGTCGCGGGTCAATTCGGCGACCTTTTCCCGCATTTCCGGAGTGACGTCGGCGAGCGGCTTCTCGCAGAGTTTCGCATACCAGCGCGAAACCGTCTCCCAATCTGGCAGGGTGCTGAGCAGGAGCCGCTGCACGACTGTGTATGCCGCGGGCATATCGGGTTCCGGGAACATTCGCGGCACGTTCCGTGCCTGCCAGGTGTGGATCGTGCGCCCTCCCTTCCCCGGTGCTTTCGTGTAGGCGACGGTGTCCGCGACGGGCGACCGTAGGAGGCGTTTCTTCATGGGGAGTTCCGCCGGCTCGGAGACGACATAACGGAGCGAGAGAATCGGCGTCGTGGATTCGAACGTCGTGTAATCGCACCAGGTGTTCGGCATCCGTGTGCGGATCGTTTCACGGCAGACGAGAACGTGGCGCAGGTCGCCGATTTCCAACCCCGGCACGGAGAGGGAGAGCTGCTTGTCGTTGGGGTCGTAGATGTTTGATCCCATTTGTCCGGAATCAATCATGACGCGGCTGTTCGCCGCGATGTCCACGGGAATCACGCGGCCGTCCGGCTTGATGATTTCGGCGACGAGGATGCGGACGGCTCCGTAGAATGCATTAAAGCCGAGCGTCAGCGTAGAGGCGTCGCGCCGTCCCTTTTCGGTAAGGATTTTCGTATATTCGTCATCCCACGTCGCATCCGTTCCGTCCGCCGCATACTCGGTGAAGACGATGTCGTCGACCAGCACGCTGTCGGCGTCCGGGAAACGTTCGGCGGTCGCGCCCTTCGCCGCTTCGACCACCGTGTCGCGTTTCAACAGCGGGTAGTCGGGAAGGCGTTCTTCGGATGCGGACACGCACAGGGTGGCAAAGAGCAGGACGGATAGGGGCAAATAGCGCATAACGTGTACTCTGCTGGTGGATAGGTTAGACTAGACAGAAAAGGCGGCCCGCAACGCGCGCGCCGCCTAGGGAAAGACTATTTCCCGACGAGGAAAAGGTAGAGGAAATAACCGATGACAGCCAAGAGGACGAGGATCAGGAAAACCCAGACCTTGGTTCCACTCTTCCGCTGGACGAACTCTTTCGGAGGCGCGGCTTTCTTGTTCTGCGTGATCACGATCGTTGTGCGTGGAATCGGTTCCATCCCCTCCGCCGGCACCTCCTGTGCGACAGGCACGTCCTCTCCGTCGATCATCAACTTGACGTCGCCCAGCTGGAGGATGTCGTTCCGATACAACACGTGTTCACTGATCGGTTCGTTGTTGACCCTCGACCCGTTTGTGGAGCCAAGGTCGCGCAAAATGAAATTCCCGTCGCGGATCTCGATTTCACAATGCGCACTGGAAACCGAACCGTCGGACAAAACCCAATCGTTCCCCTCGCGACGACCGATTCGCGTGACCGGTTGCGTGAGTTCGATTGACTGTCCCTTCAACGGACCTTCCAAAACCATCACTGTTGCCATGTTTTTCCCTCACATTCCAACGCAAAGACAAACCCTACTTTACCGTTTCGCAATAGAAAAGTCAATCCGAAACGGCGTCATTGCGCCACGATGTTGACCAGGCGGTTGGGAACGCAGATGACCTTGCGGACGGTCTTGCCCGCGAGTGCCTCCTGCACCTTCGCGTCGGTGAGCGCCAGTTTTTCCAGCGTGGCGTTGTCCGCACCGTGCGGAACCTTGATGCGCGTCTTCGGCCTGCCCAGCAGTTGCACGAGGATTTCCACCTCGTCCGTTTTCAGAAAACCCTCGTCGTAAGCGGGCCAAGGCTCGTAGGCAAGCGTGTCCGCATGTCCGAGGTATTCCCACAGCTCCTCGCAGAGGTGCGGCGCGAACGGGGCGAGGATCAGCACGAACTTTTCGGCCGCTTCGCGGGGAAGCGGCTTGTCCTCGCCGATGAAGGCGTTCACGAAGACCATCATCGCGCTGATCGCCGTGTTGAAACTCATCGTCTCCAGATCGTCCGTGACCTTCTTGATGGTCTGGTGCAGCGTCCGTTTCTGTTCATCGGTGATTTCCTCGCAGAGCGGCTGCTCTTTCACCATGCGGAACGCGCGCTTCAGGAACCGGGTCACGCCTTCGACGCCTTTGGTGCTCCAGGGTTTCACCGCGACGAGCGGTCCCATGAACATTTCGTACAGGCGCATCGAGTCCGCGCCGTATTCGCGGATGACGTCATCGGGGTTGATGACGTTTTTCAGCGATTTCGACATCTTTGCGGGGAATTCGGTGAGTTTTTCGCCCGTTTCCTCGCTGTACGCTGCACCGTCCTTGAACGTCACCTTGTCCATTGGCACGAGCGCACCGCGTGCGTCCTTGTACGAAATACCGAGGATCATTCCCTGATTGACGAGTTTCCGGAAGGGTTCTTTCGTCGAGACGACGCCGAGATCGTAGAGTACCTTATGCCAGAAACGCGCGTAAAGAAGGTGCAGAACGGCGTGTTCCGCGCCGCCGACGTAAAGATCCACCGGTAGCCAGTATTTCTCCAGTTCGCCGGAGATGAGCGCGTTCTCATCCAGCGGATCGCAGTAACGCAGGTAGTACCAGCAGCTGCCCGCCCACTGGGGCATCGTGTTGGTTTCGCGGAGGCCCTTCATGCCGGTCTCCGGGTCGGTGTACTCGACCCATGCCTTCGCCTTGGCGAGCGGAGGTTCGCCTGTACCCGTCGGCTTGAAGTCTTCCATCGCCGGGAGTTCAAGCGGCAGTTCGTCCTCCGGCACGAGACGCGTCGAACCGTCTTCCATGTGGATGACGGGGAAAGGTTCGCCCCAGTAGCGTTGGCGGCTGAAAAGCCAGTCGCGGAGTTTGTACTGCGTTTTGGCGTGTCCCACGCCTTTCTCCTCCAGCCAGGTAATCATCTTTTTGCGTGCGTCATCCACGGAAAGCCCCGTAAGGAATCCGGACGACACCATCACCCCCGTCGCGATGTCGGTGAATGCTTCGGTGCCCGTGTATGGCACGGGATCCGGCGAGGCGTTCGTCGCGGCTTCGCTTCCGGCAGGCGCGACGACCTGTACGATCGGCAGGTCAAACACCTTCGCGAAATCGAAGTCACGCTCGTCGTGTGCCGGAACGGCCATGATCGCGCCCGTGCCGTAGCTGGCCAGCACGTAGTCGGAGATGAAAATCGGCAAGCTCCCGGAATTCACGGGGTTGACGCCCGTTACGCCCTGTAGCCTGACGCCCGTCTTCTCCTTGTTGAGTTCAGTGCGTTCCAGGTCGCTCTTCGATGCGGCCTTCTTCTGGTAAGCGGCCACCTCTTCGGCATTGACGATCAATCCTTTTTCAATCCATGTTTTCAGCAGCGGATGTTCGGGACTCATTACCATGTACGTCGCGCCGAAGAGCGTGTCGCAGCGCGTGGTATAGACCGTGACGACATCCTCTCCGGACAGTCCGAGATCGACCTTGAAGTCTACCATCGCCCCCGTTGACCGCCCGATCCAGTTGCGTTGCATCTCCTTGATGCCTTCCGGCCAGTCGAGTTCTTCGAGGTCTTCCAGCAGACGGTCGGCGTATTTTGTGATGCGCAGCATCCACTGGCGCATCGGGCGGCGTTCGACGGGATGGTTGCCGCGTTCGCTGCGCCCGTCGATAACCTCTTCGTTCGCCAGCACCGTGCCCAGCGCGGGACACCAGTTGACGGGGACTTCCGCGACGTAAGCGAGGCCTTTCTTGTAAAGCTGCTCGAAAATCCACTGCGTCCAACGGTAGTACTTTGGATCGGTCGTGTTGACTTCTCTGTCCCAGTCGTAACTGAATCCGAGCGCTTTGATCTGCGCACGGAACCGGTCTACGTTTTTCTTCGTGGTGATCGCAGGGTGCGTGCCGGTTTCGACGGCGTACTGCTCGGCGGGGAGGCCGAAAGCGTCCCACCCCATCGGGTGCAGGACGTTGAACCCGCGCATCCGCTTGTAGCGGCAGATGATGTCCGTCGCCGTATACCCTTCGGGATGGCCGACGTGAAGCCCCGCGCCGCTGGGGTAGGGGAACATGTCGAGACAGTAGAACTTCTGCTTGCCGGGCACAAAGTCCCGTGTCTTGAACGTCTTGTGTTCGTCCCAGTACTTCTGCCATTTTTTCTCGATGGCGGTGAAATCGTATTCGGTCGTCGTCATAACCATGCCTTTTGATGAATGTGAAAAGTCAAGTTTAGCACATTCCAAGGAGAAAATGAAGTACGAACTACACCTTATTTTGACCAAATACACTCCGGCGAAACGACAAGGTGCTTGATGGACGGCGGCAGACAGGTATCACATTTTGCAAACTGTGATACCTCGTCGAGTTCAATGAGGGAATTCGGATCAGGGAGATACTTGCCGCACGGGCCGTATTCAGAAACGTCCGTGAATTCCCCGATGTTCCATCTTCGATTTGTCTGTTTTTTTACGCTTGCGTTTTGCGGGTGGTTGGAGGAAAATACGTCGCGTTTTTCGTTTGTACACGGGGTTCAGTCATGAGTCTTTTTGATCGAGTGCTTCCGGAGGGGGGGGCGGCGGAGGGGGGGCGCGGTGGTTTACTGCGCAAGTCTTGGGTTTTCCTGTTGATTGCCCTGGTCGCTGCCCTCCCTGCCGTCGCTGCCGAAGAAGCAGTCTCCGCAGGCGAGAAGTTGACGCATCAGATGATGTTCCTCGTCTTTCAGATCGGCATGATCTTGTTTGTCGCCAAACTGGGCGGGATGTTCGCCTCCTGCTGCAAGCTTCCCAGTGTGCTGGGGGAACTGGCTTCCGGCGTCCTGATCGGCCCCTACGCCCTCGGTGGTTTCGGTTTCGGGAATGGCCTTTTCAAAAACGGGGTTTTCCCGTTTCCCGCCGATGCGTCGATCCCCGTCACGCCGGAGTTATACGGTATCTGCACGATTGCGTCGGTCATTCTGCTGTTTCTCTCCGGGCTGGAGACGGACTTGAAACTTTTCCTCCGGTACTCGGTTGCCGGTTCGTTCATCGGCGTGGGCGGCGTGGTCGCCTCGTTCCTCTTCGGCGATCTGTGCGCCGTCTACCTGATGCCGCATTTCCTGCCGCATTTTGCGGGAATCGGTTTCCTGCATCCGGCCTCGCTGTTCATGGGGATTATGTGTACGGCTACCTCGGTCGGCATCACGGCGCGCATCCTCTCCGAACGCAAGGCGATGGATTCGGCGGAGGGCGTGACGATCATGGCCGGCGCGGTGATCGACGATGTGCTGGGTATTATCGTCCTGGCGGTCGGCATGGGGATCATCGGGACTGAGAAAGCCGCTTCCTCGGGCGGGGTCAACTGGAGGGCCATCAGCGAGATCGCAGTCCAGGCGTTCGGTATCTGGCTCGGAGGAACGATTCTGGGAATCGTGCTCGCCCGGAGGATTTCTTGGCTGTTGAAATTATTCCGTACCCCGGTCGCCGTGGCGACGCTGGCGTTCGGCTTGTCGCTGATTGTCGCGGGTTTGTTCGAGGCGATGGGGCTTTCCTTGATCATCGGTGCGTATGTGATGGGCCTGGCCCTCTCGCGCACGGACATCCGTTATCTGATCCAGGAGAACCTCCAGTCCGTCTATACCTTCCTTGTGCCGGTCTTCTTCTGCGTGATGGGCATGATGGTGGACTGTTCCCAGATACTCTCCAAGAATGTCCTGATTTTCGGCGGCGTGTTCACGCTTCTGGCCATCTTGGCGAAAATCATCGGCTGTTCGTTTCCCGCCCTTTTCTGCGGGTTCAACTCGCTGGGTTCTCTCCGTATCGGCGCGGGGATGATCCCGCGCGGCGAGGTCGCCTTGATCATCGCCGGGATCGGGCTTTCTTCGGGGTATCTCACGAAGGACGTGTTCGGTATCGGGATCCTGATGACGCTGGTGACGACGATCGTCGCGCCGCCGCTGCTTGTCGCTTTCTTCAACGTGAAGCGTCCCGGCGTCCGTAACCCGCAGGCGGGGGCGGGGGAAGGAACGCCGATTGCGGTGAAACTCCCGAACGGGACGCCTGTTGGCCTCATCCTGCGAAATCTCGTGACGGCTTTCCGCCACGAAGGTTTCTTCACCTCGCTGTTGAACCCCGAAGAGGACATCTGGAGGTTGACGAAGAACGACATCGACATCTCCTGCCGCCGGGGCGAAAGCGAAATCCTTTTCGAGTGCGCACCGAAACACGCGGGGGTTGTCGAGACCGCCGTTCAGGAGGTTATCGCACAGTTGAATGCCATGGCGCGCGACCTTCCGCATCCCGTGCAACTGCGCCAGTTAAACGCGATGGTCCAGACCAGCGCCGAACATCTGGCGGAGGACGAGCGGACGCGCGAGATCACCAGATACCTCAGACGATTCGAGATGTTTCCCGCGCTGGATGTGTCGTCGTTCAACGAGCTGGTGGAAACGATTACCGCAAAAATGGCGGAAGACGGATTGATCCAGGATCTCGACGCGGCGCGCAAATCGATTTTTGAACGCGAGTCTGCGATGGGAACAGGGTTGAAGCACGGCCTCGGCGCCCCGCACGGGCGGACCGGCGCTGTCGCTGGACTTGTCGGGGCAGTCGCGGTGATCAAGACGCCAGAAAAACTTGGCGACTACAAGACGATGGAAGGATTGCCCGTCTCTCTTGTGATTCTTACCATCGCATCGGATTCCGGGGCGACGCCCCATCTGCAGTTGATGGCGTACATGAGCCGGCTGCTCCGTTCCCCCGAAGTCAGCGAAGGGTTGCGCCAGTGCGATTCGCCCGATGCCATGCGCGAGTACATTTTGAGCGGCGGTAAGTCCGTTCCGAAGGTTGCAAAATAGATGAAGGATAACGTTGGCATGAACGACACGTTGCGCTTACAAGGTCTGGAGGTCTCCTGCATCATCGGGGATCTGCCCGCCGAACGGCACCACGAACAAGTGTTGACGGTCGATGTCTCGCTTCTCCTCGATCTCCGCAAAGCCGCCGCGTCGGATGCGTTGTCCGATACCGTCGATTACGCGACGCTGGTCGAAGAGATCCGCTCGCGCCTTCGCGCCGAAAAGTGCCGTCTGCTGGAACGCGCCGCGCATGTTGTCGCCGAGGTCTGCCTTTGCGCCGCGGGTGTCCGTTCCGCAACCATTTGCGTCACGAAACGTGAAGTCATCCCCGGACTCCGCGCCGCCGTCGTCGAAATCACGCGTACTGTGGAGGATGCCCGATGAAGAAAGCTCTCGTCCTCGCCGCCGGTCTCGGAACCCGTCTGCAACCGTTTACCCGTCTTTATCCGAAAGCCCTGATGCCGCTCTGGGGCGTCCCGCTCCTGGAGACCGCGTTGCGCCGGCTGGAGACGTGGGGCGTGGAGGAGATCGCCGTCAACGTCCATGCGCACGCCGATTTGCTAAAGGCGTTTCTGGCCTCACGGAAAGGAACGGCCCGTATCCGCGTTTCGGAGGAGTGCGAAATCCTCGGTACCGGCGGTGCGCTGCGTCCGTTGCGCGCATTTTTCGGTGACGCGCCGTTTTGGGTGATGAACGCCGATGTCGTCGCCTCGGTCGATCCCGTCCCGTTGCGCGAGGCGTTCGCGCAAAGCGGCGGTTTCGCCGCCGTCTGGCTCGACCCCAAACGCGGTCCTCGAACGGTGGAGGCAGACCGGAAACGACGGATCACCTGTTTCCATTCGGAGACTCCGGGCGTCCCCGGTACCTACACGTTCTGCGGACTGCACCTGCTTTCACCGGAGATTTTTTCGTATTTGCCCGAAACGGGATTTTCCACCATCATCCAGTCGTATGAGGCGGCGATGGCGGAGGGTCGTTTCGTCGTCGGCTCGGTCGATCCGCGCGCCTACTGGGCGGACTGCGGCACGCCGGAGAGTTACCGGAGAATCCACGCCGAGGTCAAGGCGCTTGCTTTCGCGAAGAAACCGGGCGGCGAGGCGTATGTCGAAGCGTGCGACCGGATTCCGTTACAGGAGCGCCACTTTTTCTGCGTCTGCCCCGGTAGTGAGGTTCCTGCGGATGTGAAAGGCGTGGACAGCATCGTCCTGCCAGGAACGGATCTCCTGCCCGGCACCCGTCTGCGCGACTGCATTCTGGCGGGCGGGCGCTACGGTGGTTCGCTCTCAAGACAAAACGTGGCGGCGTTTTCTCCCGACGGCGCGTTCGCCGAACTTGCCGGTGAGGCGCTGGCAGGCTGGCGCGGTGTGCAGCCGCTCGGCGCGCGCGGAAGCAACCGTTCCTTCTGGCGACTCTTCGACGGCGAACGCCGCGCGATCGGCATTTCGTATTCGGAAGAGCGTCCCGAAAACGCGCGTTACGCCGGACACGCCCGGATTCTCGCCGACGCCGGCGTCCCGGTGCCGGAGGTGCTGACGCACGACGCGGAACGCCGCCTCCTGCTGCTTGAGGACTGGGGCGATGACAATTTACAGACGCGCGTCAACGCGAAACCCTACGAGGCCGTCCGTCTCTACACGCCGGTCGTTCAAGCACTCGCCGCGTTCCATCGCGACGGAACGCGGTTGGTCCGGGAGCGAGGCACCAGGCTTGAACCCGCATTCGACGCCGCGCTGTACGCATGGGAACGCGGCCTGTTCGCCCAACACCTGTTGGCGGACCGGTTTGGGATTGATCGCCTCCCGGATGCGGTCGAGAAAGAACTCCTTGGCGTCGCGGAACGGTTGCTCGCGCAGGAACCGGTCGTGATCCATCGCGATATGCAGTCCAGTAACGTACTGATGCGCGGTTCACGTTTCGTATTCATCGATTTCCAGGGAATGCGTTTCGGTTCGGCCGCCTACGACCTCGCGTCGCTGTTGTATGACCCGTATGTCGGGATCTGTGAACCCGACCGCATGACGCTTGCCGCCGTCTATGCGGAGGCGTTCCCGCAACAGGCTTCGTCGGCAGGTGAACTTCTTCCCTTCGGCGCAGTCCAGCGCCTGACACAGGCGCTCGGCGCCTATGGGCGTCTGGCGTCCGTGGGGCAGGGGACGTTCACGCGGTACGTCTATCCGGCGTTGGAACGCTTGCACGACCTATCGCTTGCGCTTCGATTGACAGCGTTGCACGAGCTATGCGAAACGCTCCTGCAGCGGGAACGGATGCGCCCGGACAGTGGTGCGCACCGGGAAGGAGGCCGCGCCCGGTGAAGAACGACTTTCTCCAGTTTATCGGACGTCTCCGTCGCGACGCGAAGAAGCGTCCCCAGCAGATGACCGCCGTCTCGGCGGGCCGGACGCGCGTGTTCGTGGCGTTTGACTGGGGGAGCGACACGTTCATCTTGGAGAAAGGAATCTGGCAGAATACGGAAAACCACGCGCCGGTGTTGATCGTGCGTAAGACCGATCTTGCCCGCGGTTCTTCCGGTCGTATCCTCACGTTGACAACGGGCAACCATGCGACGGCGGCGATTCCCTTGCTGACCGGGAAATTCTGGAATTTCGGGCAAGTCGCCCCCGCGAAACGCAGCACCGTGCTGAGCGAGCGGGTCGTCTGTGCGAACGTGGCGAACGGCATTCTTGAAATTTCGCAACGCGATGTCGCCACGAACGAGATTGTAGATGCGGATGACTGGTTGCAGAGCCTCGGCATCCCGCTTGATGCCATCGTCATGGCGGAACGTAACGACAAGACGCTCGTGTTCTACCGGCAGCTCGGACAGGAGTGGCGCGTGAAACCGTTGGCATGGACGCGCTCGGAAATTGACTTCGCGCTGCGCACCAGTCAGACCCATATCAACACGCAGTTGCTCTATTACCACAGCGCGAAGGGTGTGCATTTCCTCTCGTACAGCGAATTCCACAAGCTGAACGCTTTGGCGTGGTCTGATTTCAAAGCTTTCACGCAGTGTCTACACGAACTTGTCTCCATTAACGAGGGAGAAACTTCTTCCTTCCTCCGTATGCCGAAATTCCGGGGGCATCACGAGGTCGAATTGTTCGGGGTGCGGCGCGGCATGGCGTTGGAACGGATTATTCCGGAGATGGAGCGTTTGATGGAAGGCATTACGCTGCATCTCATCCCGCAGGAAGAGGCGGTCGCGAAATTCGCCGCAATCGATGCAACCTACAAGTCCCTTCTGGAACGTGCCACCCTTGCGGATTCGGACAGCACGGATTTCGTCGAAACGCTGTATATGCATTTGACCGGGGAAATCTACTATACGCACAACGACCTGGGCAGCCCCGCGTTCGACGACCGCCGGACGCCGCTCCCCGGCGCGACCTTCCAGGGCGGACATCCCGACTGGCATACCGGTGCGGATGCCCGGACGCGCGTACTGCTCAGGAACATCGGGCAGCAGTTAAGCCAGGACGAATTGATCGAATACGCGAACGTCTACGAAATCCGTTCGGAAGAAGACGACGGAAAAGCCGCAGGGACGGGCGCGACACGCGAAGTCATCTACAAAACCAACCGGCGCGCGCTTTGTCAGGGGTTGATTGAAAAGCGGCTCGCCCAGCGCAAACCCGGTTACGGCAGTTACATGCTTACCCGTGTCCAGGCGTTCAAGGAACTCGGCGTCAATTTCGGTGAATACAGGTTGCTGGTCTTGCGTTCCGCAGACGGGCGGCGCGACACGAATTACTATATCCGCACACGTTGTCCAGGAGAGACGCTGGACGACATCCCGGCGAGAATCTACAACCACTCCGGCGAGTTCGGCGGCTCCGAGGCGGGCGAGGATCCCCGCGTGGTGTTGAGTCTCGGCGGGTTGCTCGGCGATGCCGCGGCGCAGAACCTCGTCCTCAAAAAATACCTGCCCGGCGAAGGGTGCCGGTTCGGGATCGGGAAAGAGGTTTTTGAATTCGGGTACAGCATCGCCTACCGACGTGAAATGCCGATGCGCGTGGCGATCTGTTCCGTTCGCGGAAGCCTCGGATGGCCGGATCTTTCGCCTACGGAAGAAAATATGCGGGCATTCTTCGACTTTTACCTTTCTGCCTACTCGGAAGTCCTGTTCGCGTTCTGGACGCAGCACCGGGAGACGGTCGAACTGGATGCGCTGGTCGGCCAATTCCTTGACAGTTTCGAGTTCAAGACGCGCGCAATGCACTGGCTCTACTCCGCTTCTCGCGAGATGTTCGACGGTTTCGACCCCCGTCTTCCTTCCGTCTACGGTTTCGTGAAAAAATGGCACTTCGCGCTTTGGGCGCTCGACCGCCAGTTGCACAGGATTGACTCCCTGCGCGAACTTTTCCGTGAGAAAATCACGATGCTCGCCAAGAAAGAGAAGGGTGCGGAATCATGAACGCAATCACGCTGCTGCTTGTCCGGCTGCTGAGCGGGCTGTATGGCGCCGTCCCTGCGCAGAAAGCCTACGGGATGGGGGCACGGCTGGGCGAACTGCTTTACCCATTTTTTCCCGGACGCCGCCGGCTCTCCTCCGACAACATCCGCAAGGCGGGAATCACGGACGATCCTGAAGAGGCGGACCGGATCGGGCGCAAGGCGTTCGGCCACTTGGCGGGACACATCTGCGAGGCACTGAAAATCGGGGAAGTCGTCACGCCGGACAACTGGCGTGAACACATGGTTTACGAAGGTCCTCAGGAGGTTTGGCAGATTCTCGCGGAGACGCCGGACCGCCCTGTCATGATTTTGACGGGGCACCACGGGACATGGGAGGCCGCCGTTCCGATTATTTCCGCTTTCCGCCCGATGATCGCCGTCGCCCGGCGCATGAACAACGGCATGGTGGAACAGTTCCTGTCGAAGAAACACTTCCGCGGCAACATCACCATCATCGGGAAGGAACATGGTTTCACCCCCGCCATCCTCCGTCAGTGGAAAACGGAGAAGGCGGCAATGACGCTGGTGATGGATCAGCACGCAGGGAAGAAACAGGGCGTCCGGGTGGACTTTCTTGGACGCCCCGCCTCGACGCACACCTCGCCGGCAAGACTGTACCTGGCCTCCCGCGCGCCGATGCTGGTCGGCTCTTTCATTCGAGAATCACCGTTCCAATATCGCATGATTTCGGCAGGGGACGCCTTTGAATATGAACCGACGGGCGACCACGACCGGGATATCCGTGAAATCCTCTCTGGCATCAACGACCGTCTCGGAAGACTGATTCGCCGTTACCCGGAGCAATACCTTTGGGCGCACCGCCGTTGGCGGTAGGCAGGCCCGCCGCCCTTGCGGTGCGCGGCAAGCCGACCGGAAGGAACGTGTGTACAAAAAAATTAACGCAGAGGCGCAAAGACGCAGAGAAATGCCAACGGCAGGAGGAGCGTTCCCCCTTCCATTTTCCACTTTCCACTTTACGCTGGCGTTGGGGGAATTGTCCAACAAACGGATTTGTTCGCCGCTAACGCGGCTCACATTCCTGGAATCGCGAAGGCCGTCAGGCCTGGACAAATCCGTTTGTTCTTCTTTCGTGAAAGCCGCGCCTCTTCAAGTTGTTGTCACGGTTGTCTCCGGTTCCAAGGCGTACCGTTGAAAACGCAGATGTGCCCGCTCCCAAGTTATAAGGGTAGTTGAAACTTTTCTTATCAGCCGTGTAGAGCATGGAGATTTATTGAGATTTTCTACACGTTCTATATGTTCTGCACGGTTAAAGATTACTGTCGCGATGTTTTGCAATTGCCACCTGATGATTGGAGACAATACGGACAACTTGCGACAACGGCGCCTCCCCTTTACACTTTCCATTTTCTCCCCTCATGACTCTGCGCTCTCCGCGTCTCTGCGTCCATAAACAATCCGCCCCTGTTGCGGGGGTGAAGTTATAGGCAAGCCCGCCGCCCGCGCTTCGCACGGGAATGTACATGAGGGTAAGTTTCAGAAAACAACATGAACAACGTTTGCTTCTTCCGCGCAGAACCATGCACGGTTATGAAAACGCCGCGCGGTTGCGCGGCGAAAGAAGGATGTTGTCTTTAGAAGTTGTTTCGGTTGTCGCCAATCGTATAGGCAAGAAAGGGGTGATTGCGGCTCACTTCCTCCTCACACAGGTCGTTAGGCGTAAGCAAATCCGTTTGTTTGTTGTCATAGCGGGGGGGGACGCCCAGTCGCGTCCGTTGGCGAGGTGGGACGAACCGTTGGCGAGCCTGTGTCGGTTTGACATTCTTCTGACGAATTCGCAAGGAATGAACGTTGCAATCTGACGAAAGATGGGGTATACTGACCACGTTGTTTTTTGGGAGGGGGTGTCATGCGAGGTGGGTTATCTCGCAAACCTCTCAATTGCAATGGTGTTCGTGTCATATTCGCTGAATGAATGGGACCTACTGAACTGAAAGGATACAAAATATGTCACTACCTGATATCAGCCTCGCGCAGTTCAACCGCATCGCGACCGGCGACTACAACGCCGGGCAGATCGACTTCAAGACGAAAGAGGACGGCTCGACCGAGCTTGTCAAGGTCAACAACCACGTGTGGAGGACTTCGAAGAACGATGTCGTCCTTTCGCCCGAACGTATCCTCGAAGTCAAGGAGGCTTTCCTGAACGCGCTTAAAAAGGGCGGCGTGGGTGACGAAGCCTTGAAAGAGATTCGCGACAGGCTGGGGCTTCCGTCGGAGCTGGAGATTCCAGCTGACGCCGCGCAACGTACCGGAGTCATCAAGGCGCGTTTTGCTCCGCTGACCCGTGCGCAGGTGCGGTCGATTCTCGACGAGTTCGCCAACCAAGGCAAGGGGTTTACGCAGGCTTCGCGGGCAGAAGTTTCCTACGAAGAGTGGCAGGCAGGCCAGGCGACAGCGAACATGAGCGGCAGGTGCTCGGCCAAACGCGATTTGACGAATGGCAGTTCGATGACCCTTCACGATCCGCTCGGGACGGCTGCCGCGAAATTTACCGTGACGGACGCAATCAGCCTCCTGTCGACCTCGCGTTCCCTCGCCGACTTTGACGCCAAGCGCGGCAGTCGCTGCACGGGCACGAACGCGGTGAACGAGCGGCGGAAGATGCACACCGCCATGGTCAACTCGTTCCAGGGCCTCGTCGCGCAGGCGCTCAAGCTGCTGCCCGCCGGCGTCCGCGAAACCCCGGAATTCAAGCTCATGGGCGAGACGGTGAAGCTCGTCAAGGGTAACGACGGCAGCCTTTCCGCAATCGTCGGCAAGGGTAACCTCGCGACGAAGGTCCCCCTCAAGATGGACGCCGACACGTTCGCCAAGCGGATTCTGGGCCGCGTGGTGGTGGATGCTGAGACGCTTGGGGAGTCCGTCACGAAGAACATCCTCGGGATGGTGTACGACCGCGACCTCGAAGGCGGCCTGGTGGCGAGCGAAAAGACCAGCCTTACGCGCCAGTTCGCCGCGCTCATCCTCGCCAACAAGTCCGGCGACAAGGTGGGGATGGACACGCTCGTCAACGGCAACTACAATACGGGCATCCTCGTAGAGATGGCCGAGCGCGCCCTCGCGGGCGAGAACGTGGGCGACACGAAGGCGCTGCTGGACGCCTACCACGAGAAGCTCGTGAGTGACAACGCGTCGCTCCCCGAGGAGATGAAGGCGATGCTCGAGAACGTGGCGAACGTCCCGCTCGAGAAGTCGCTCGTCGGCGACGGCGAGTTCATCGTCAAGGCGCCGATCGTCGGCGA
>JAGCVN010000112.1 GCA_017962315.1 Kiritimatiellia bacterium
AGCGCGGCGCGCGCGCCGAAGAAATCGGGATTCCCCGGGACGGAGACCTGGAACATCTCGCCGGCACCCTCGCAGTCGCGCGCCGTAATCAACGGCGTGTGGACGTAGACGAACCCCCGTTCGCGGAAAAAGCGGTGTACGGCGGCAGCCAACGCGGAACGCACGCGGGCGACCGCGCCGAAGGAGTTCGTACGCGCCCGGAGGTGCGGAAGTTCGCGCAACCGTTCGAAACCGATCCGCTGCTTGCCGAGCGGATACGCCAGCGGGTCGCTCAAACCGAGGACGCGCACGGACTCGGCACGGAGCTCTACGCTCTGGCCCTTCCCCTGGGAAGCCGCCAGCACGCCGTCCACCACCGCCGACGCGCCCGGATAGAGGCGCAGGACGGTCTCGTCAAAGCCGGGCAACGTTGCGTCCGCAATCACCTGGAGGTTCGCCAGACAGGAACCGTCGTTCAATTCGAGGAAGGAGAACCCCTTCGCGTCACGGCGCGTCCGGACCCAGCCCGCAACTGTCACGCGCCCACCCGGAACGCCATTCTTCAACAGATTCTGAATCTTTGTCCGTTTCATCGTATACACCCCGCTTTACCTCCGCGACGCGGAAGTCCTAGTCATCGTAAAACCCTTTTTCCCTCGCCATACGCTTGTAGGCGTTCATCCAGGGAATGAGCGAATCTTGCGGCATCCCTTCCGCCGCGAGGACGATCCGCCGGAACGCAAGGGCATCGACGAAATCGCGATGCATAATAAACCGCCTTCCCCCCGCCAAATTCGGCGAATCTTTGAACCGGTCCAACGAAGTAAGCATCAACACCGCCGTCTGGACCTCCGCCTTGGTCAGGTGGATCGTCCGGGCGGGAATCAGCATCACCTCGTGGGCGAGCCGCCCCGCCGCAATCCGGGGTGCGCGAAACCGGGGTCTGCGCCCCGGCTCTTGCGGCACATTCTGGGCGGCCGCCTCCGCGGAGGCGATTTCCTGCTCGCGCCGCCATTTGTAGTAAGCATAGTAGAGACAGGCGGCGCGGACGCCGTTCGGGACGTCCGCAGATTCAATGTCGGCGTCGAGCGCGGCGAGGTAGTTCCAGACGGGCGACTCCTCCCCCCCGCTTTCCTCGATGAACGCGGTAAGCGAAGGCATCAGGTCGCCGGCCAGGCCGAGCCTCCACATCAACTTGAACGCCTTGCAGGAGGAACCGTAGGAGAAGAGCCGGAAGACCTCCTCGTGGACGCGCGGGGGGGACGCCTTCAGGATGTCCGCATGGTGTTTCAGGATGGCCTGCTGCGTCTGTTCTTCGATTTTGAAATCCAGTCGGGAGGCGAATTTCACGGCGCGCATCATCCGGACGGGGTCTTCCTGAAAACGGACAAAGGGGTCGCCGATGGACCGGATGAGTTTTTTCTTGAGGTCCTTCAACCCTCCGACGTAATCGATCACCGAGAAGGTCGAAATGTCGTAGAAGAGGCCGTTGACGGTGAAATCGCGGCGGTTGGCGTCCTCTTCCGGCGTGCCGAACGTGTTGTCGTCCCACTGCATCTTGTCGTCTTCGTCCTGACCGGGCTGTGGCTGCGGAGGGGCGCGAAACGTACTGGTCTCGATAATCGTCCCGCCGAAATTGACGTGCGCGAGGCGGAAACGATGCCCGATGAGGAAACAGTTCCTCCGGAAAACCCGCTTCACTTCAGACGGCGTGGCGTCGGTGCCGACGTCGAAATCCTTCGGCTCGCGGCCGAGCAGCAGGTCGCGCACACCGCCACCCACGAGGTACGCCTTATACCCCGCGTCCGAGAGTCCGTACAGCACTTTCAGCGCGGTACGCTCGATATTTTTCCGGGAAATGCAGTGTTCCTGCCGGCTCAGGACAACAGGTCTCGCTTGATTCTCTTCTGCCAACATGCGGATTCCTTATTACGCAACGGCGTCTACTTCTTGCCGCCCTGCCTGATGGGACGCGGGCCGCCGACCGGAACGAACTTCTTCTGGCTGTCCGTCTCCGACCGGGTTCCTCCCCAGGTCTGCCCGTGCGTGAAACTCTTGGTCTGGGATCCCGCCCGGACGTTCACTTCGTTCGCTTCCCCCACTTCTTGGATCTTGACGTCGGAGATGTAGAGGCAACCGTCCGTCGATGCATCCAGCGCGACAATCTTCAACATCAGCCACTGGCAGTTTTCAAGATGGTGCTGCTGCATCTCCGTGCGGTTGGGATCGGGAATCACGGTCGCGGCGCGCGTCCATCTCGACGGCACCATCGAGAACGGTCCCGTCTTTGTTTTGCCGTCGAAATAGATCGGCTGGAAACGTACGTCCTCGCGCAGGTCGCTGAATGCGGGATGGTCGCTCTTCACCGCGCGCGGATGCCAGCGGTAGGCGATAGGGTAGACGCGGCAGGTCGGTCCCTTCCCTCCCCTCACGCCTTCGGAACGGGCGGAAAGCGAAATCTTGTACGACTTGCGCGGGTTGTAGCGAATCGGCTCCGTGTACACCATCACGCCCTGGTTGACGCAGATGTCGTGGTCGCGAGCGTCGAGCTTCATCACACGCGCCCGCGTCGAAAAACGGTCCTTTTCAACGGAGACGCGCGTGTGGTTCTTCATGTAGTGCTTGTTGTGGTCGAACACGTAAATCCAGTGGTTGAGCGGGTCCACGGGGTCATCGAAATTCCCGTTCCTCACGAGGTTCGGCGCCTCGTGCCGGGCGGGATGCGGGCGCATCTGCGCGAAAACCGTCGCGGCCGCAAAAACCGAGCCGGACAAAAAAAACATCATCGTGCGATTCATTGTTGACTCCCTGTTGTTCTACCGGAGCGAGGCTGCGGCTTTTTTGAACCCTTCCGCCGAACCACGGATAATCCGTTCGTCCACGCTGAAACTCAAGCGGATGTGGCCGGCGTAGCCGAACCCGAGGCCGGGAACGGCAAGAATGTTCTGGGCGAGCAGCGCGTCCACGAACGCCTGGTCGTTCCCGCCGGGCGCCTCCGGGAAGAAGTAGAACGCGCCTTTCGGCATCGCGAAACGGATGCCCGCGTCCGCGAGCACCTCCGCCATCGCGCGACGGCGGCGGTCGTAGACCGACAGGTCCACGCCTTCGCCGATCAACGCCATCGCGATACGCTGTCCGAGAACGGGCGCGTTCACGAACCCCAGCGTCCGGTTGGTCATGATAACCGCCGAGACCAGCAGCTCCACGTCCGGGAGCGCGGGATTTGTGCAGACGAACCCGATGCGCTCGCCCGCCAGCGAAAGGTTCTTCGAAAACGACCCCAACACGACGGCGTACTTCGTGAGCGGCAGGACAGGAGGGACGGTCACGCCGTCGTAGGTCAGGAAGCGGTACGGCTCGTCGCTCAACAGGTAGACGGGACGTTCACGTCCGGCATTCATACGCTCGACCAGCGCTGCCAGTTTCTCCAGCGTCTCCTGCGTGTACACGCAGCCCGCCGGGTTGTTGGGCGTGTTGATGAGGATGACGCGCGTCTTTTCGGTGACCGCCCGCTCGATCCCGGCGATGTCCGGCTGGAAATCCGGCGGCAGCGAGGGGACCGTCTTCAACACCCCTCCGAAATGTCCGCAGTAGGAACCGTACTCGACGAAATACGGCGCGGGGCAGAGCACTTCGTCGCCCGGCTCCAGCACGGCGCGGAAGAAGGCCGTCAACGCCCCCGCCGCACCGACGGTCACCACGACGTTCCCCGCCTCCACGGGCGCGGCCTGCTGTTTCGAGAGCATCCCCGCCAGCGCTTCGCGGAACGCGGGAAGCCCGGCGTTCGGGCAGTACCCCAGTCCGAGGGGTTCGGCGGCCAAGTCCGCCAGACCGTGGACGACCTCGCGGATCCGCGCCGGCGGCGGGATGTCGGGATTGCCCAGACTGAAGTCGAACACCTTGTCCGCGCCGTATGCCTTTTTCAGCTCAAGCCCCTTTTCAAACATCTTGCGGATCCAGGAGGCGTTCGCCATCTGCGCATGAATCCCGTCTGCTATCACCTTCATTCCGATTCCCTCTTCCCTTTCCGTTTCGCCAGTTCCCGGCTGACGATGCCGTTCTGCTTCAAAATCCTCGACCCCCGCGTGATCTTGCAAAGGCTGATCCCCAGTTCGCCCGCGATCTTCCGCTGCGATTCGCCGGCAGCCAGCCGTTCAACGAGCCGCCAGCGCAACGCGAGGTCGCACAGCTCGCTCGGCGTGAACAACTCCTCGAGAAACCGGCGCAACTCGGCCGGCCCTTGAAGAGACGCCATCACCCCGGCGATCTCGTCCAGAGCTTCGTCCGTCTCCATCAATACCCCCGAATCTCACGCGCACGTCGTTCACGTTCCTTCGCCTCAAACGCCTCGTCTCGTTTGATCTTTTCGAGACGCAGCTGAAGTTGCGGGAACGTGAGCTTGTTCCGATAGAGCATCCGTGCCGTCTCCAGATCGAGGAAATAGACGCCGCCCGCCTGGAGTCTCGCCAAGAGGTCGGCCGGCGAGGTCGATGCGCGCAAGGCGGTCGGCAGCACGCCGATGAGCGTCCGGGCTACACCCCGGTTCCCGGTGATCATCGTATGCCCGTAACTGAAAAACAGGATTTCCTTGCGGCTCAAGGCGGTCTCGTAGCGGAGCCGGAGCGTATCCAAGCCCTCCTTCAGGCGTTGCTTGGTGACGGGGGGCAACGGCGCGGCATCCGCGGGCTTGACCGTTTTCTTCGGAACGGCTGCGGGAGCGGGAGCGACGGCGGGAGCGACAGGCCGAGGCGGCGGCGTCTTCACCTCTTCGTCATCGTCCGCAAACAGGTCGTCGATACTCGGCGCGCGGGCGGGCGCGGGTGCCGCCGGAGGCGGAACGGGAGCAGGGGCGGGGGCAGGAGAGGGGGCGACATCCACCCCGTCGGAGACCTCTTCAAAATCCCTGTCCGCATCCGCCTTCGGCTGGGGTTGCGGTTCGCCTTCCACCCCCTCGACACGCGACCAGGGGATCGGCTGTGCAATCTGGATGCGGTTCAAAAAAATACCGTTCCCCTTGCGGGCAACCGTGTAGGGCGGCGGTACGTACCGTCCTTCGATAAAGACAAAACCACCCATCTGGGGCGTCCCTGACGTCGTCCCCAGTTCAAGCACCGCCTCTTCGGGCACTTCGGGCAACATCGCTGCCCGAAGACAGGCGGCAAGGCCGCAAAGCAAAAAAATCAACCGACTCTGCATGTTTCCTCCCAAGGGTCTTCCCGATCCCTCCTTCGTTGGACTCATGTTAATTGCAAATCCAAAATACCGTCAGTATACACGAAACCGTCCAACCCGTAAAGAACCGATTTTTCTGTGGAACGGGACGCCAACCCGTTCAAGACGGGGACAGACGGTATGCGCAGATCCGGGAAGGACAACGGGACACCCCTTGCCAAAGGGGCGCCCCGTTCTTCACAATGTCCGCACTTCACTACGGCAGAGACTTATTGAACCTGCTGCCAGTATCCATCCACCCACGTGCGACGGACCGGATTGCCGTAGGCGTCCTGCTGAACCTGCCAGTGGCCTTCCACCCAGACACGCTGCTGGGGCACGGTGGTCGTGGTCGTCGTGGTCACCGTCTGCTGCTGCACGACGGGGGGCTGGGCGACCGGCATCGGCTGCTGCACAACCACGGGCTGCTGCACAACCGGCTGTTGCACCACGACAGGCTGCTGGATAACCGGCTGCTGCACCACCACGGGCTGCTGCACGACCGGTTGCTGAACGACGACCGGAGCCGGATAGTACCGGGGACCGGCGATCGCCTCGACGGTTCCGGCCACAATCCCCGCGCCTATCACACCGGCCGCAAAACCGAGACCGCCGTCATACCAGCGGTGATGCCAGTGATGATGGCGGGGACCGTATCCCCAACCGTGATAGGGACGCGCCATCGCAGGGGCGCACACGAAAGAGGCCGTCATCAAAACGAGGGCGAACCAAACCGTTTTCTTCATAAGTATCACCAGAACCTTTCTGCAACGCGGACATCATGCGTTACATTTTATCATTCTCTAGTAAACGGAGAACTTTCTAAATCCCTTGCCATTTTTCTAAAAAAATCGTCCACCCCGTCTCGTCGGGACGGTTCGCCCCATCCCGTTAACGGGCACGAGACGGGGCGCGTCCCTCCCTCCTCTGCGCCTCAGCAGTAAAAAATTGCAGTTTGCCTATAACTTGATCGTTCACAAATGGCAATTGTTCACAAATACCACCATCGCCACAAGTACAAATACCGTACCGAGGCCACTTGCCATTTGTGATTTGTGAACAATATCCACGTTATCCTCATGTACATTCCGGTGCGGAGCGCGGGCGGCGGGCTTTACGTTAGAGGATTCCACCTTTGACGTTGATCACGTCGCAGAGTCGTTTGAAACAGGTACGGAGATCGTCGTTGGTCAACTGGTACATGTATTCGCCGGAGTGTGACAACTCCTCTTCCGCGTTCTGCATGCGTTTTTCAATCACCTCCGGCGAATCCGTCCCCCGCTTCTCCAGCCGTACACGAAGCTCATCCACGGAGGGCGGGTTGATAAAGATATCGACGTACCCCTGGCGCAACAGGTCGTCCGCCGGAAGCTTGGCGATGTTCTCACGGACTTTCGTCGCCCCCTGGACGTCGATATCCAGCAACACGCTCTGCCCCTGCTTCAGGGCGTCGACGATCGGATCGCGCAGCGTCCCGTAGGAGTGGCCGTGGACGGTCGCGTATTCAAGGAACCTGCCCTCTTTGACGAGTCGCGCGAACTGCTCCTCCGGGATGAAGTGGTAGTCTTCACCGTCCTCTTCGCCGGGACGGGGCAAGCGCGTGGTACACGAGACGGAATATTCAATCTCCGGGTAGGCCCGCAGAAGCAGGTCGCACAGCGTCGTCTTGCCGGCTCCGGAAGGTGCGGAAATCACAATCAGTAACGGTTTCATCGTTTTGCAACTGTTCGGTTGTCCATGTCGTTCAGTCAATCTTCCAGCCGTCGCGCTGAACGGGCCTGATGTAGCGGTCGGCCTCAGAGTTCCCATCGAAACGACAGGCGGCTGCGTTCCAAACCAACTTCCCCGGCACGCGCTGCGCGATACACCCGACGAGCATCCCCTCCATCATCGGAACCGAGTGATCCGTATCGGAAAACGCCTTGCACTCGCCTTTGCACGCCTTGACGAATTCGATCTGGTGCGCACTCCAGCGCCAGGCGTCCTTGTGTTTCGTCTCGAGACGGGGAAGGCTCTGCGCGACCGCCTGGGCCGCGGGATGTTTCTGCACGGAGTTCAGTTTCTCCTCGCCCTTCTTCGCGAAGTAGGCGGTAAGGCCGTTGTCGTGCGTGACAATCATCGTGCCTTCGTCGCCGATGATCAGGCAACCGCTCCGCGGTACCTCGCCGAGCGTTGCGATGACCTGCGGCATGATCTTGGCATCAGGCTTGAGATTCCCTTCGTACCAGTAGAGATCCGTGGCTGGCATCCCGAAACGGGGCGCGTAACGAAGTTTCACGACACTCTTTTTCGGATACGTGTCTTTCGCCGCCCCTTCGATGCGGATGCACTCGGCAGACTCGACGGCCCCGAACCGCAGACCGCGACAGGCGACGTTCATCGTATGGCAGGCCATATCTCCGAACGCCCCCGTACCGAAGTCGTAGAAGGCGCGCCATTTGAAGGGCGTGTAGACCCCCTGCTTGAAGGGGCGCATCGGCGCGGAACCGATCCAGGCGTCCCAGTTCAACGTCGCGGGGACGGGATCGGAACCGGCAGGACGCTCGATGCCCTGTGGCCAGATCGGGCGGTCGGTCCAGATGTGAACCTCCAACCCGTTCCCGATCACGCCGCCAAGCAGGACCTCGACATTTCGACGGAAGCCGCTGTCGGAACTTCCCTGGTTGCCGAGCTGGGTGACAACTCCGGCCGCCTTGGCGACCTCGGCGAACTTGCGCGCCTCCCAGATGGTGCGGACAAGCGGCTTTTCCACGTAAGCGTGGCATCCCTTCTTCATCGCGGCGATAGCGGCGGGCGCGTGCGTGTGGTCTGGGGTGGCGACCACGACCGCGTCCAGGTTCTCGCATTTCGACAGCATTTCCCGCCAGTCGCTGAAACAGAGGCCGCTGAACGGGCGCGACTTGGCCATGTGCGCCTTCGCCCGTTCCATCTGCCCACGATCCGTGTCGCAGAGTGCGGCAATGTTCTCGCCCGCCGCGAACATCGCCGTCCAGTCCGTCCAGCCGCGTCCCCCGCATCCGATCACGCCGATGTTCAATTTCTCGCCCGGCTTCCGGAACCTCGGTGCGGCAGCCAACGAAGTCAAACCGGTTGACGAAAGGACCGCCCCTGCGGCATACGACAAAAACTCTCTGCGTCTCATTTCAAACTCCCTTGTGTTTGGAAGGCGGAGGAACAGTTACCACTCTCCGCCGACCCTCTCCGTAAACGGCAGTCAGTCTAAACGTTGGACGGCACCGAATCAAGCCGAAATTCTTGATGTGTCGGGGTGAAATCAAAACAGGACTTGTTGTAGTTGTCAAAACAGGACTCTGTCTTTCGGTGTCATTGAGGTGCCTGGCGTACCACTGGCATAGCCGGAGGGGAAGGGGCGGGAGCGTCCCCGAAG
>JAGCVN010000113.1 GCA_017962315.1 Kiritimatiellia bacterium
AAGGTAGTCAGCGCAGTCTTGATCTGTCTGAAACCAGTCCATGAACTCTTCGTAGTCATTCGGATATGGATGTTCTGGCGTCGCTTTCATGTTGAAAATGATATCAGATCCGCTTAGGCCCGTCAATCAGCCACCCAGTAACGGATTTGTTCAGGCCTGACGGCCTTCACGGAAGTGAGCGGCGTCAGCCGCGAACAAATCCGTTTGTTAAACCTAAATTCCTCATTTCGATATACCACTCCATGTTATATCTCGCGCAGAGGCGCGGAGAGGCAGAGTTCGCAGAGGTTCTCCCCATCGCTTGAGTATGTATTTGTTTTCACCAATCGGGTGAAAGATCTTTCCGGGATTCTTCTTGTCATGGTTTTCTTTTCCGTCTGATTTCTGGACTTTCTCTGCGCTCTCCGCCTCTCCGCCTCTCTGCACCTCTGCGTGAGACTTTCAACTGAGGTTTTAGGTTAAACAATTCCCCAAACGCAGAGGAAAGTGTAAAATGTAAAGTGTAAAATGGGAAGGAGGCGTCCTGCCTTTGCCATTTCTCTGCGTCTCTGCGCCTCTGCGTTCAAAATTTTGTGCGTACGCTCCTTCCGTCCGGCTTACCGCGCACCACAAGGGCGGCGAGGATGTCGCCCATCCCTTCTCCGTACCTCTGTGGCTCTGTGTGAGACAAAAAAGTTACCCTCATGTACATTCCCACGCGAGCGCGGGCGGCGGGCTATTTTCCGCCGATGATGGCGTCTCCGACGTTCAGGTACTCTTCTTTGATGCGGATGTAGGCGTTGATGATGTCCATGCAGACCACGATTTCGGAAGGGTTCGCCGAACTGCTCTCAAGTCGTTCAAGGTGGCGCGTTCGGATGTCGTGGGTCAACGCCTTGATCGCGTCGGCGTCTGTCCGCATCCGGGGCAACTGGTTGGGGTCTCCGAATAGGTCGTCCTTGAGTGCGGTATGGAGTGATTCGGCGAACGCGGCGATACGGTCGTGTACCTCCAGCAGCTCCTCGCGACCTTTATCGGTGAAGGAGAGGTGCATGGAACGGAGACGGCGAAGCATCTTCAAAAGAGCGGCGACCTCATCGCTGACCGATTCGAGTTCGTCTGTGATGCGTAAGAGCGCCCGCGCCCGGAAGGCCACCTCCCGCGGAAGACGCACGGTCAGGAAGTGACCGAGGAAGTCGGTGATTTCGCGCTGGACGACGTCCAGAATGGCTTCGCGGTGAAGGATGTGCTCTTCCTGTTGCGTACTTTCTTCGTCGCCGGAGAGCAGTTTCCTGAAGGTCGCCAGCAAGTCGTCGTTGCTGTCAGCCATGAACAATACCTCATGATAAGCCTGTTCGACGGCGACTTCCGGCGTGTGGATGATGCGCGTGTCGAGAATCGTGAGGCGCGGCGTCTCGACGGTCGCCTGCCGGTAGGGAAGCAGCTTTTCGACCAGACGTGCGAACGGAATGACGATCGGGACGAAGAGGATCGTGTTGAAAACGTTGAAGCCGGTGTGGAGGCAGGCCATCGCAACGGGGATTTGCGGGAAGGTCACCACGCCGTTGTTGTTGACTACGCCCTGGGCCGCGAGCGGGAAGATCGACTTGATGAGCGGCATGACGACCGGCAGGAAGAAGGGGAGGAAGATCAACACGCCGATCGTGTTGATCAGCGTATGCGCGAGGGCGGCGCGCTTGCCGTCCGTGGTGCTGTTCATCGCGGCGAGCCACGCGGTGATCGTCGTGCCAATGTTCATGCCCAACACCGCCGCACAGGCCGTTTCAAACGAAATGATGCCCTGAAGTGCCAACGCCATCGCGATGGCGGTCGTCGCGGCGGAGGACTGGATGACCGCCGTCAACGCGGCGCTCGCCAGCACGCACTTGACCAGACTCCAGAACGTCGTGGCGTCCAGCGTCGCGAACCAGGCTTTGATTTCGGCGCTTTTCGCGATCGGTGCCATCCCGTCCTTCATCAAGTCAAGTCCGAAGAAAATCAGGCCGAACCCCAGGCAGGCCAGTCCGATGTTCCGCAGTTTCTCTTTGGACGAGAAAAAGTAGCAAAACGATGCACCGGAAATCATTCCCAACCCCAGCAGATCCATGGAGGGGATCACCGAGATCAGCCATGCCGTCGCCGTGGTTCCGATGTGCGAACCGATAATGACGTTAATCGCCTGTGCGAGCGTCATCAACTGTGTGTTCACAAAGCCGACCAGCATGACCGTGATTACGGAACTGGACTGCACGATGACCGTCGTGACGACGCCGGTGAGGACACCCGCAAGCCGTGTCGTGGTCGCGGCGGCAACGAATCTTCTAAGCCGTTTCCCGGAGACCGCCTGGAGACCTTCTGAAAGATGTTTCATTCCGAGCAGGAAAATGCCAAGACCACCCAAGACCGTCAGAAGCGTCACCGCGATAATGTTAAACATACAAAGCCCCGTCGTAAGTTCAAAAGTCCCTACATCCTACCACATCGGAGGGCGTTTGAAAAGAAACATATTCGTGGAATCGCGGGAAGGGAACACGCCCGCGTCTTCTTCCATTCGCATCGGGAGAGCTTTTTGAACGCCCCCCCGCTCGCGCCTCGGCGCGAGTGATTCGATTCGGATAACTCGCCATACTGTCCCCGGTAAGCCGTGGGTGAAGTTATAGACGAGAGACACAGAGATAAAACGGTCGCCCCCGTCGGAACGAAGGTGTCGTGGACGTTATCTATCCGGAAACATCGCCGACGACAACCTGTCTCCCGTTGCGTTCCTCGCACCGAATATTTGCACCTTGAAATCTGTTCTTCCCTACGCCTCCGCGTCTCTGCGTCTCAATCAAATGGGAAGGCGGTAAAGGAGAATCCATGTTTCGGCGAAATGTCCGAAAGTCGGCCTAGAACACCCTCCCGTACACGTATGCCTGAAGAGCCGAAATTTCTTAGCGCGGCGCGGTCGGTCTACTCTGCGTTAAACTACTTGCGTCCACTCGCGGGAAGTTTTTAACACGGCGAGTCTGCCGCAAAATCATCACGTTTTTTGTGTGACGGTTCTTGCGTGACAGATGGAAAGTATGGTACAATACGGACACATGAGACCAAACAATCCATTCGCTTGTCCACCCTTCTCTAGGGGCCCCGTCGTCTTGTATGCGTCATTGCCCGGGGAGGGAAGGTGAAAGAGCCGCAGTCGGGCAGGTTCATTGCCAAGTACGGACTCCGGGCGGCAAGTAGCGTGAAGACATCGCTGGACATGCTCGTTGAAAAGGAACTCGACTATCCCTCGCCCGATGGATACGTCATCTACGACCGCCTTGAGGCGGAATACTTCGGGGGCATTGCAAAATGAGCGGCAAGAGGCGTATTCTTCTCACTGGCGGAACGGGATTTCTCGGAAGCGCCCTTTTACGGGCGGTCGTCGCCGATTTCGACGTCACCGTGCTCAAGCGCACCACCTCACGGACTGATCGCGTCGCCGACCTCCTCCAGCACGATGCGGTCAGGTGGATTGATTTCGACAAGGCCGACTTGCCGGAATTGTTCGCCGCGCAGCGTTTCGACACCATCCTTCACTGCGCCACGAACTACGGACGCGGCAAGCGAAGCATCCTCGATACGGCATCGGCCAACCTCCTGCTTCCGCTGACGCTGCTCCAGCTCGGTATTGAACATGGCGTCAAGACCTTCATCAATACGGATACCGTAATCGACAAGCGCGTCAACGAATACTCGCTCTCCAAAAAGCAGTTTCTCGAATGGCTCCAGAACTCCGCCACAAAGATCCAGAGCGTGAACGTCGCGCTGGAACACTTCTACGGACCATTCGATGACGAAAGCAAGTTCACCACGATGATTTTCCACAAGCTGATGCGGAGGGAACCTTCCATCGACCTGACCCCCGGTGACCAGAAAAGGCATTTCATCTACATTGACGACGTCGTACGGGCGTTCTGCCGCATACTCAACAGTCTCGACACCCTTCCCTCTGGCTTCTCGTCATTCGAGGTATCGACAGAGGAAAGCGTGTCAATCAAGGATTTCGTACGCCTTGCAAAGTCCATCACTGGCAACACGACAACCCAGCTCAACTTCGGCGCGGTGCCATATCGGGCGAATGAGCTGATGGACAGCCGCACGGATATCTCTGCGCTGAAGGCACTCGGCTGGCGTCCAGAAGTTTCTCTTGAAAAAGGCATCCAACTGACAATCGAAAAGGAGAGCATACAATGAAGTATCTCATCAACGGCGGCTGCGGCTTCCTTGGATCGAACATCGCATCCGAAGTGCTCAGGCGAGGCGAGGAACTGACCGTATACGACAATCTCTCGCGTGTCGGAAGCGACAAGAACCTAGCGTGGCTCCACACATTCGGCGATTTCAACTTCATCAAGGCGAATACTGCTGACGCGGCGACGCTCGAAAGCACGGTTCGTGATTTCAAGCCCGACGTCATCTTCCACCTCGCGGGACAAGTCGCGATGACGACCTCCATCGCAAATCCCCGACTCGACTTCGAAACAAACGCCCTCGGTGCGTTCAACGTTCTCGAAGCAGCGAGGAAGTATACCCCAGACGCGACGATTGTGTTTTCCTCCACCAACAAAGTCTATGGCGATTTCGAGTACTTCCATTTCGACGAAACCCCGACGCGGTACGTGTGCAGAGAGCATCCAAACGGTTTCGACGAAAACATACCCCTTGACTTCCATTCGCCCTATGGATGTTCCAAGGGCGCAGCCGATCAGTACATGCTCGATTACGCGCGCATCTTCCACCTGAACACGGTGGTGTTCCGCCATTCATCGATGTACGGGGCGCGGCAGTTCGGGACGTTCGACCAGGGATGGATCAGCTGGTTCGTGCAGAAGGCAATCGAAACGCGGAAGGATGAAGCCACGATGTTTACGATTTCTGGGAATGGCAAACAGGTGCGCGACGTCCTCCATGCCGAGGACATGATACGCCTCTACTTCGCCGCCGTCGAGCACATCGGCGAAGCGCGGGGGCAGGTGTTTAACATCGGCGGAGGGATGCCGAACTCGCTTTCGCTTCTTGAACTGTTTGCGTTTCTCGAATCCGAGTTGGGGATCAAGATGAAATACTCAATCCTTCCCCCTCGTGAAAGCGACCAGAAGGTCTTTGTCGCCGACATCACCAAGGCCGAACGAATCCTGAAATGGCATCCGCAGGTCTCGAAGGAGGCCGGCATCCGCAAGATGATCGAATGGGTAGGAGAAGAATAACCATGTCCATCGCTGATAAGTTGGGGATTGTCATTACCACCTACAATCGGGCGACGCATTTGGAGCGGACGCTTACGACACTCCTTGCGGACGACTCCCCCGTCAAGGATTGCCAGATAACTGTGCAGAGCAACCACTCGTCGGACGAGACGCCTGATGTAGTCAGGAAGCTCCAGACCTCGCATTCGAATCTGTGCTACCGTGAGAATCCGTACAACCTTGGCATATCGGGGAATATCTGCAAGGCAATGGACTTCGCAGATAAGGAATATCACTGGAATCTCTGCGACGACGACCGCTTCGACTGGGCAGGTTGGGACGAGGTCGAAAAAGCCATCATGGAGAAGGTTCCCGTGATCTGTGCCTCCAACTACATGATCCCCGAAGGCCACAGGACGGACGTAGCCTATCAACTGGGGCAGATGGGGTTTGTCCCTGCCGTCATTATACGTACCGAACTTTACACGGACACGACGATTCGTAATTCCTTCGACAACATCTTTACGCTTTTTCCGCATCTGGTGCCAATCGTGTCGTTTCTCAACGCGGGCGGCAAAGTACACGTCATCTCGCGTGAGGTCGTGACGAACGGAATGGAGCAGGGAACCGATTGCTCATATCTGCGCGGGGCGCGTCCCGACATCATCTTTCATCGTAGCCGTACGATGACCTGGATGGTCGGGTATTCCAATATCCTTGCCAATCTTACGGACAGGAAACTGGCCCGGCGTTGTTTCCACACGGTAATCGCCGGCGACCACTCGTTTCGTTCTGGCTACTATGCCTTTCTGTCGCAATGCCTGTTCACATTCAGGGGCCGCGAGAACCGGATGCAGCTGGAAGACCTCATGTCTCAATGCGGTTTCTTCCTTCGCGTCGCCTTGTGGCTCGTCCGCCTCGTACAGAACTCACCCCTCTTTTTTCCGCTGAAATACCTCCGCGACCTCAAGTGCCGCCGAGCCGAAAGTAGATTTGCGAAATAGTCCATGCCGCATTGCTGAAAGCAAAAAGCGCAGAATCGGCAAGAGGCATGTCACCATCGCAAGGATGACGACGACCGTTACCAGCCCCTGCACGATTGTCAGCTGCATGAGGTTTGGATTGCCCGTTCCGTCTCTTGGAAAGAAACCCGGCATCAGCCAACCGG
>JAGCVN010000114.1 GCA_017962315.1 Kiritimatiellia bacterium
CTCCAGCCCGCTGCAATCCTCGAACGCCGCATACCCGATGCTGGTTACGGAATCCGGGATCGCCACGCTCTCCAGCCCGCTGCAATCCTCGAACGCCGCATACCCGATGCTGGTTACGGAATCCGGGATCGCCACGCTCGTCAGCCCGGTACACCCCCCGAACGCACTCTCCCCGATGCTCGTCACCGAGTCCGGGATCGTGATTTCCGTTGCATCACCCACATAGTCGTACAAAACGCCGCGAACGATGGCGAATCCGTCTCCATCCGCAAGTCCGCTGCAACCGGAGAACGCCCCCTCTCCGATGCTCGTCACGGAGTCCGGGATCTCCACGCCCGTCAGACCGCTGCAACCGGAGAACGCCAAACCCCCGATACTGGTCACCGAGTCGGGGATCGTGATTTCCGTTGCTTCACCCACGTAGTCGTACAAAACGCCGCGAACGATGACGAATCCGTCCCCATCCGCAAGCCCGCTGCAACCGTAGAACGCCTCGTCCCCGATGTTCGTCACGGAGTCCGGGATCTCCACGCCCGTCAGAGCGTTGCAACCGTAGAACGCCCACCCCCCGATGCTGGTCACCGAGCCCGGGATCGTGATTTCCGTCGCTGCCCCCACGTAGTCATACAAAACGCCGCGAACGATGACGAATCCGTCCCCATCCGCAAGTCCGCTGCAACCCCAGAACACCCCGTCCCCGATGCTGGTCACCGAGTCCGGGATCGCCACGCTCTCCAGCCCGCCGCAATCCTCGAACGCCCCCTCTCCGATGCTCGTCACGGAGTCCGGGATCTCCACGCCCGTCAGACCGCTGCAATCATAGAACGCATAATCCCCGATGCGCGTCACGGGCATTCCGTCGATGTTGTCCGGAATGGCGATTTCGCCCGATAGCGTGTTGCCTCCCGTGATTGTCACGGTACCGTCACCATTTTCGTCGTACTGCCACGTGATGCGATCCGGGAAGTATTCCCCGCCTAGACCGGAGAACGCGCACGTCAACAAGGAAGACAGCAGCAGCGTCTTCCACTTGATCTGTTTCATACCTTGTCCACCTTTCCTTGTTCCCTTGTTTACGAAACCGGAACAGGTGAGGGAAACACAGCACCTCCTCCAGTGTCTCAAGAGTAGGTGCATAGGATAACCTTCGAACGAAACACCGAAGGAGGCGAACCTGCACGAAGGCAGTGCTTCTCCGATGCGTCGTTCTGAGTACAAGTTTCCTATGCTTTACCCTTGACGCAATCCCTAACACGGCGGGCAACGAAAACGTTATCCCCCGTGCAGGGTAAACAAACTGTCATCCGGCACGGCTTTCGCCGTCGGACAAGGACTCATGCTACCACATCGCGGCAGGTGCGACAAGCCGAATTTTAACAGCCGAATTGGTCAACCGGGTGTTTTCGGTCAATGGTTCACAAATGGCGGACATTCCCCCGGCCGCGACGGAGTGCGACCCTTTCCTGGGAAAACCGCCCGCCCCTCGCCGGAGGAGCGGGCGAAACGTCAATCGCCCGCTTCAAGGGAGGGGACGACATCCTGTGCCATCACGTCTGGTTCTTTCACCCCGACGCCCAGCCCCGCCAGCCCGGCGATCATCGCGGCGTTGTCGCCGCAATAGCAGGGTTTCGCCAGCAAGAGCCGGACATGGGCGCGATCCGCCACTTCCGCGAGGCGTTCGCGCAACCGCCCGTTCAACGAGACGCCGCCGCCGACGGCGAGGGTGGCGTATCGGCCGGAGGCCAAGGCACGGGCGCAGCGGTCGGCCAGCGCGCCGACGATGGCTTCTTGATACGAAGCCGCGATTTCCGCGACGTCTTCGTCGCCTTTCGGCGGGTTGCGGCGCAGGTGGTACATCAAGGCGGTTTTCAGACCGCTGAAACTCACGCAGAGGTCGGCGCGGAATCCCCCCAGCGCCGGGGTGCCCGGACGCGGCCGGCCTTTCGGGAAGACGATGGCGTCGCGCCGTTTGGCCGTCTTCGCAAGTTTGTCGATCACCGGGCCGCCGGGATAGCCCAGTCCCAGAAGTTTCGCCGCTTTGTCGAACGCTTCGCCCGCCGCGTCGTCCAGCGTCTGCCCGATCAACCGGAACTTGCCCGGTTCCGGGACTTCGATGAAACTGGTGTGCCCGCCGGAGACGGCCAGGCCCAGCATCGGGCAGGCGTCCGCCGGTTCCGGCGCTTCGGGCGAAAGGAAGACGGCGTGCAGGTGCGCTTCGATGTGGTTGATTCCAATGAGCGGTTTGCCGAGTGACGTCGCCAGCCCCTTCGCGGCGGAAAACCCGACCATCAGCGAACTCGCCAATCCCGGCCCGTAGGTCGCGGCCACGGCATCGATTGCTTCCCAGTGCAGACCGCCGAACGCGGCCTCCACCGCTTCGCGGATCACGCCCCCGATTTTTTCGACGTGGCTTCGCGACGCGATCTCCGGAACCACCCCGCCGTAGGGCTGGTGCAGTTTGATCTGGCTGAACACGACGCTCGAAAGTACCTTGCGCCCGTCTTCCACGACGGCGGCTGCGGTTTCGTCACACGACGACTCGATTCCCAGAATCCTCATTCCTTTGTGTCCTCAATCCGTTCAAGGATCATCGCGGTACGGCTGGGCAGGTAGACTTTGATCACATCGCAAAGTTCGTTGCCGCGCAATTCGCGGATCACCTCGAAAACCTGGTCCGGCTGGATTCCCCCCTGTCCGCCGAAACGTTGTTCGTCCGTGTCCAGCTTCAGCCGGTAGCCATGCGAGGCGGGCGGCACGACGACGGAATAGTCGGCGACGGAGAGGGAACTGTGGAAATTGAACAGGAACAACAACGGTCCCCGTTCAAAGACGAGGATCTTGCTTTCATCCGACGAATAGAATCGGCGCGGGGACGACTGTTCCAATGCGTTCGCCTGCCGCAACAGGCGGAGCATCGCCTCGTCGAATTCGCCCATGCACCAGAAGAGCAGGTCGGGATTGTCGCGCAACGACCACTGGCGGCGGGCGAAGTGATAGGAGTTGTTGTTTCCCTCGCGGGGAAAGTCGATCCATTCGGGGTGGCCGAATTCGTTGCCCATGAAGTTCAGGTAGGCGTGGCCGGAGGCGGCGAGGGTCGCGAGCCGGGCGAGTTTGTGGAGCGCGACGCCCCGGTTGGCGCGGAGGTTGTTCTGGTCGCGGCGCATGGCGTTGTAGACGGCGTCGTCGACCAGCTGGAAGAGGAAGGTTTTCCCGCCGACCAGCGCCTGGTCGTGGCTTTCGACGTAGTTCACCGTCTGCTCATCCGCACGTCGGTTCGTCAGTTCGTGCCAGAGGTAGCCGATGCTCCAATCTTCGTCGCGGACGTCGCGGGCGAGCTTGAACCAGCACTCCGGGTTGCCCATCGCCATCCGGTAATCGAACCCGATGCCGCCATCGGAAGACGGTGCCGCGATACCGGGCATCCCGCTCACGTCTTCGGCAATGGTGATCGCGTCGGGACAGATCTCGTGAATGACCCGGTTGGCGAGGTTGAGGTAGATCCAGGCGTCTTCGTCCACCGTGTCGTCGAAGTACTGCGAATAATCGGTGAAGTCGATGCCCAGCCCGTGATGCAGGTAGAGCATGGAGGTCACGCCGTCGAACCGGAATCCGTCGAAGTGGAACTCGTCCATCCAGTACCGGCAGTTGGAAAGCAGGAAGTGTAGGACATCGGTTTTCGCGTAGTTGAAACAGCGGGAGTCCCACGCCGAATGCCAGCCGCGGAGTCCGTCGTGGAAATACTGCCATGGCGTTCCGTCGAAGAGCGAAAGCCCGTCCCGTTCGTTTTTTACGGCGTGGGAATGGACGATGTCCATGATGACGTTGAGTCCCGCGCCGTGCGCGGCATCGACGAGCGCTTTCAGTTCTTCCGGCGTCCCGAACCGCGAGGAACAGGCGAAGAAACTGGAGACGTGGTAGCCGAAAGAGGCATAGTAGGGGTGTTCCATCACCGCCATGAACTGGATGGTGTTGTATCCCGCCTTGACGATGCGCGGCAAAATGTTCTCCCGGAATTCGGTGTAGGTGCCGATGCCTTCACGTTCCTGCGCCATGCCGATATGCGCTTCGTAGATCAACGGGTACGCACGCGAAGGCCGCCAGCCGGGATGTTGCCAGCGATACGGTTCGGGATCCCAGACCTGGGCCGCGAAAAGCGTCGTTTCGGCGTCCTGTACGACACGCCTCGCGTAGGCGGGGATGCGGTCGCCTTCGCCACCGTTCCACTGCACCTTGAGGTGGTAGTACTGCCCGTGCGTGAACGCATCCGGCGGAAACGTCCCTTCCCAGACCTCGCGTCCGGGAAGGCGCGAAAGGCGATAGGCGTCCTTCTGCTTCCATTCCGAGAAATCGCCCACCAGCCAGATAGCCGTCGCGTTCGGCGCCCATTCGCGGAACGACCATCCGTCCGCATTCCGGTGAAGCCCGTAGTATTCATGGGCGCAGGCAAATTGCGCCAGCGACCCGGGACCAGAGGCGAGCGTCTCGGCGCGTTTGCCCGCGTTTTCTTCGCGCCGCCGGATAATTGGTTCGTAGGGTGCGAGATACGGATCTTCCATCAATCGTGTTCTTTGCACAGTCGGCATGGATTTTTCCCCTTTTGCTTACAACCCTTTCAACGCTTCCTCCAAGGCTTCCTTCGCGGCGGCGGTGACACGCATCAACCCCAGCCGTTTCAGCGTCTCTTTCTGCAGCGTTTCTTCGGAGACCGTCTTGTAGAGCGCCATCACGTAACGGGCCGCGTTCCGGATTTCCTCTGCCGGAATCTCGTCAATCGCGCGCCGCGCCTCTTTCGCTTCACCCTGCCGCCGGTATCCTGTGTAGGACGCCGCCGGTGTGGCGGGCGGCCAGAAGACCCGGCCTGCCGCCTGTGTCGTCGTTTCGAGGTCTTTCGGGATAGACCTCCGCAGTACGTCTTCCATGTTTTCACGGAGGCGGGTGAACCCCCATTCGCGCAGGATGCGCTTGCGCAGGAGGCTTTCCAGGATCGGCCCTTCCGTATCGACGATGCGGCGGATTTCTTCGCCCAGCAACGGCGGTCCGTCGAGCAGGTTGAACTTGCCGGCTTTGGACGAATAGTCTTTGACTGGCGTCGCGATGTAGACGCTTCCGGGATCTTCCAGTCCCGGCGCGGTCTCTGGTTCCGGTGGGGTTTCTGCCGCGATCACGGAACGCGGAAGTTTTGCGGCGGTCTTCGCCTTGCCCGGCGAGGGGTTCCCGTTCACAGCGGCTTCGACTTCCGCCAACAGGTTGGCTTTCGCCTGTTCGCGGTCGAACCACCAGGCGAGCGTCCAGGCACGGTAGACGCGCCAACCGAGTCCCTCCAATACGCTGCGCCGGAGTTTGTCGCGGTCGCGCGCGGAGGCGGCGTTGCGGTAGTTTGCGCCGTCGCATTCAATGCCGATGGCGTAACAGTCCGGCTTGACCTTGCTCCGCACGGCGATGTCGATCCGGTAGCCGCTACAGCCGACTTGCGTCTCGACTTCGTACCCTTGGAAACGGAGGAAACTGGCAATCTCGTCTTCGAACCGGTCGCCGTCCCCGATGCCCTCGCCGGCGGGGACGCCGAGCGCGTTGACGCCGCGTTCCGCGTACTCCAGGAAGTTTTTCAGGTGCGCCGCCCCCATCGCCTGCGTCCGGCTCAGGTCGATGTCGCTCGCGTGGATCGAGGCGAATACGACAACCTGCTCTTTCGCCCGGGTCACGGCGACGTTCAACCGACGTTCACCCCCGGCACGGTTCAACGGACCGAAGTTCATCGCGAACTTCCCGTCCTTGTCTTTCGCATAACAAATTGAAAAATAAATCGCGTCGCGTTCATCGCCCTGTACGTTCTCCAGGTTCTTCACGAAGAACGGCTCTTCCAGCGAATCGTCGAAGAAACGTTCGATTTCGGGATGCTTCTCGCGTTCGTCGTCCATCAGGTCTTCAATCAGTTTCTGCTGCGCTTCGCTGAAGGTGACGATGCCCGTGGATTTGTTGGCGAAGGCGGGGTCCAATAAACGTTTCATGACGGCTTCGACCACGGCTTTCGCCTCTTCTTTGTTCGAACGCGATTTGCATCGGTCGTAGATGCCGTTCGCAACGAAGTGGAACCGCACGCCCAGCGCGTCGTTTCCCGTCTGCGCCGAGGGGAAGGTGAAAAGGCGGTTCCCGTAGTAGTGCCGGTTGCTGAAGGCGATCAACGATTCGTGGCGGCTGCGGTAGTGCCATCTCAGGTACGATTCCGCCATCCCGGAGGCTTTGCATTCGTCAAGGATGCTCTCCAGCTCCTGGATGTCGCTGTCCGAAACCGTCTCGTCCGCAGTTGCCTCGCTCTGGCGCTGGAAGAACGTCGTCGGCGGTAGCTGGCGGGGGTCGCCGACGATGACGCACTGCTTGCCGCGTGCGATGACGCCGATCGCGTCCGGGACGGTAATCTGAGACGCTTCGTCGAACACCACCAGGTCGAAGGGCTTGTTTTCCGGCGGCAGATACTGCGCGACCGAAAGCGGACTCATCAGGAAACAGGGCTTCAAACTGGAGATTAGCGAAGGGATCGACTCCAACAGGGCGCGGACTGGTTTGATGCGGCTTTTCTTTTCGCACTCCCGTTTCAAGATGCCCAGTTCCGTTGTGGCGGGACAGACCCCCATGCGTCCTGCCGGGAGGTTTGCGGCGAGCCGTGCGACAATCAACCGCTTGGCGAGTTCCGCGACCACGTCATCCAACATCCCGAACTTCTCGGTCAGTCCATCCTGTGCGCTTCCGAGGAATTCCCGCAACACGGATTCTTGCTCGATAACCGACGCTACGTACTGCTCGCAGTAGCGTTTACGGATTGCCGCCTCTACGAGCTCGAACGGCAGGTCGCCTCGTTCCGCCGCGTCGACGACGGGAGTTAGCCCGTGCGCCAGAGCCTCCTTCCGGCAGGCGTTCCAGAGGCACCAGCGGCGCAACTCGCCGTGTGCGTTGCGGACGGCGTCTGCGGCTTCCGAAACGTGGTTGAGCCAGCGTTTCTCCGAATCTCCGAACGCCGCTTTCCCGTCCATCGTTTCCTGAAACGCGGCTAACGCGGAGGTAAGTGCGTTGAACGCTTCGGCGGCTTCCGCCGCCGGGGACGGGGTTGCCCCCGTAAGGATCGGGTCGAGGTTTTCCGGTTTTCCTCCGACGGCGCGTAGGTCGTCCCACAGCGTTTGTCCGGAGGCGAGGATCGCCCCGTTCGTCTTCCACTGTTCTTCGTTCTCGGGTGTGCCGCAGACGGAAGCGTTGTCCTGATACTTCTCGAAGGTGTCGAACCAGCGCGAAAGCCCGACTGTTTTAAACGGCGAACGTGACGGGTCTTTCAGGCAGAGCCCGAGTTCCTTCAGCAGGTTTCGGTCTTTGAACCAGCGGAAGAGGATGAAGGACTGCCTGTTCGCCCGCCAACGCTGACGCAGGGCGGGAATGTCCAGCTGGCGTACCGCCGCGTAGTCGATCTCTGGATTCGCCTTGCGCATCGCGATGCAGATGTTCGCCGCCTCGCAACGTTTTCTTGCGGCGGGCGCGTAGGTTTCCCAACGGGTAAAGGTGTCGGCCTCAAAGCGGGGCGCGGTCTTCAACGTCGTCTCGATCTCGACTAACGCCTTGTACTGGGCGCCGGTGAAAGACGTCGTATCGGCGATTCCCGTCAGGTCGGACAGCGGTTTCAGTTCGGTCTGGAATTTCCCTGCGGCCGCCGCGAGCGAACAGGCCGTTTCGACGGCGCGGCGTTCCCATTCCGCGGACCATGTTTCGCTTCGGCAGAAGGAAAACGCATCGAAAAGTTCTGGGGCGATTTCCATGCCGCACTGTACCTGCTTGCGTCCCGCCTCCAGCATCGCGTCCAGTTCCCCGGCGGTGAACGCAAGTCCGGAGAACGCACCGACGCGCCCGAACGAGCGCTCGTCTTCGCTGTGTGAGAGCAGGTAGGAGAACGCCTTGTAAGGGGTGAGGCCACACGGCGATTCGGCATGGAGCGCGGCGACGTAGGCGGAAAGCGCGTCCCGCGTCGCTTCAAGTTCCTTCACCGTCGCCTCCCATTCCGTCGGCGCTTTCCCCCCGGCAAACTCCAGCGTTTCGCGGAATTGGGCGAGGACGTCGGACTTACCGGCTTTGTTGGAGTGCAGCTCCAGGCAGAACGCCCCCAGCCCGATGCGGCGGAGACGACGTTGCACGACTTCCAGCGCGGCACGTTTTTCTGCGACGAACAGGACGGTTTTGCCGATTCCCAGACAGTAGGCGATCAAGTTCGCGATGGTCTGCGACTTGCCGGAACCGGGCGGACCGTGGAGTACAAAGTTCTTGCCCTTTGCTGCGGAAAGGACGGCGGCCAGCTGAGAGGAGTCCGCGCTCATCGGGAGGAAAAGTTCCTGCGCGGAGATGCAGGTGTCCACTTCGTTCGGGGCGACGGGTGTCACGCCGTCGTCCATCGCGCCGCCGCCTTCGATCAGGTGGTTGACGGTCGGGTTCATGCGAAGTGCGTCCAGACGCTTTCCGAGGTCTTCCCACATCACAAACTTGTTGAAGGAGAAACGGGCCAGGTAGAGGTCTTCCTCCACCTCCCAGCCCTTCATGCTCTTAATCGCCTCGCGGAAGATGCGGAGGATTTTCGCGACATCCAGTCCGTGCTCGTCCTCCGGCGGCGGGGTCAACCCGTTGATCGCCAGCCCGAAATCCTTTTTGACCATCTCCAGTAGCGTCACGTTGATGGTCGTGTCGTCGTCGCCGCGCAACAGGCGGAATCCCGACTGCACGGATTTCCGTTCGATCTGCACAGGAATCAACATCAGAGGCGCACGGTACTCTTCCGCGCGTGCGCCCTCGCCGTCGCGCCATTTCAAGAAACCGGCGGCAAGGAAAATCGTGTTGACGCCGCCCTCTTCCAGATCGCTCTTCCCGGCGCGGTAGAGTTCGAGAAGCCGCTTCTTTAATTCTTTTTCGTCAAGATCCGCATGTAGGCGGTCGGCTTTCCACTCGGATTCGACGTATCCGTCTTTCGCCTCTGGCGTCAGATTTTCGGGACGCGGGTTTACGGTGTAGACGATGTTCGACTCCAGCCCGTCCTCCGCCTCCGCCAGGTCGGCGAAGAACAGTCTGACCGCCTGTTTTGTGTCTTTGAAATTGAGTAGGCGGTTGCGCCGGGAGAAGTCGAGCAGTTTGCTCCGCCACTTCGCCACGCGCGGCGGGATGTCCGGTTCGTCGGCGACGGCGGTATCTGCCGCATCATCCGCTTCCATTTGCGGCAACGCCTCCTCCACCGGAGCCTCGCCTGCCGAGTCGATGACGACGCTCTCGTCCCTGTCCCGCGAAAGTGGACGGATGCCGACGGCGCGTGCCTGTTTGACGTCCACGGCGAAGACAAACGTTTCATCGTTTCCCAGCGCGTTCCCGGCGGTCTCCATTGCGGTTAGGAAGCGGTTTCCGCCTTTGACGGCGAGTGTGGTTTCAACGACGCAGATTTCGTTCAGTGCGACCCGTTTGCGAATTGCCTGAAGGTCGTCGGTGATGGTGTCCGGCAGGGATACCTCCTGCAGGTGGCAACCGACGAAACAATGCCCCTTGGGAAGCAGCAATAGCGGGTGAAGCCCGCACGCCTCCAGCAGCGAGGCGAAGAGGAGCGAAAGGTCGAGGCAGGTCGCGAATTTTTTTGAGAGGATTTCTTCCGCCGTGCGGATACGCTGCCCGGTCGTACCGAAACTGGCGGGAGGCTCGCTGTAGGTGATGCCCAGTTCCAATACGGCGTCGTAGGCGCACTTCACCGTCAGCAATGCGTCGTCGCGGCTTTTCCCTTGATAGCCGTTCAGTGAGGGCGTCCCGCCCCGTTCGCCGCGCAACTCCGCGATTCGATGGAGAAGGGGGACAAGCGCGGGATCGTTCGGCATGACGAACGCGGCCAGCAGTTCCGGGACGCATTCGGTTCCGAACCATTCGTCGTACGGGCAGAATTCGACCGGTCGGGTAACGGAGGCGAGCGGGGTGCGTTCACCCTCTGTTTCCGTCGGAACGGAGAAAAGTTCGGCCATGACCGTCCCGTTCACACGTTCCGTCAAGGAGGAAAGCGCGGTGAAACTGAGGCGCGGGGCACACTTCGTGAACTCTACCGGCGTCTCCGGCGCGAGGTTGTCGCAGAACGTCTCCACGGGGGGGAAGGTTTCGGGGTCTGACGTGAGGCGGCAGACCACGGGGCCGGTGGGTTCGGTGCCGTGCCAGGTGGCGCGGATGCGGCGCACCAGCTTCACGTTGTTCTGTTGAAGGGCGAGTCCTGCTTTGCCGAGGCAGTCCAGTTCAAGTTCGAGTTTTGTCGTATCCATCGTATGCGTCCCCGCCGTTTTCAAAGTTCAAAAAACGCCAATAGCGCGAACGCCGTCTCTTCCGTATCCGTCGCGGTCTCCGGCTGCGCGGCTTTCCAGTAACTTCCCCCGTCCAGGGACTTCCGCTGGGTGTCGATCAAACGTTGTGCGGCGTCCCGGCGCCAATCAAAAACGGCGCCGTCCGGTGTGTTGAGTGCGCCCCCCGCCCTGTTGATGGAAAAAGCGGCCGCAGCCCAGAAACGGGCGGAAGTTCCGGCGGGCGGAGGCCAGTCTTGCGCGAGTTTTGCGGGTTGCTGGTGGATGTCCAGCCCGAAGGGGAAGGCGGGGCAGGGGAGTGTTTGATTGCGGAGAAACGTCTTGCCCCGTTCACGTGCGGCAGCGGATTCCGGCTGGTTGAAGGTGTTGAGGGTGAAAAGCACGAGCGCCGTCTCGCGGAGCACGTTCGTCCCCGCCCCCCACGAACCGTTTTTATTCTGGTTGCGGATCAGCCACTCCTGGGCCTCCAGCGCGGCATGGGTCAGTTCGTTCGCCATGCTCACATCCAGGCGGTCGCCCGGCATACGTTGCAGATAAACCGTTCGATCCGCAGAGAAACCGGCGGCGGCGAGAAGCGCGAATAGCGGAATATGCAGGAACCAGCACGTTGTTCGATTCATGGTATCATCCCCTTGGACGGCGAATAGTGTAACGGAACAAGCGTTCCCCGTCAATCCGTAACACAATGCCTTGCGACATTGGGTGTCGGACCATCGTCCACCATCTGCCTGTACGCGTAAACACGAGGTTTCAGAAGCACGGAAATACAGGAATTGGGTTCTTCGGGTATACGTGTGGGTGTTTTATGCCGACGTTCGGACATTTAGCCGACACATTGATTCTCCCCCACAGTCTTTCCGGTTGATTGAAACGCTGAGTAAAACGACTGCGCCGCGTGTGGGAACATTCAGGTTGCTGGTACGGTAGTTCGCACCGCGCAAAACCACCCGCGCTTCGCACGGGAATGTACGTGAGGGTAAGTTTCTGAAAACAACATGAACAACTTAAAAATAACGTTTGCTCCTTCCGCGCACAACCTTGCGCGGTTATGAAAACGCCGCGCGGTTGCGCGGCGAAAGAAGGATGATGTCTTTACAAGTTGTTTCGGTTGTCACCAACCAAACTTATAGGCAAGATGTCGGGAAAACAGATTTCAAGGTGTGGGTGTTCGGTGCAAGGAACGCAAAGGGGGACAGACTGTCGCCGGCGATGTTTCGGGGCGGGGCAACGTTCCCGTTGCCCTATCTCTGCGCCTCTCGTCTAAAATTTCACCCTACGGCTTACCGGGGACAGTATGGCAAGTTATCCGAATCGAATCACTCGCGCCGAGGCGCGAGCGGGGCTGCGTTCAAAAACTCGCGAGGTCTCCCTCCCGTTACTTTCCCGGAGAAATCGTCGTTTCATACCTCGAAAATGCCCTTTACCGTTTGAGTTAGCCCCGCACTCGCACTCATGCACGAAGTCCCGGAAATTGTCGGTAGAGGCGCTTCGCAAATTGGCTTCTACTGTTGCTCCTGATCCGTTGTGGCTGAATTTGTCGTAGCCATCGCCGAAAGGGCTTGCGGGGAGGGGCGGAATCGTCTAAACTGAAAGTCACCGAAAGGAAAGCAAGGAATAAGTATGAAAAAAGTGATAATGATGGCCGTCCTGGCTTCGTTCGCGGTTTCGGCGGAGGACGTGTACGACTTGGTGATTTACGGTTCGTCGCCGGCTGCGATCTCCGCCGCCGTGCAGGCGAAGCGCATGGGGCGGAGCGCGGTGATCGTTTCACCCGAAACGCGCATCGGCGGTCTTACCACCGGCGGTCTCGGACAGACCGACATCGGGAACAAGGCGGCGTTCGGCGGGTTGGCCCTCCAGTTCTACAAGGACGTAGCCGCATACTACGGAAACCCGGACCACCTGGCCGTGCAGTTTCCTGTCGCAAAAAAGCGGCAGATGGTGTCGGAATGCATACGTAAAGGCGAGTCGAAATGGACGTTCGAGCCGTCCGTGGCCCTCTCGATCCTCGAAGGCTGGGAGAAACGCGACGGACTCGATATCAGACGCGGCGAATGGCTGAACCGCGAGAAAGGCGTGGAGAAAAAAGACGGGCGCATTGTCGCTATCACGACGCTTTCCGGAAAGACGTATCGAGGAAAGGTGTTCGTGGACGCCACTTACGAGGGCGACCTCATGGCCGCGGCCGGAGTCTCGTACCACGTCGGGCGCGAGGCGAACGCCGTCTACGGCGAGACGTTGAATGGCAACGAGCCGAATTACGCAAAGTTCCACCAGTTCCACAAGGGAATCGACCCATACGTGAAGCCCGGTGACCCGGAGAGCGGGTTGTTGCCGGGCGTCGAGCCGTACGACCCGAACTTCAAGCCCGGCGACGGCGACAAACGCGTGCAGGCGTACTGTTTCCGTATGTGCCTCACCGACAATCCCGAAAACCGTATCCCGTTCAAGAAGCCGGAAGGGTACGACGAGAAACTTTACGAACTTCTCTTTCGTAACCTCGCGATCGGGCCGCTCGACCGCAACGGGATGCCTTGGATCAATTCAGGGATGCCCAACCGCAAGACGGACACCAACAACCGCACCGGATTTTCCACCGACTTTATCGGGCAGAACTGGCGTTGGGCGGAGGCATCTTACGCCGAGCGCGAGAAGATCGCCGCCGCGCACCTCAAGTATCAAAAGGGTCTCATGTGGACGCTCGCGAACCATCCGCGCGTTCCGGGAAAAATCCGGGCGGAAGTGTCGCGCTGGGGTACGTGCAAAGACGAGTTCAAAGACGGTTTCGGCGATGGCTGGCAGAAGCAGCTCTACGTGCGCGAGGCGCGCCGGATGGTCGGCGAGTACGTGATGACGGAACACGAGTGCCGCGGAAAGCGCATCGCGCCGAGACCCGTTGCGATGGGAGCCTACACGATGGACTCCCATCATGTGCGCCGCTACGTGACGGCGGAGGGCTACGTCCAAAACGAGGGTGACGTGGAGGTCGGCTCTGACGAGAAGGGCAGGCGTTTCCCGCCGTACCCGATCGATTACGGTGCGATCCTCCCGAAGCGCGCAGAGTGTACGAATCTCCTCGTGCCCGTGTGTGTGTCGGCGTCGCACATCGCCTACGGATCGATCCGCATGGAACCCGTCTTTTTCGCGCTCGGACAGGCGGCGGGGACGGCGGCATCGCTCGCCGTCGAGGGAAGCGTGTCCGTTCAGGACGTGCCGTATGCCGCGTTGCGCCAGAAGCTTTTGGATGCCGGGCAGGTGCTTGAATTCGTGCAGAGGAAGTAATCCGTAAGGGACTATGGATGTGAGATGCGTATGACGAGGCGTGATTTCCTTCTGGGCGGAACGATGTTCGGACTGACGACCGGATGCGCGGTCTCCGCGAAACGCGGTCTCGCGTATTCGGTAGCGGTCCTTGGTGACATCCATTTCGATTCGCCGGACAAGAAATTCTACCACGCGGATTACACGCATAGTACCACGGTGAAACGGTATAAGGCCCACTGTGCCGAACACGTCCGAAACGCCGAAATGTGGACGGCGCGGATGCCGAGCCTCGTCCGAGCCTCGGCCGCGTGCCTGAAGGACGACACGGCGTTCGCGTTCCAGATGGGCGACCTCGTCCAGGGCGACTGCGGAAAGGCGGCTACGCACCGGAAGATGCTGGACGACGCTTTCGGTTTCCTAAAGAAGACATACGGCGGGCAGCTGCCGATCGCCGTCGTCACGGGAAACCACGACATCCGCGGCGATGTCAAGGGAGACGGTGCGCGGGAGACGATGGATGACTGGATGACCCGGGGTGTGGAGCAGGAGTTCGGTGTGCGCGAAACCGGCGGTACCTTCCTCCTGCGGCACGGACCGGACGTTTATCTTGTCGTGGATTTCAATGAACCGAGTCCGGATCTTGCCCTCCTGAAAAAACTGCTTGCGGAGAGCGAGGGCGCCAGGTACACGTTCATCGTCTCGCACGGCCCGGTGATCCCCAACGGGGAATCCATGTGGTTCCTCTACGGCAGGGGAGAAAAGACGGAGGAACGCCGCGAATTGCGTGCATTGCTCGCCCGCCGGAACGCCATCGCGCTCTCCGGGCACACTCACCTGCTGGAATACTACGACTGCGCGTTTCCGGAAGGCCGTATCACGCAGTTTGTCTTCAACAGCGTGTGGGCGAAACCGGAGTGGGCGGAAGCGGAATTCTCGGCAGACGGTGCGGTGGACTACGGCATGTTCAAGGGGAAAGGGAAGCGGCACGGCGTAGCCCGTTCGGAGGAATTGCAGAGGCTGGTGGACGAATACAAGCCGTTTGTCCGTGATGCGCTCTGTGTCTGCACGGCGGGACATTATCGACTCGAAGTTTCAGACGAACGTGTGGCCGTCGTCTTTTACAACGGTGACGCCACGAAACCGATACGCACATTCATGTTGCGCGGAAACACATAAGGATATGCGACTCACAAGACTTCACTTTCTTCGCGGTCTTTCCGTCTCTCTTGGATTGAGGCTGTTCGGAGGCGGACGGCTTCTCGCCGCGCCGCAAGGCTGGAAACCGCCGAAACGCCCGAACCTCGTTCTGGGCGCGGTGAGCGATACGCACCTTCGCACGTCGATAGACGGAAAGACGCCCGGAAAGGCCTGGCCGCACAAGTATTTCGCCACCGCGTTGCGGTATTTCCGCAAGCAGAATGTGGATGCGGTCATCCACTGCGGCGACTTCGCCCACCGGGGACAGACGCGGGAGATGGAGTTTCATGCGGAGATCTGGGGGAATATCTTTCCGGGGAACCGTGCGTCGGACGGGCATGTGGTGGAGAAACTTTTCGTGAACGGAAACCACGACGTGGTCGGCGGCACGTACGGGGTCGAGTTCAGGGCAGACAAGATCTATCCGGATCCTACCGAGTTGGCGAAACATCTTCTCGTCACGGAAATGGCGGCGAACTGGGAACGCATCTGGGGGGAACCCTTTGAAGAGGTCTGGCACAAAGAGGTGAAGGGGTATCATTTCTTTGGGCGGCACTATGCGGAAAACGAAAAGCGGATGGAGCGGAAGATGGCGAGATGCGTGAGAATCGCTGCCGCGAAGGATGGATTCGCCAAGGGCACGCAGCCCTTTTTCCTGCTCTCGCACGTCCGGCCGCACGAGGAGTTTGTCAAGGCGCTCCGTCCCTACCGGAACGCCGTCGGGTTCTTCGGGCATAACCATCACAGCGCGTCGGACTGGAACAACCTGCACTTCTTTCATGGAGGCACGTTCCCGTTTATCCAGGTCCCCTCGTGCGAACCGAGGGGAAGCGGGGCATTGGACGGAATGAGTTGGCACGGTTCGAAGGCGGAACTGTGCGGGTTGGAGGCGGTCGGAAAATGCCGGCAAGGATATGTCGTGCGCGTGTACGACGAGATGATGGTCATCGAACGCCGCGAATTCGGCGAGGGGGGCAGCCTCGGACCCGATTGGATCCTGCCGCTCGGTCGTTATGCGCCGCATCCCTTCGAGATGGCGGAATTGCGAAAGCAGATCGGCTCGCCGCAGTTCCGCGAAAACGCGCAACTCGCGATAAGTGAGACAGTTGCCCCCGTCCCGCCGATTGACGTGCCGGTCAAGGCGAAGGATGCGCCGCAACCCGCCCCCGAACCGGTGGTGAAAGTGGAGATTCCGTTGGCGAACGGCAATTCCGCGTCGCGGGTGTTGGCGTACGACGTGGAAATCGATGCCGGCGGGGCGGTACCGAAAATCTACCGTAGCGTCTTTGCCAAAGGATGCAACATGGGGATCGGACATGAACCGGACGGAGGCGTCACGACGTTGTTTGTCCCGAGAGCGAATCTTCCCCGGCAAGGGGAGATCACGATTTCCGTCCGCCCCCTTTCTTCGCTCGGGACATCGGGGAAAGCGATTACAAAACGCATCAAGTTAAGCGGGGGCTGTTAGAGAAAGGTTTGACGCAAAACCTCCATTTGCATCAATCGGACCCTCCATAAGCCAGTACATGACCTGTGTCTTAAAACATCCTTGCTCCATACGTATTTTTTTATGCCGCGTCATATTGCCGTCGAGGTCGCATGATGTCTCACGCAGAGGCGCAGAGACTTCCTGTATGCATGTGTATTGATTACGATTGTTTGAGAGATATGTATTGGCTATCGCGTTGCCGGATGAAATCGTCATACGTATACGCCTTCTCTGTGTTCTCTGCGTCTTACCTGTAAGTTCGATTAATGACAACCGAAACAACTTGTAAAGACAACATCCTTCTTTCGCCGCGCAACAGCGCGGCGTTTTCATAACCGCGCATGGTTGTGCGCGGAAGAAGCAAACGTTGTTTTTAAGTTGTTCATGTTGTTTTCAGAAACTTACCCCCATCTACATTCCCGCGCGCAGCGAGGGCGGGGTGCTTGCCTATAAAATGCCATTTATCCTTATGAATGCTCCCGTGCGCAGCGCGGTCGGATCGCTCTGTGTTAATTTTTTTGTACACACGTTCCTTCCTACCGTCCGGCTTGCCGCGCACCGCAAGGGCGGCGGGGACGCCGTCTTTCCCTTCTCCGTGCCTCCGTGGCTCTGTGTGAGACAAAAAGTTATCCACATTTGCATTCCCGCGCGCGGCGCGGTCGGTCCGCTTTGTGTGAGAAAACAACTTTCCCCGGCGTTTCCGCCCTCAGGCTTGACGCTCGCGATGATCCACATGGCGCGGAAGAACATGCCGAGAACCATGCGGCCCGATTTCGACTGCGTCTTGAAGAACCCCCGCCAGATTCCGCGCGGCGCGTATGTCCTTTTCGTGCATGAGCGTGACGATTCTCGCTATGGCCGCCGCGCCGGCAAGGGAAAGGATAAAAACGTCCAGAGCCTTGATGTCATTGCCTCATCGGAGCTTGATGCAGAAGGAAGCTGCAAACCCCTCCTTCTCGCCATCTGCAGGCTAGGCCGCGCGGCCTGGCGGAATCCGCAAACCCACATCGGTACGCCAGAGGGATTTAGTGGTCACCGTATGCCAAATCCGCGCCTCCGACGTAAGGTTGAAAATCTACTGTTTCTTCCAGTAGTTCGCGAAATCTTTTTGGAAGGTCTTGAGATCGATTCCCTCGAAGGCTTTCCGTGTGGCGGCCAGCGGGTCCTTGCATTCGCGTAGCGCGTCGCGGTAGTCTTTCAGGATCGTCGCGTACGGCGACCCCGGCTTGATGCCCTGGCGCAGATACCAGACCAGACCCCAGGCGACGGCGTAGTTCACCGAGCGGTCTTTGTCCGAACCCGAATAAAACGCCTTGTGGTCTGCCTCCAGGACAAACGGGATGCGGGATGCCGCATAGATCGTGCTTTCCTTGAGTACGCGCATCCGCCACGTTTTCTCGAACACCGGTTTCGCGCCCGTGCGGAATTTCCCTCCTTCGTAGAAACAGGCGTGGCCTTCGTTGAACCACATCGCGTTTTCAATCATCGAGGAGGCGTAGAACAAATACTGGTGGAAACCCTCGTGCTGAATGGTATGCACGATCTCCTTTTTGAACCGGTCGGAAGCGAGGATGACCAGTTCGCGCTTCATCGGAACCCAGCAGCCGCAGCTCCACTCGATTCCCTTTCCAACGTAGGACTGGTATTCTTCCTGGCTTTCAAAAATCCGCACGACGTTCACTTCGGCATTTTCTTCATACGGCGGGATCAACTTTTTCATATTCTCGCGTAGGACTGGGAGCGCCGTCTTCAGGGAGCGGATGAGCGTGTTTCCCGCCTGGGACCGGATGTTGGCGAGGATGATGTAGTCTTTGAGGTCGGCCGCCCACCATCCCTTCATGTTGGCAATACTCGCGCGGGCGGCGTCTCGGGAAGGAGAGGAGGGAATGGGCGTGGCCGTCTTTGCCGCCGTCGGTCCCGTCTGCCTGGGGGTCGATACGGGGATTGCCCGGAGGTTGGCGAGGAACTGCGTCTCGAAATTTTTCTCCGCTTTCTCCGCCTGGCTGCCTTCCGCCAACTCGATGACCGCGCAGAACCAGGGCGTGGGCGTGCCCCCCGGGCGTTTCACGCGGAACAACCAGGCAAGTCGACGCGGGGAAGTCCGTTCAAGCGGAACGCTGTATGCGGCGGAGACGCTGAAGCCCGCTTTGACGGCGTTCGGCGTCCGGACGCTCAGTCCGGTGAACCGCTCAACCCAGGCTGCCGCTTCTTCCGGCTGTAGTTTGGCACTGACGACCAGGTCGCGATAGGATTCCTGAAAGGTCTCCCGTTTGATCAGCCGCGACGGGACGCCCTTTAGGCTTAGCGAAACACCGAAGTCGGATGGCGGGATGCCCGCTTCGATCTTGGCCAGGGTAAAACCGTTGCCGCTTCCGTCGATCCATTGTCCGACGGTCTGTGCGTTACGCCAAAGCTCTTCGACGGAACAGAGGTCTTCCGTCCATTGCTTTTCCCCGCGTGTGTAGGTGATGGGGTAGACGGTCGGCGAGGACGGAGGCGCGGGCTTGGAATCCGCCAGCGTCCGGAAACGAAGTCCGATCGCGGGGTAGGGTTTGTCCGCGCGGAACGCCGGCGCGGCGGCCTCCGCCGTCATAAACGCCAGCACACCGCACGCGAGGGCAAGGATGTTTCGGAAAGGAATCATTGCGCACTCCATGGTATGCTCCCAAAACGGTCTCCGGTCTGTAACGCGCGCCCCTGCAAGAAAGCGTGCCCGTCCATCCGGGTCCCGCCCTCCGGCTGGAGTACGGTCAGGAGGAGCGGTCGCCCGCCGGTCCGCACAACCGGGCCCCGTTTGGTGATGAGGCAGATCTGCCCCGGCACGAATTTGTCGTAATCAGGAGGAAACTCCTCCAGCACCTTGCAGAAGAGGACTTTCAGGTAACCGCTGTGCTTGGGACGCTTGAAACGTTCGGGCAGGTAGGTGTAGGCGCCCGGCCAGATTTCGTAGGCGCGGATCTGCCGTGAAATCGCCATCGCGGTTTTCTGCCAGTCGATCAATCCGTCCGTCTTCTGGATTTTCGGCGCATACGTCGCCAGCGAGTGGTCTTGCGGTGTGGGGGCGAGCGGTTCGCCGTACTGAAGTTTCAGAAGCACGGCGCACATTGCGCTCGCACAGGCGGTGGCAAGGTTCGCCATGCCGCTCACGGCGCCTTCGTCCCTGGCGATTGGCTGGATACGCTGCTTCAAGATGTCCCCATCGTCCAGCCCCGGCGCCATCTGCATAATCGTCACGCCGGTCGCGTATTCGCCGTCGAGGATCGCGGCCTGGACGGGGGCGGCGCCTCGATACTTGGGCAAGAGCGAAAAATGTCCGTTGATGCAGCCGTACTTCGGAAGGTTGAGCAGTTCGCCCTTCAAGATCTGTCCGAAGGCCACGACAACGATCACGTCAGGCCTCAGGTCGGCGATCTGCTTGACCGCTTCGGGAGCGTTGACTTTTTCGGGCGTGAGGATCGGTTCAAGTTTCCTGTCGATCGCGAACTGGCCGCAAGGGCAGGGAAGGAGTTTTTTCCTGCCCCGTCCGTGCGGGCGTTCCGGCTGTGTCACCACGCCGACAACTTTTAACTCCGGATAGCGCAGGATCTGTTCGAGAACTTTGGCAGACGCATCGGATGAACCCATGAAAACAATACGCATTACGCATCCTCCTTCCCCAACGCTTCCAGCCGGGCGGCGGAAGCTTCCCGCACCTTGGCGAACAGGTCGCCCCCGTGCGCGTCCATCCCGACGACCGCCTCCAGTCCTTCGACTTCCCATTCCCAGCAGGCTTCGGTCGCGCCGAACGTTTCCAGAAAATGCACTCCCGCGACACGCCGTATCCGCCGGGCCGTCAAGGCCGCCGCGCCGCCGACGGCTTGCAGATAGACGCAGCCGAAACGGCGGCAGGCTTCCAGCGTGTTCGCACCCATCCCCCCTTTGCCGATTATGACGCGGATTCCGAGGCGCGCAATGGCATCCGCTTCATATGGCTCTTCCCGGATGGAAGTCGTCGGACCGGCTGCGACGATGCGCCAGCTGCCGCCTTCCGGGACGACGACGGGTCCGCAGTGGAACAACGCCCCGTCGCGCAAATCGACCGGACATTCACCTCCATCGGCGAGGAATTTGTGAAACCGGTCGCGTCCGGTACAGACACGCCCGGACACGCGCACGGCGTCCCCCGCGTGAAGGTTTCGCACAACGGTTTCCGTAAAGGGATAACGTACTTCAATCACAGTGCGCCTCCTTCCGTTTTGAGCGTGACGGTGTGGCGGCGGCACGCCCAGCAGCAGTAGGCGACGGTCACAAAGTACGAAGCGGGCAGACGCGGGCGTACCGCGATTTTGACGCCCAGCAACGTGGTCTTTCCGCCCAGTCCCATCGGGCCGATTCCAAGACTGTTCGCCTCGCGTAGCACACGGCGTTCAAGTTCCGCCAAAGCGGGGTCAGGCGAGTCGTCGCCCAACGGACGCAGCAACTGCTCCTTCGCGGCGAGGTAGCCCTCCGCCCGGTCGCCCCCGACGCAGACGCCGAGGATGCCCGGTGCACAACCATATCCCTGGGCCTCCCAGGCGGCGCGGAGGATACAGCGGCGGACGCCGTCCAGATCGCGTCCCGCGCCGAGTTCGCCGTCGGGCAGGCTGAATTGCCGGCTCATGTTCTCGCTGCCCCCTCCTTTCTGGAGGAGCGAGACGGTCACGGCTTTCGCATCGGGATCCGCCCGGAAGTGGCAGACCGGCATTTCGCCGGGGAGGGCGTTGGAGTCGATCGACGCGCCGGTGAGGGTGTCGATCGTGTTGCGCCGGAGCCATCCGTTCGCGGTGGCGCGTTCGGCGGCGGCCTCCGCCGCTTTGCGCAAGGAGACCTCGTCCGTTCGAGGCGGGACGGTGAAGAAAAAGGTGGGCGTCCCGGTGTCCTGGCAGACGGGCGTCGCCCCGTCGCGGGCGAGATGCGCGTTTTCCAGCAGCGCATCCAGAACCTGGAGCTCCGCGGGGGACGTTGCGGCCGCACGGGCGGAGACGAGCGCGGATTCGACGTCCTCCGGAAGGCAGGAGGTGTTGATGCGGATCAATTCCGCCAGCTGGTCTGTGACGGTTCGGTTCATTCGCTCAGGTAGACACAGGGGTTGGATTTGCCGCCGATCGCGTCGAGCAGCGGCGGCAGGTAGTCGTCCGGGACGTTCAAGGAACCGAATCCTGACCCGAGCCGGATGTCGGGTTTCGGGATGCCGTGGTAATCGCTGCCGCCGGTCGGGAAGAGCCCGTTTGCGGCGGCGCAACGCAACAGGTGTTCCACCTCATGGGCACGTGTGCAGGCGTTCCGCACCTCTACGCCGTCCAGTCCCCATCCCTTCAGGAGGCGGATCGCCTCTTCGACCTCTGCTGGATCGTTCGACCATTGGAACGGGTGGGCGAAGACGGCTGCGCCGCCGGCTTCGTGGATAAGGCGGATGCTTTCGTCCGGATACAGCTTGTAGCGCGTGACGTAGGCGGGTGCGCTTTCGTCGAGATACTGCTCAAACGCCTCTTCGATGGACGCGACCGCACCCCGGTTGACAAGGGCCTGGGCGATGTGGACACGCCCCACGACCGTCTCGCCGGCGCAGTCCTGCACCTCCGCCATCGTCACTTCGACGCCCAGCTCGTTGAGTTTTTCGACAATCCGCTCGTTGCGCCAGTCGCGCGCGTCCAGCACGCGTTGGAGCGCGTCGGAGAGTGCCGGGCAGTCTTCGCTCACGCCGTAACCGAGGAGATGGACGATGCCGCCCCCCAGCTTCTCTGTATCGACGCTGAGCTCGACACCCGCGATGCCGGTGAGGTTGCGGGCGCGACACGCCGCAAGAAATTCCTCCGCCCCTTCCATGCTGTCGTGGTCTGTGAGCGCCAGCGCGGAGAGCCCGCGCTCCGCCGCCGCTTCAACGATTTCGGCCGGCGTGTCCGAACCGTCGGAAAAGGTGGAGTGGATATGGAGATCAATCATACGGTTTAGAGAAAGGGTATGGAATACGTCCCTCGGATGCGCGTGACATCGACGCTCCCGAAGAACTGCGAGATGGCCGCGTCGTAAGCCGCGGTGTGCGCGAATGCCTTCTGCATGAGGGCGAAGCGCAGATCGAGACCGATGCGCCCTTCCTTCTCGTTCAGTTCGGCGATGATGCGGGAATAGTCGGCAGGATCTGTCACCGAGGCGACGCGGAGGTAGTTCTTCGCGGAGGCGCGGATCATGCAGGGACCGCCGATGTCGATGTTCGTACGCGCCTCTTCCGGCGTGACGCCCTCGCGTGCGACGGTCTGCTGGAAGGGGTAGAGGTTCACGACGACCATGTCGATCGGCGAGGCACCGATCCGGGCGAGGTCTTTCTTGTGGTCTTCGTTGTAGGTCTCGCTGAGGAGGCCGAGGTAGATCTTGAAGTCGAGCGTCTTGACCAACCCGCCCTGCATTTCCGGCTGGCCGGTGTAGTCCGAGACGGCGACGAGGTTTTTCGCGGCGAGGGTCTCGCCGAGGATCTTCTCGATCGCCTTGTACGTCCCGCCCGTGGAATAGATGGTTACGTCGGGGACTGCCTGGACGAGGGCGGGCACGAAACTCTCGAGCCCGGTCTTGTCGGAAACACTCATCAACACGCGGCGGATGGCCACGGTGTCATCGATTTCTCTCACAATGTTCAGCGCCATAGTAGCTCCTTTCTTTCCATCTTACCCCAAACCCCCTCCCGACGCAAGCAGAAAGCGGTCTCGGAAAATCGTGTTTTTATCGTTGCGGTTGACGACGCGATGACCGATAATGGAAACATGAATTCCACACTACACAACTCTTCTGCGCCCTGCGGCGTGACGTGTGTCCGCAAACCCCTTTCCCTTTTGACGTACGGCGTGGGTGCGCCGGAGAAGAACCCAATGTTCTTTGAGAGGCGCGTCTATCAAGGCAGCTGTGGCAAGGTCTACCCCGTGCCGTTCATCGACAAGGTGCTGGATGAGCCGGTGATGACGGAGTACGACGCGGTCACGCTGGAGAATGCGTTCACCCGCGTCGTCCTCCTTCCGGAACTTGGCGGGCGCATCTACATCGGGCAGGACAAGTTGAACAACGATTACGACTTCTTCTATCGCAACGATGTCATTAAGCCGGCGCTGGTCGGGCTTGCCGGTCCGTGGCTTTCCGGCGGCGTCGAGTTCAACTGGCCGCAGCACCACCGTCCCGCGACGTTCATACCGACGGAGGTGTCGATCGAACACGGAGACGACGGCAGCGTGACGGTCTGGATGACCGACCACGATCCGCTCAACCGGCTGGAAGGGAGCCACGGCATCCGCCTCCGTCCCGATTCTGCCGTGGTCGAACTCCGCGCGCGCCTCTACAACCGTACGGCGTTCACGCAGACCTTCCTCTGGTGGGCGAATGTCGCGGCGAAGGTTCACGACCGGTATGAAAGTTTCTTCCCCCCGGATGTCGATTACGTCGCCGACCACGCGCTCCGGGCAATGACTTCGTTCCCCCGCTCGAACGGGCGTTATTACGGGGTCGATTACGCGCACCGCCCCGGCGCCGACAACCTTGCCTGGTACAAGAACATCCCCGTGCCCACCTCGTACATGGTGTGCGCGACGGAGTACGATTTCTTCGGAGGATACGACCACGCCGCGCGCGGCGGTTTCATCCATGTCGCCGACCGCCACATCGCCCCCGGCAAAAAGCAGTGGACGTGGGGTAACCATCCCTTCGGCTACGCCTGGGACCGCGAGCTCACCGACACCTCCGGCCCGTATGTCGAACTCATGGCGGGTGTCTACACCGACAACCAACCTGACTTTTCATACCTTCTCCCGTACGAGACCAAAACCTTCTCGCAGTACTGGTGGCCCTACAAGAACCTCGGTCCTGTCCAGAACGCGAACACGTGCCTTGCCGTGCGGCTCAAGGACGGCGCGGCGGGCGTTGTCGCGGCGGAGAACATCGAGGGCATTGAAATCCTCCTCGACGGGAGGGTCGCGTTTTGCCGTGACCTCAAGATCGGCGAACCGTTGGAATTCCAGACGGAAGCGCACTCCATCGCGGTGCGCAAGGAGGGTAAAACGCTGATCGAATACACCGTCGGGCGAAAGCCCACCGAACAGCCGATCAACCAGGCGTGGGCGGAGCCGGGCAAAGTTCCGCCACGCGACGTGGCGACGGAGCCGCCCCCTCCGGAGGAGATCGCGAGCGCGGACGAACTGTTCCTGACCGCCGAGCATCTCGACCAGTACCGCCACCCGACGCGGATGCCGGAGGCGTATCTCGACGAACTTCTACGTCGCGACCCCGACGATTCCCGTGCCAACACGCTTTACGGGAAACGCCTCCTCTATCGCGGCCTTCTCGAAGAGGCGGAGGTGCGCCTCGTCCGCGCCGTCCGGCGCTTGACGCGCCGCCACCCGAACCCGTACACGGGCGAGGCGCTTTACTACCTCGGACTCGCCCGCCAGTATCAGGGTAAACTCGATTCCGCCTATCCCTGTTTCTTCAAGGCGACGTGGAACTACGAGTTCCGTTCCGCCGGCTACTACCGGCTGGCCACCATTGACGCGCAACGCGGCGACTGGGCGAAGGCTCGTGAACACGCGGCTGAATCGTTGATGACCGATGCACGTAATGAAAAGGCCCGCTTCCTCGCTGCCCTCCCTTGCGCCAGCCACGATGACCGAGCGGTGTTCGACCAAAACCGGCTCCTCGACGCCGCCTACGACCTTGCCGAAATGGGGCGGCGCGACCTTGCCGCCGACTTGCTCAAGGCCCGCGCTTCCGATGCGATGCCCCGTTATGCGCTCGCCTATCTGACGCAAGATGCGGCGCTGCTCGCGGATGCCGCCAGGTCAAGCGCCGATTATTTCTTCCCGGCCCGACTGGAAGACTACCTCGCCCTCCGCTGGTGCGACGAGGCTTCCGGCTTCAAGGATGCCAAAATCGCCTACGCGCTCGGCAACTGGTGTTACGACCGGAAGCGGCATGAAGACGCGCTTGCCTACTGGAAACGTGCAACGACGCTCGTCCCTTCGTTCCCGACGGCATGGCGCAACCTCGGCGTCGCCCTCTGGAACGTGCGCCGCGACGGTGCGGCCGCGCAGGACGCCTACCGCAAGGCGATGGCCGTCGATCCCGCCGATGCCCGCCTCGTCGCCGAGTACGACCAGCTCTGCGAAAAGTGCAAGATGCCCGCTGCGGAACGTCTGGCTTTTCTCGAAGGCTCTCTGGCACTCGTCCTTTCCCGCGACGATGCTTCGGTGCAGTACGTCACCGTCCTGAATGACTTGGGGCGGCACGACGAGGCGTTGAGGATTCTCGCCTCCCGCCGTTTCCATCCGTGGGAGGGCGGCGAGGGGAAGGTGTTGGCGCAGGATACCCGCGCCCATCTCGAACTCGGTCGCGCTGCGCTTGCCGAAGGCGGTTTCTCGGCGGCCCTCGACCATGCCGGACAGGCATTCGACACGCCGGCGAATCTCGGCGAGGCGTATCACCTGCTTCAGGCGAAAGCCGATGTCAACTACCTTCGCGGCACGGCCCTTCGCGGGCTTGGCCGCGAAGACGAAGCGAAGGCCGCGTTCGCCGCCGCCGCCGGGGAGGCGGGCGATTTCCAGTCGATGGCCGTCACCGAATACTCCGAACTTTCCTACTGGCGCGGGCTCGCACTTGCCGCGCTGAACAGAACGGAGGAGGCGAAAGAACTTTTCAAAGGGATGAAGGCGTTTGCGGAGAAGGGGTTGGCGACTCCTTTCAAGATTGACTATTTCGCGACTTCGCTCCCGCTCCTCCTCATTTTCGATGACGATCTCGAAGCCGTGAAAAACGAAAAAATGCAGAAGCTAGCCGTGCTTGCGGAGAAAGGACTCGGTGAAGTGTCATGAACATCCTTGCCGTCGGAATGGTTGCGGCGTTTTGCGGGCTTTCCCTTGAGGAAGGATTCTTCAATCCGCCCGATTCGGCGAAACCGCAGACGTGGTATCACCTGATGAACGGAAACGTCACGAAGGCGGGCATCACGCGCGACTTTGAGGAACTTGCGAATGCGGGATTCGGCGGGGTGCAGATATTCGATGTCGGATGCGACATCCCTCCGGGCACCCTCGATTTTGGTTCGCCGGAATGGTTCGCCCTGCTCCGCCACACGCACGAAGAGGCGAAGCGTCTCGGTCTCAAGCTCGGTATCCACAACTGTTCCGGATGGTCCAGTTCGGGCGGGCCGTGGATAAAACCTGCCGACGCGATGAAGGTGACAATGCACACGGAAACGACCGTGACGGGGCCTTCGCGTTTTTCAAAGCGGTTGCCGCGCACGAAGCGGGATAACGGGTTCTACGCGGACATTGCGGTGCTCGCCTATCCCGCGCCGGAGAACGGCGCGACGCTGTCCAACGCGGCCGTCAAAACCGGGCGCGCACGTAAAGGACAGTCCGTCGAGTTGGCGGTATTGGCCCGCGACACGAAGGAATTCCCCGCCGCGAAAGTGATCGCGAAAGAACGCATCCTCGATCTCACGGCGAAGTTGTCGAAGGACGGGACGCTCACATGGGACGTCCCCGCCGGGAAGTGGACGATCCTCCGCCTCGGTTACGTCTGCAACGGGAGACGGAACCGTCTGCCATCCCGGGCGGGGGACGGCCTTGAAGTGGACAAGTTTTCCGCCGAAGCCCTCGATCGTCATTTCGATGCTTACATGGGGCGCTTGTGCCGGGAGATCGGCCTCCAGCGGCGTCCGGACGGCGCCGGGCCGGTCGTCGCGCCGACGTCGGGGTTGAGCAACATCCACGTCGATAGCTGGGAGGTCGGATGCCAGAACTGGACGCACGGGCTTGAAAAGATTTTCGAGGGCAGGGTGGGGTATTCGATCTTGCCGTACTTGCCCGTCCTCGCGGGGCGCGTGGTCGGTTCCGTCGATGAGAGTGAACGATTCTGCGAGGACTTCCGTCGCCTCCTCGCCAACCTCCTCGCCGAGAACTACGCGGGACGTCTCGCGGAACGGTGCCATGGGTACGGCCTCGAATTCTCCTGCGAACCGTACGGGGTGAGCAACGCCGACGACTTCCAGTATGGCGAAAACGTCGACATCCCGATGTCCTGCTTCTGGGTGGACGGTACGTGCGGTCCCGGAAAGTTCCCGTGCATGGACAACAGCCACTACGCGGCTTCCCTCGCGCACGTGTGGGGCCGCCGCTACGCAGCCGACGAGGCGTTCACCGCAGGGCCGCCGAACGGCGGACGCTGGCTTGAAACGCCGTTCTCGGTCAAATGGCAGAACGACCGTGCGTTTGCCAAGGGATGCAACCTTATCGTCTACCACCGGTTCACGCATCAACCGTGGACGGATGACACGTATCTTCCCGGCATGACGATGGGGCGCTGGGGGATGCACCTCGATCGGACGCAGACCTGGTGGCCCCTTGCGCGTGGATGGTTCCGTTACCAGGCGCGTTGCCAGTGGATGTTACAGGAGGGGGCGTTTGTCGCCGATGCGCTCTTCTGGAACGGCGAGGCCGTCCCGAAGCATGGTTGGCCGGAAATCAATCTGCCGAAGGGCTACGAGTTTGACGTGTGCGCGACAAAGGTTGTCGAACTGTTGAAGGTGAAGGGGGGCAAGGTTGTCGTACCCGGCGGGGTGGAATACGAGATGCTTGTCCTGCCCGACACCGACACCATGAGCGAACGCATGGTGAAGCGCGTGGGCGAACTGGTTGATGCCGGGGCGAAGGTTGTCGCACCGAGGCGGCCGGTCCGTGTGCCGGGATTGAAAGGGGCAATGTCCTCGTTGCCATGGCCGAAGGGCGTGATGGAATGTTCCCCGTCGGATGCGTTAAACCGTCTCGGCATCGAACCGGATTTCACGAGTGACGCACAGGATGCCGTCTGGATCCACCGTCGCGACGGTTCCGCCGACTGGTACTTTGTCGCGCGCGGCAATGCGACGAACGTCGCGTTCGAGGCATCCTTCCGCACGGCGGGGCGCGTTCCGGAGGTTTGGGATGCGGAGAAGGGGACGATTCGCGACGCGGAAACGTGGCGTGTCGAAAACGGGCGCACGGTTGTGTCGCTCGAGTTCCCTCCGAGCGGTTCCGCGTTCGTGGTGTTCAGAAGGGCGGGCGGGAAAAACGGGAAGTCCGGGAAAAACGGGAAATCAGGACGTTCCGGGATCTCTGGGCTGCCCGGTCCCTGGACTGTCTCGTTCCCCGTCGAGTGGTACACCGGCGGCACGAACGTCAAGACGTTCACATGGGCTGCGCTGAAAGACTGGACGGCCGATGCCGATCCCGACGTGAAATACTTCTCCGGCACCGCCGTCTACCGGGTCTCCTCTCGCGTACACCGTGCCGCGTCCCGCTCCCGCGTCCTGCTCGACCTCGGTGTTGTGAACGATTTCGCCGAGGTCACGGTGAACGGGAAGACGTATCCCCCTCTTTGGCGGCCTCCGTTCCGGCTCGACATAACCGATGCCGTCGAAAAGGAGACGCTCGACCTTGAAATCCGCGTCACGAACCGCTGGCCGAACCGACTCATCGGCGACGACGTGCTGTATCCCGACGACTGCGAATGGAAATGGTGTTGGCATGGTTGGCAGAAGCTCAACGAGCTGGGGATCAAAGAGATTCCGCAATGGGTCAAGGAAGGGAAGCGTTCGCCCACGGGACGCCATACCTTCACCACCTGGAAACACTGGACGAAACAGGACAACTTGCTGCCCTCCGGCCTTCTCGGTCCCGTGACCGTCAACCAGTTGTCCGAATAGCCCACCCGCTCGCTTCGCACAGGAATGTAACTGAGGGTAACTTTTTTGTCTCACACAAGAGGCATAGAAAAGGGAAGGGCAGCGTCCCCTCCGCCCGTCAACTGTTCCCCGCTTGGCGCACCATTTTCGATTTGGGTTAAAAAATCAGCTGTTCATCTTGTCAAAAGGGGTGTATACTGGGCGACGTTTTGAAAGGAGTTTCAGGATGGCTGGTATTTTCAAGGCATATGATATCCGCGGTGTTTACGGGACGGATCTGACGGATGAGGTCGCCTACAAGATCGGGCGGGCTTTCGTCACGTTCACGGGATGCCGCAACGTGGCGGTCGGGCGCGACATACGTCCCCACTCGGAACCGCTTTTCGCCGCTTTTGCCAAGGGTGCGATGGAGCAGGGCGCGGATGTGATCGACCTCGGTCACGTTTCCACGCCGATTTCCTATTTCGCGAACGGCACCCTCAAGACGGACGCGAGCGTGATGATCACCGCTTCGCACAATCCAGCACCTTGGAACGGGTTCAAGCTCTGCCGCGCCGATGCCGTGCCCATCAGCGGGGCGACGGGTATCCAGGACATCGAGCGCATTGTGCGCGAGGAGTCGTTCGCTCCCAAGGCGTCGGTCCCCGGCAGGATGTCGTCGTTCGACCCCGTGCCCGGTTACGTGGCGCATATCCGCCCCTTCGCGCATCTGGGCCGTCCCGTGAAGATCGCGGTCGATTTCGCGAACGGCATGGGAATCTGGGAGGCGAAGTCGCTGGAGGGGATTCTCCAGTGGGACGCGCTTTATGGTACGCCCGACGGCACGTTCCCCAATCACGAGGCAAATCCGCTCCATACCGCCACGCTTGCGGAACTCCAGGAACTGGTGAGGCGCGGTTCGTATGATTTCGGCGTGGCGTTCGACGGCGATGCCGACCGTGTCGGGTTTGTGGACGAGAAGGGTGAAATCATCACGATGGACTTGACCACCGCGTTGATCGCGCAGGATGTGCTTTCACAGCGCAAAGGGGCGATCTTCTACGACCTCCGCAGCAGCAAGGTGGTCAAGGAGGTCATCGAGGCGAACGGCGGCAAGGCGATGATGAGCCGCGTAGGCCATGCATTCATCAAGCAGCAGATGCGCGAGAACGACGCTTTGTTCGCCGGCGAATTGAGCGGCCACTATTACTTCAAGGACAACTTCACCACCGAGAGCGCGGCGTTGGCGGTCCTGCACGTCGCCAACATGGTCAGTGCCTCAGGAAAGCCGCTTTCGGAAATGATCGCCCCGCTCCGCAAGTATTCGGATAGCGGTGAAATCAACACGCGCGTCGAAGGCGACACCGCGAAGGTGCTTGACGCGCTGAAGGCGAAATACGCCGACGGCCATGTGTTCGAGCTGGACGGTGTGAGCGTCGAATATCCCGACTGGTGGTTCAACGTCCGCTGTTCGAACACCGAACCGCTGATCCGCCTCAACCTGGAGGCGGCGACGCCGGAACAGATGGCCGCCAAACGCGACGAAGTCCTTTCCGTCATCCGGGCGTAACGCCCCCTAAGGAGTCACCCATGCAAAACGAAAGCGTCTACCGCGAACTTCTGGAGAAATACGCTTCGCATTTCGGAGGCGAGCCTTCTGTCGCCGCCTATGCCCCCGGCCGTATCGAGGTGCTGGGGAACCACACGGACTACAACGAGGGATTCGTCTTTTCCGCCGCGATCGACTACGGCACGTTCTTTGCCGTGTGCCCGGCGGAGGGCACCTCCTGCCGCCTGGTGGCGGGTGACCTGATGCGCGAAGTGACCTTCGACATCAACGAGATCCTGCCGTCCCGCAACGACACCTGGCAGAACTACGTGAAGGGGACGGCAGCAGGGATCGTCGCGCTTGCCGCAGGGCCGTTGAAGGGTTTTGACGCGATGTTCCTCGGAAACATCCCGCTTGGCAGCGGACTTTCCTCCTCTGCCGCGCTCGAAATGTGTACGGGACTCGCGCTCGCCAAACTCTACGGGGTCGAGACCGATCCCGTCACGATGGCGAAGATCGGGCAGAAGGCGGAACACGAGTACGCCGGTTGCAAATGCGGACTGCTCGACCAGATATCCAGCCTCGCGGGGAAAGAGGGGATGCTGGTCAAGACGGATTTCCGCTCCATCGTCTACGAGACCGTGGACATGGGGCCGGACGCCTGTTTCTTGATGGTGAACACGAACGCGAAGCATCGTCTGGTGGACGGCGCGTACGACCAGCGCCGGCAGGCCTGCGAAACGGCCGCCGCGCATTTCGCGAAGGCCCTCCGCCATCCGGTCACCCACCTGCGCGACGTCACGATGGCGGAGTGGGCGCTTTACAGGCGGGGGCTTGATCCGGTCGCGGCCGACCGTGCCGCGCATCCGATCGGGGAGGATGAGCGCGTCCTGCTCGGTGCGCAGATGCTGCAGACGGGCGATTTGTCCGGTTTCGGGCGGCTGATGTTCGATTCACACGCCAGTTCGCGCTATCTGTTCGAGAACTCCTGCGAGGAGCTGGACGCCGTGGTGGACATCTGCCGGAAAATTCCCGGCGTGCTGGGTGCGCGTCTTTCCGGCGGAGGCTTCGGCGGGTCGGTCGTGGTGCTGGTGCACCCGCGTGACGCGGAGACCGCCGCCGCCGCAATCGCCAACGTGTACAATGCGAAGTTTGAAACGCCGTGTACGGTCAGCATGATCCATCCTGCGGCCGGCGCGTGTCTGGTCAAATAAAAGAGGGTTACGATGAAGAAGAGCCAAGAGAAGAAGTCGTGCGGTTGCGGGGACAAGACAGGTTTCCGCTCCCCGTATGCGACGCTGGAGAGACTGCGCGCGAAAGCGCAGAAGGGCGACGAGGTGTTTGCGGTCGCGTTGGAACGCGAGAACGGATATGTCGTGCGCTTTGAACTGCCGATTCCGCACGGTGCGGCTGACTGCCCCTGTGCGCGGCGTCTTTGCGAGCGCGTGGTGAAATTCCTGCTCTGGTCTGCCGGCGGTTGGAAGATTATGCTCTCCGGGCCTCGCAAGATCTGCCTCCCGATCAAACAGGCGTACACGGCGGAAGGCGACCGCAAGTTCGATTACCAGTTCATGTCGAAGGTCTACGGACGCCCCCTCACCGTTCAGATTAAGCGTTACGACCAGCTTCCCGAAGCGAACGAACGCACACTTGCCATCGACCAGCGCAAGAACGGTTGCCGCATCGGATTCGACCTCGGCGCGAGCGATTTCAAGATCAGCGCGCTCAAAAAAGGCAAGGTGGTCTTCAGCAAGGAGTTCCCGTGGGATCCGCGCAACCAGGCCGATCCGGAATACCACTATCGGATGTTGAACGACGGTTTGAAAGAGGCGGCGGCGACGTTGCCGCGTGTAGACGCGATCGGCGGAAGCACGGCGGGGATCGTCATTGACAACCATCTTCAGATCGCCTCGCTGTTCCGTGCGATCGAAGAGAAGAATCCGGGGCAGTTCGCCACCGCGCAGAACCTTTTCATGCGCCTGAAGAAGGAATGGAACGTGCCGCTCGAAGTCGCCAACGACGGTGACGTTACGGCGCTCGCCGGATTGATGGCGCTGGGACGCAAGGGTATCCTCGGCGTCGCGATGGGGTCGAGCGAGGCCGCCGGGTTCATCGACCGCGACGGTTGCCTGACGGGGCGTTTGTCGGAACTCGCGTTCGCGCCGGTCGATATGGCAAAGGACGCGCCGTGCGACGAATGGTCTGGCGATGCCGGCGTCGGCGCGATGTATTTCTCGCAGCAGGCGGTGAACCACCTCGCGCTGACGTGCGGGATGAAGTTCGCAAAGTCCATGCCGCTCCCGGAACGCCTGAAGGTCGTTCAGGCGAAGATGGAGGAAAAGGACGTCCTCGCCTACCGCATTTACCAGCAGACGGGGATCGCGCTGGCGAACACGGTGCCCTGGTACCGCGAGTTCTACGGGTTCGACAACCTGATGATCCTCGGTCGCGTCACCTCCGGTTTCGGCGGCGTAGTCATTTTGGAGACGGCGAAAGCCGTGCTGAAAGACCGCTATCCGGAAATCGCGGAACAGGTGGAAATCTTCATGCCGGATGAAAAGGCCCGCCGTCTCGGACAGTCTGTCGCGGCCGCGTCCCTGCCGGAACTCTAACGTTTTTTTACGAAAGGAAACCATGAGCATTCTCGATCAGATGATTCCCCGCGCCAAGGCGGCGCAGAAGAAAGTCGTCCTCCCGGAAGGTCAGGACCCGCGTGTCATTCAGGCGGCCGTCGAAGCCAAACAGCTCGGCGTCTGCGAACCCCTCGTTCTCGGAACGCCGGCTGAAATCGCCGCCGCAGAGACGGCGGCGGGCGTGACCCTGGCCTCCGCCGGGATCGCCGTGGAGGACTACACCGCCTCCGCGCGCGTCCAGGAACTGGCAGCCGCGTTCTACGAGAAACGCAAGGCCAAGGGGATTACGGAAGAGGAAGCGGTCAAGACGATGACCGGCAAGCGCATCTACTACGGCAACATGCTGGTCGCGCAGGGCTACGCCGACGGACTCGTCGCCGGTTCGATCGCCTCCACGGCGGATATGCTGCGCGGCGCGTTCCAGTGCGTCGGGACGGATAAGGCGGTGAAGAAGGCATCCTCCGCGTTCATCATGGATCTCGGCGCACCGACTGCCTCCGGTGACGGTACGCTGCTGTTCGCGGACTGCGCCGTGAACATTTGCCCGACCGCCGAGGAATTGGTGGACATCGCCGTTTCTTCCGCGAAAACCTTCGAGCAGTTGGTCGCGAAGCAGCCCAAGGTCGCCTTCCTCAGCTTCTCCACAAAGGGGAGTGCCAAGCATGAACTGGTGGACAAGGTGACGACCGCCGCCGCGCTCGCGAAGGCGCGTTTCGCCGAACTCGGGCTTGACTACCCGGTGGACGGCGAGGTGCAGGCCGATGCCGCGCTCGTCCCCTCCGTCGCCTCTGCCAAGAACAAGGGCGGCGCGATCCAGGGCGATGCCAACGTTTTGATTTTCCCGGACATCCAGGCGGGCAACATCTGCTACAAGCTTGTCCAGCGTCTGGGGAACAACCAGGCTTACGGGCCGCTCCTCCAGGGCGTCGCCAAGCCGGTCAACGATCTCTCTCGTGGATGTAGCGCGAAGGACATTGTGGGGCAGATCTGCATTACCGTTCTGCAGTGCAAGTAACGGGACTTTTTGAAAGGAACGAAATCATGGCATACCAAATCGTGGTTTGCGGCAGTCTTGTGCCCGACCCGTTACAGACGCTAGAACCGGTCTCGACGCCGAACGGCCCCGGACTGAAAAACGAAACGATGCTCCCCTCCGTCCTGGACCCGTGGGCCGCCTGCGCGCTCTACGAGGCCGCGCATCTCGCGGAGTCCGTCGCGGGCAGCAAAGTTTACCTCGTGAGCCTCGGACCGAAAGCCAAGCTGCAGCAGCTGATGATGTCCGTCGCGCAGAAGGTGCCTTTCGAACTGGTCGCCGTGGACGGCTCCGCCAGCGGATTCACCGATGCCGCCTTGGTCGCGGAGGCGCTTGCCGGCGCGATCCAGTCGATTCCCGGCCTGGACAAGAACAACCTGCTCGTCTTCGGCGGCTGCGCATCCGCCTCGCGTGACGCGGGTGTGACGCTGCAGCTTGTCTGCGAACGTCTCGGCATCCGCGACTTTTTCATGGGCGTGGACGAGTTCAAGGTCAACGCCGACGGCTCTTTCTCCGTCTTGGAGCGCATGGAGGGCGGCTGTTACCAGACGTCCACCTGCAAGGGCGCACCGGCGGTGATCGGCTGGGCTACGGGAAGTCTGCCCGAACCCCCGAACAACCCGCGCGTCGGTATGGCGAACATGCGCCTGGTGATGCCCGCCCTGATGAAGGCGAAACCTGCGCCGCAGATCGGCGTCGGCGGGATCGCGTATGCCGCTGCCGAGGTGCCCGCGCAGAAGCGCGACACCCGCGTGGTGAAGGATATGTCCACCGACGACATCGCCAAGGAAATCGTCGAATGGCTGGGCAAGTAACGGGAAAGGAATCGCACACATGAATCTTATCGTACTTTTGCACACGCAGACCGACGGTTCCCTGCCCAAGGCCGCGTTCGAGGCGGTCACCGCCGCCAAGCAGCTCAACACGCCGTTCGCCGTCGGCATCCTCGGCGCGAACGCGAAGGCCGCCTGCGACCAGCTCGCCGACGCGGGCGCGACGGCGTACTATGCGGCGGAGGGCGACGCCCTCGCGCAACCCCGTTACGCGACGGATGTCGCGGCGGCGGTCGCGCTGGTGAAGGCCGCCGGCGCGGATGTCGTGGTCGCCCCGCAGACCCTCCGTTTCGCGCGCGCCCTCCCCGGCGCCGCCTACCGGATCGGCGCGGCGGTCGATACCCACGTCGGATCGTTGACGGCGGAAGGCGACGCCCTCCGTGTCCAGCGCTGGTTCTACCGCCAGCGGATCCTCGGCTCGTTCACCCGTTCGGCGCGTCCGTGGGTGCTGTTGGTCGATGCCGGCATCTTTGAGCCGTTCACCGCCGGAGCGGGAGCCGCCAACGCGACGGTTGTCGACGCAGGGATCACGGCGGAGGATGAACGCACGACCGTGACCGGTGTGCAGGCGCCTTCGGCGGACGGGCAGACGATCCGTCCCGACGCCAAGCTGCTGTTTGTGGCGGGCGCGGGCTGGACGAAGAAACAGGGCGACGGCAATATGCACCTTGACGAGGCGGCCGCGACCATCACGGGCTTCCTCGCGAAGTCCGGCGCGTCGCTCGGATCCTCCAAGTCGCTCGTCGATATGCCGGAGGCCGCCAAAGTGTTCTCGTTTATGAGCCACATGAATCAGGTCGGGCAGACGGGCAGCACGCCGCGCCACCCGAAAGGGCTGGCCACCTGTTGCCACGGAGAGGAGCCGCACGTCGTCGGCTGGCGTTTCATCAACGAACGCCGCGCCGTCAACACGGATCCGAACTGCGGCTGGGCACAGGGCAAGGCTGATGTGGTCTACGTCGCGGATGCTTTCGAGGTCATGGCGAAGGTCAACGCCCTGATGGGACAGTAGCTGTTTTGTGTGCGCGGGGGAGGCCCTTCTTCCCCCGCTGTCTGTAACTTCAAAAAAGGTATTAGCGATGGTTTCAAGGCGTTCTTTTTTCACGACGGCCGGTCTGGGGCTGGCCGCGGCCGGGTGTTCGACGTTTTCGGCAAACGCGGCGGGTACGTGTACCGCGTCCTGCTGTCCACCGGCGGTGACGGAGTATCCCTACGGGAATCCTGCGGACACCTTCCGGCTCGGCATCGCCGGCTTCACCTTCGTCAAGTTCAAACTCGACAAGGCGCTTGAAATGATGAAGAAGGTCGATGTCCACTACCTCTGTATCAAGGATTTCCACCTCCCGTTGACGAGCGATGCCGCGCAGATTGCGGCGTTCCACGAACAGTGTAAGGCCGCCGATGTCAAGGGCTACGCCTGCGGCCCGATCTACATGGGATCGGAAGAGGCCGCCCGCAATGCCTTTGAATACGCGAAGCGGTGCGGCGTGAAGACGCTCGTCGCGGTTCCGTTCGAGATGAAGAACGTGCCCGGAAAGGACAAGCCGCAGCGTGTCTCATCGCGCAAGCTGCTCGAATACGTGGACAAACTCGTCAAAGAGTACGACATCCGTTACGCGATCCACAATCATGGACCGGACATCCCGTATCTCTTCCCTCATGCTGCGAGCGCGATGGAGATGATCGCCGATCTCGACAAACGGATCGGGCTTTGTCTCGACATCGGCCACGAACTCCGCTTCGACAAGAACCCGGTGGATTCCTTTATCGAGTACCATGACCGTGTTTACGACATGCACTTGAAAAATGTCACCGCGAACAACAAGAGCGGCCGTGGCACGCCCCTGCCGCGCGGTAAGATCGACCTGCTCGCGCTCGTCAAGGCGCTCCGCAAGTACCGTTATTCGGGAATGTGCTCGCTGGAGTACGAGACGAACATGAACAATCCGATCGTCGATATCGCCGAGTGCGTCGGGTATTTCCGCGGGCTGATGGACGCGACGCGCTAATCCCAACTCACCTGAGGTGTCTCCATGTTGTCTTTCTTTACGGCTGTATTTTACGGGGTCGTGGTGGCCCTGCTGTTTAGCCTTGCCATCTTTATCCACGAGTTCGGCCATTATCTGGCCGCCCGCTGGCTCGGACTGAAGGTCGATGCGTTTTCCATCGGTTTCGGTCCCGCCATCTGGAAAAAGACGGTGAACGGGATCGAATACAAGATCTGTTGCATCCCGTTCGGCGGGTATGTCGCGCTGCCACAACTCGATCCTTCGGGAATGCAGAAGATACAGGGGGACAATTCGGGAGGAGAGGACGAAAACGGGGAGCCGCTTCCTGACATTGCGCCGTGGAAACGGATCCTCGTCGCGTTCGCCGGACCGCTGGGGAACGTGGTCCTCGCCGTCTTCCTGGCGTTCCTGCTCTTCCTCGTGCCCGCCGCGAGGATGAACGTGACGGGCACGGAGGTCGGCTCGGTTTTGCGCAGCTCCAAAGCGTACGAACGCGGTCTCCGCGTGGGAGACCGGATCGAGACGGTGAACGGCGTCTCGGTGGAGACGTGGTCGGACTTGCGCGTGGAAAGCATGCTCGCGGGCGACCAGGAGACCGGTTTGTTCGGGATCGTCCGTCCGGATGGTACGCGGACAACGCTGGAACTCCCGTTCACGACGAACAACGTCTTCGGTGTCAAGATGCTTGGTGGTGTCGCGCCGCTCGGAAAATGTGTCGTGACAAACGTCCTTGCCGGCTCGGTCGCCGAGAAGGCGGGCCTCCGTCCCGATGACGAACTCGTCACGTTGAACGGGCAGTCCGTCGGCAGTACGTGGCATTTCATTGAACGCATGGTTGAAAATGGGGTGAATCCCGTCACTCTGGGTGTTTTGCGCGGACGGGAAAAACTTACCTTTGAAGTCACCCCCGTGATGGATCAAGAGGCGAAACGCCCGTTGATCGGGGTCATGCTGGACGATCCGAGTGAACAGGTGATGTCCTGGATGATGTACCGCAACCCGTGGAAACAGTTGAGGTGGGACTCGCTCTCCGTCGTCCGCGTGCTCAAGGCGCTGGTCACGCCCCGTGCAAAGGGAGAACGCAAGGCCGTCGCGAAGAACATCGGCGGCCCTGTCACCATTGTTGTCGGCCTCTACCGTTCGGCAAAAGGGAGTATGTGGGACGGCCTCGGTTTTCTGCGCATGATCTGTATGAACCTTGCGATCTTGAACCTTCTGCCGCTCCCGGTCCTCGATGGCGGACATATCCTGTTCGCCCTTTACGAAATCCTCTTCCGCCGGAAACCGCATCCGAAGTTCGTTTCGATCGTCACGAACTTTTTCGCGTTTCTGCTCATCGGTTTGATGTTGTTCCTTGTCTTCCGCGATGTCCTGTTGCAGCGCCGGATCATCAAGGCCGAAAAGGCGTTGGAGGAAAAGCTCTCCGACTCGAACGAGGCGGGGCAGGGGAGTGCGACGAATCAAGCGCCCGCCTCTGCGGCGCCCGCGCAGGGTAAGTGACCAGGTCATGTTCACCCGTAACCAGACGCATGCGGTTCACGCGGGGGGGCTGGCCATCGGCGGCGGCGCCCCCGTCTGCGTGCAGACCATGGCGAACGCGGATCCGCACGACGAGCCTGCGTTGCTGGCGCAGATCCGCTCGGCTGCCGCCCTCGGCGCGGAGCTGGTGCGGTTGACGATTCCGGATCGCGAAGCCGCCAGTGTCCTGGCGCGTGTCCGTAAGGTTTCCCCCGTCCCGTTGGTCGCGGACATCCATTTCGATTACCGCCTGGCCATCGCGTCCATCGAGGCGGGGGTCGATGCGCTCCGCATCAACCCCGGAAACATCGGTGGCGCGGATCGTGTAAAAACGGTCGTGGCGGCCGCCCGTCCCCGCAGGATCCCGATCCGTATCGGCGTGAACGGCGGTTCGCTGGAACGCGACCTCTTTGAGAAATACGGCGGGGCCACGCCCGAAGCGCTTGTGGAAAGCGCGGCCCGCCACGTCGCCCTGCTGGAGGCGGAGGATTACCGCGAGATCGTGATCTCCGCCAAAGCTTCCGACGTTCCCCGGACGCTGGCGGTTTACCGCCTGTTGGCGGAACGCTTCCCGTACCCGCTGCACCTGGGCGTCACGGAGGCGGGGACGTTCCTCCCCGGAACGGTGCGTTCGTGTGTCGCGCTCGGCGCGTTGCTGTTGGAGGGAATCGGCGACACCATTCGCGTCTCGCTCACGGATACGCCGGATAAAGAAGTCCGTGTCGGCGTCGAATTGCTGCGGAGCATCGGACTGCGTCCGCCCGGTGCTTCCGTTACCTCCTGCCCGACGTGCGGGCGGACGCAGGTTGATGTCGCAGGCGTCGCCGAGGCGGTGGAATGTCGCCTGGAGGCGTATTACCGCGACCATCCTGAAGCCCCCCGCCCGCATGTCGCCGTGATGGGGTGCGTGGTCAACGGGCCGGGCGAGGCGAAACACGCGGACATTGCCGTCGCAGGGGGACGGGACACCTTCGCCGTCTACCTGCACGGCGGGTTTGTCTGTAAAATTCCCCAGTCCGAGGCGGTCGAAACCATCTGCCGCATGGTTCGGGAGTATAGCCCGCCGCCCGCGCTGCGCGCGGGAATGTAGATGGGGATAACGTGGACATTGTTCAAGTTATAGACAACCGCGACAACCGGGACAACAACTTGAAAAGGTGTCCCCCGGCAATGTTGTCTCAAGTTGTCCGTGTTGTCTCCAATCGTCAGCGATTCTGCTCTGCGCCTCTCTCGTGAGACTTTTAACTGAGAAGTTCCGGCACGACATACGACAACCGACAGCCGGACGTCGCCAGGCTGTCGGTCGCCGTGTGTCGGTTCAACGAAAAGGAAGGGTTACACGTGCCCTTTCACTTTTCATTTTCCACTTTCATTCAACTACTACCGGGACGCTGCCGGCGGTTTTGTTGAAGGCGGTACCGTAGGCCACGCCGTCGACGACGGCGCCGTTCACCGAGAACTTCGTCTTGGCGAGCTTGCCGCCCTTGACGGAGTAGGCCGTGAACGAGCCTTTGAACGTGCCGGTCTTCGCCGTGAAGGACAGCTTCGCGGCGGAGGCGTTCGCGGCCGCCCCGCCCTTCGCCGCGGGCGTGACCGTCCAGCCGCCCTTGTAGGCGACCTTCGCCGCCTTCGCCAGCGTCCACTTGCCCTTGGCGACCGTGACCGCCTCGCCGGACGGCAGGAGGTCGGCGTTCACGCCGGGGACGATCGCGGCGACGTCCTCCGCCGCGACGTAGAGCGCGTGCGCGCCCGCCGCGAGCGAACCGGCGGGACCGCAGGCCTCGGGGGCGGCCTCCCACTCCGTGACGGCGTTTTTCGGGCCGCGGAGCGGCGTCAGGTCGGAGACGCCCGTGAACGCCGTCTGCCCGTCCGCACCTTTCGCGAACCAGGCGACGAACCCGAACTTTGACTTCTTCGCGTACATCACCGGGACCGCCCAGCGCCCGCCGTCGCCCACCACCGCCTGGGCGGAGACGGAGACCTTCGTGCCGTCGGGCAGGACGCCCGTGACCTGCGCCGTGCCCTTGGCGGCGACCGCGAGCGTGAAGGGCGTGTAGCCTTTCTCGGAGGCGAGCGTCACCGTCCAGGTCTTCTTCCCGACGAGCGCGGCGGACGCCTTGTCGTCCGACGCCTTCGAGGCGAAGACGTTCTTCGCCGCCTCGACCGTGTAGGCGCCGAACGTGCCGGTCACCGAGTC
>JAGCVN010000115.1 GCA_017962315.1 Kiritimatiellia bacterium
TACCGCGTCCGGCGCAAACTTCGAGATGACCGTTGGCGCGACAAGCGCGATGATGCACGTGACGACGCCCCACTTGAACGCCGCCTTGCGGTTCTTGGCGATCGCGGCGGCGATCTCCGGACTGTCCACGCGGTCCGACCAGCCCGGTTCGGGGACACCATTCTTCTCTACGTATGCCATTTGAGGATTCCTTTCTTTTCAGGTTTCGGTTTTGTATCCAAAATCACTCGTCCATCGCGAGGCGGAAGCCGCGCCTGTCGTCTGTCGCCTTCGGATGTCCGTAACTCCGGTGTCCGGAACGGCACCATTCTGCCAGACCGCGCCAGTATCCGCCTCTGATTATGCGAAAGAGACCGGCGTCGGGCCCCTTGGGATCGACGGCTTTGTCTGACGTGAACAGATCGTACCAGTCACTGCACCATTCCTCGACATTGCCGCTCATGTCGCAGAAGCCCCATGGATTGGATCCGTATGTGCCGCCCTTCGTCAAATGGCCCACAAACGACCCATTCTCCTTCGTACCGTAGGGAGAATCACCTGCGCAGTTTGCCTTGTCACCGTTGAGCGACGTTCCCCAGTAGAACGGCGTCTTAGTCCCGGCGCGACAGGCGTATTCCCACTCCGCCTCGGTCGGGAACCGGGCTCCTCCGCCAACCTTCTTGCGAAAGGCGTCGCAGTCCTCCCAAGTGACGTTCTCGACGGGAAACTCGGCATTTTTGTTCTTCGATGGATTCGCGCCCATAACGCTCTCCCACTGCGCCTGCGTAACCTCGTATTTCCCAAGCCAGAAACCCTTTGTGAGCGTCACCTCATGCAACGTTTCCTTGCTTTGCCTTTCCGGTTCACTTTCCGGCGTACCCATCATGAACGTGCCCGCTGGGCACCAGATCATCTCCATCGTAGCGCCGCCGGGGAGCGTGATGGTCTTCGTCTTGGCGTGGACGGGGCTTGGCAAGGCCTGTTCACGGCACTGCGCCTCGGCCTCGGCTTTCGTCTTCTCAGACTTTTGCTCCGTCATGACATCGACACTGGGCCGACGATTCACCTCTGCCGGGGGTTCGTCCTTCCCGCACCCTGCGACGCAGAGGGCCGCGATCCCGGCGAGGGCGAACCTCGCCGCCTTGTTGATTGTCTGTTTCTTCATAGTGTTGCTCCTTAGTCTTTTAGTACCACTTGACCATCCTTCATGCCGGCGGCCTCCGCCTGCTGTCCGTCCGCCACACCGATGGGCGGGTTTGCGACAGGCCAGAGTTCGTCGCCGTTCCAACGGAACATGACTTTGCCGTCGATGACACGTAGTGTCCCTTTCGCGCCGTTGAGGGCGACGATGGCCTCGTTTGGCGCACCCTTCTGCATGAGGCGGCGGACAGGCTGCCCGATGAGACTGCGGAACAGCCAGTACCACGCCGCGCCGGAGAGGAGGAACGTCCCGACGAAGATCAGGACGCTCCACATCGGCGGCGCTCCGATCCGCCAGGTCGCCCATCCGGCGACGGCGGAAACCCCGACCCACGACACGATTCCCTCTTCGTCCGTGAAAAGGTCGATGACGAAGAGGGTCAGTGCGAGTGCCAGCAGCCATTCGGGGATGAGCCAGCTCATTTCGCAATCTCTCCCGTCAGCACCGGCGGCAGGGTCGAGAGCGGCAGGAACACCTTCGCCGCCGGGTCGCCCGTCGCCTGCCTGTATGCGTCGAGCGTCTTCTGCGCGATCAGCACCTTTGCCGCCGCGTCCGGCCCGACCGCGTCCTTGAGCATGGCAAGGTACGCTTGTTCGCCCTCGGCGACAAGCTTGATTGCCTCACTCGTTGCTTCGGCGCGGAGGATCGCAGCCTTCTTCGCGGCCTCCGCCTCCTGCACGACGGCGAACGCCTTGCCCTCGGCCTCCAGCTTGATCGCTTCGGCGTGACGCGAAGCTTCGAGCTGCTGGAGCATTGCGACCTGCGTCGCGTCGTCCGCCTTCAGCTCCTGCACCTCCACGCCGGTCAGGTTCACGCCCCAGCGGCGCACGGTGTCCGAGACGACAGTGACGACGGTCTCGGAAATACGCGCGCGGGACGCCAGGACCGTGTTCAATTCGTTCTTTCCGATGAACGAACGGATCTCGCCGAGAACGGCCTCCTTGAGCGACTTGTGCAGCTGGTCGATCTCGTAGACCGCCTTGATCGGGTCGGTGACGCGCCAACGGTAGACGCAGTCGACGAGAAGTTTCACGTTGTCCTTCGTGAAACATTCCCGCGACCCCGTGTCGCAGATTTGTTCCGTCAGCTCGATGAAAATGCCTTCCCGGTTCGTCTGGTCATTCCAGACGTTGCGCACGTCCCGGATTTTGTCCAGGCCGGGCATAAAGAACCTGAGGCCGCTCTGCGCCACGCGTACGGGCTTGCCAAAGCGTTCGACGATGACGCAGTGGCCCTGTGGAATCACTTTTGAAAACATGGTAGTCATTCTCCTTTTTTGTTGTCCTGTTGTTACGAAATCACTTGTCCATCACCATGCGGAAGCCCAGGTGGGGCTGCCCCTGATCCGGATCGAAACTCGATCTGTAGGCGGTACGGCAGAATCTTGCGGGATCGCGGAACGAACCGCCGCGAAGCGCCTTGGTGGTTCCCGACTGGCCGGCGGGATCGGTGAGTTCCTTTTCCTCCTTCGGCCAGCTCGTGAGGAAGTCGCTACACCATTCCTTCATATTCCCGTTCATATCGCAGAATCCCCATGCGTTCGGCGGGTATGTCCCGCCTTTCACGGGCTTGCCGATTTTCGGCCCTTTCTCTTGCGTGCCATAGGGCCATTCGCCGTCGCAGTTCGCTTCCTTTCCGTTGCAGGAATCTCCCCAGGGATACGCTGTCGTCGTTCCGGCACGGCAGGCGTACTCCCACTCCGCGTCGGTGGGAAGCCGCGCTCCGTTGCCGACTTTCCGCACAAACTCGTAAGCGTCGAGCCACTTCAGATCGCCGACAGGGAGGTCGTCGTCCACTTCATCCGAAGGGGACGTCCCCATCACGCTCTTGTACTGGCGTTTCGTGACCTCGTACTTACCGAGCCAGAAGCCCTTTGTGAACGTCACCTTGATTTGCCTCTCAAACGAAGGGGTGCGCGCCGCTTCGCTTTCCGGGCTGCCCATCGTGAACGTACCCGGCGGGCACCAGATCATCTCCATCTTTGCGCCGCCGGGAAGGGTGATCGTTTTCGTCTTGCCACCCGCCGACCCGCCCTTCCCGCACCCGGCGGGGAAGTATGCCAATGCCCCGATCACGGTGATCAGTGCCACGTTTTTGACTATCTGTCTGCTCATGTTGTTGTCACCTTTTGTTTGCTGCTGTGAACTCACTCGTCCATCGCCATGCGGAAGCCGACATACGCCTTGGGCCAGTCCGGCGGCAGCATGTCCCGCTTGACGCTACGACAGGCGATCGCCTGCGAGTAGGTGTAGAAACACCCGCCGCGGACTGTCCTGTAGCGCACGGTCGAATCGCCGCCCTTGGGATCGGTCAGTTCCTCCGGGTGAACAAGGTAGTAGTCCGCATGCCTGTCGTTGCACCATTCGGCGACATTGCCGGCCATGTCATGGAATCCCCATGCGTTCGGTCGGTACGAGCCGACCTTGACGGCATGGCCGATGTTCGGGCCTTTCTTCTCCGTGCCAAACGGCTTTGTGCCGTTGCAGTTCGCCTCCGTGCCGTTGCAGGTGTCGCCCCAGTGGAAGACTGTATCCGTCCCGGCCTTGCAGGCGTACTCCCATTCCGCGTCGGTGGGCAGCCGCGCACCGTTTCCGACTTTCTTGACAAACGCCACGGCGTCATCCCACGACATATTGTTCACCGGCAGGTTGTCGCCAAGAGATTCACTGTCGGAAGGATTCGTTCCCATTACGCTCTTCCACTGCGCCTGGGTAACTTCATACTTGCCGAGCCAAAAGCCCTTCGTCAACGTCACCTTGATTTGCGGGCACACGTCGTGCGATTCCTTACACGGGGAATCCTTTCTTCTTCCCATCATGTACGTGCCGGGCGGACAGTAGATCATCTCCATCGTCGCGCCGCCTGGGAGCGTGACGGTCTTGGTCTTGACGTTGGCAACGGGCACGCTGACGGCAGCGTTCTCCGCGCCCTCGGAGGCGCTCGCCGCATCGAGTTTGTCCCTTAGCCTGTCGAATATCGCCGTTCCCCACTTGTCGGCCTCCTTGTCGCCCGCTTCCTCTGCAAAGACGCCCAGGAGCGACACCAGGGGCAGAACATTCGGATCGTTCTGACGCGCTTCGATGAACGCCTTCAGGGCGGGGATCTTCTCGGCGGCGGTGCGGCCGTCGTCCGCCCTGAACCTCTTAAAGGCGTCGTCGATCTCGTCCGCGCGCGCCATCGGCGCGACGGCGAAAATGAGCAACAGCACGGTTGTGGCAAACACGAGTCTTTTCATATTGCGGTTCCTTTCTCTTTTGAATCGGTTGTGGAAGCTTTTTCCTGCCGCCCGTTCTTTGACGATCGCGCCATTTTAGGTTCCTTTCTTCTTGAGCTTCGGGCAGCGCGAGATGATGTAGTCAAGCACGAAGTCGAAGTCTTCGTCGCCGACGAATACCTGTTCGTGGAAGAGTCCGTTGTGGATGTTGAGGGTGTTGTGCTTCCGGTCGGGCTTGACCTTGCTGACGGTCGCGAATTGGGAATACCTCTCGTCGTCTGCGGCGACCATCGTCCCCACGCCCATCTGCGTGAGGTTGCCCGTGGCCGCGCCCATCACCGCAACGACCGTACCCAGCACCTTGTTGCGCTTTGCCTCGTTTGCCACCTGTACCCCCTTCACGCCTTCCGCGTCCATCTCGAAGTCCCATGTGTAGCGTCCGCCCTGAATGAGCGCGTAGATGTAGTAGGCTAAGGTGACTATCGCGATCATCACGGCGAAGCCGATCAGCCCCCACTTTACGCCCTCGGGGCTGACCTTGAAGTCTCCAAGGAACAGCACGAAGAGCATGCACCCGGCGAATATTCCGCCGAACACCTTGTAGAACAGCCAAAGCAGCCCCGGATTCCTGTAGAGGTTCACCGAGTACCGCCAGCGGTACAAGCCCTTTCCATCAGGTGTCATGGCGTATTACCTCACTTACTGGCTTTCTGCGGCCTAATCTCTTCTTCATTTCTGTTTCCTTTCTGAATCAGTTGTGGAAACTTTTTCCGGTCGCCCGTTCTTTGCCTCTTCGGCTTCTTCTTCGGGATGCGCTCCTCGATGTGCGCCAAGACTTCGGCGTAGTCCTCGCGCGGCACGTAGATTTCCTCGGCGCCGTACAACGTGTCGATTGCGATCTTGCCCCTCTTCTCGTCACAGGTAAAGCCCTTCAACATGATGAGATCCACATACTTCTCCTTCTGCCCTTTGTCGTAGAGGAAATTGTGCAATGCGATCCGCTGCCCCGGCTTCATCGGGAAAAGCATCATGATCCAGGCGATGGAACGCAGGAACTTCAGTCGTCCTTGATTGTGCGCAATCTTTCGGCCCTTGATGCCGCGGCGTTCCATCTCGTACTCCCACTCGTCCACGCCGCCCTGTGCCCAAGCCCAGAGATAGTAGGAAGGCAGCAGCAGCGACAAGAAGATCAGAAGCGCGACTCCCCATATCTTGCCCCACAGGACCAGATGCTTGAGCGAGAAACCGTCAATGAAGCCGGCTACGACCGTGAAAAACACGAATGCGCCCACCGGTATGAGCGTAAACACCTTGAGACACACCTTGAAGCTGCCCCAGTCGCGGTACAGGTTCCGCGTACTGACCCACTTGATTACGCTCATTTCGTCAGGTTTCATTTGCCATCCCTTCCACTTCCGTTTAGCGCTACATGTCGTCCAGCGACAGGCAACGTGCAGACCTCCGCAGCGTTCTCTTTTCGGGGTGCTTCTCGAAGAACGCCTCGACCTTCCGGGCGAACGCCTTCTCGTCAAACCGGGCACGGTCAACCTTCACCTCGAAGAAGTCGATCATCCCGGCGAGCGCGTCCTCGCAGACGAGATCGATTTCGTTCTCGCCTTTCCGGTCCCACCACGGCCCCATTTCCGTGCATGTCGTTTCGGCCGCGAGCTTCCATTGGAAATACCGTTCAAGCGCATAGCCGCTGAACGTGGCGAACTCCCGGCGAACGACTTCCCGCAGCTGCTGCCAGCGGCCAAGCGAAATCAGCGCCTGGTACTTGAACACGAACCGGAACCAGAACCTGAAGAAACAGTCCTCGATATGGTACGCCGAGTTCTTGCCGCCCTTTTTCGCAAAGAGCGGCATGGTGCGCGCAATCAGTTCATAGCGCTCGCCCAGGTTTGCCATGTAGGTGCCGATCTCCATGCCGAGGTCGTTGCCGATTTCCGAAAACCGCGTGTGCCCGACAGCGATCGAGGAGAGGATCGAGAAATACGTGGCGTAATCGTTTCCAAACTCCTCCATCAGGACGATCTTCCCCTCATCGACGAACGCCGTAAGCCTTCCGAAGATGGCGTCGATCATGTCGTCGCGCGTGTACGCCCCGTTTGTCATGAGAAGTTCGATGTATCGGGCGACGCCCCCCGTGAACGTCCACAGGGCCAGAAGGTCATCGTTCGTGTATCCCGGGTTGAAACTCGCGAAAATCTCCTTGAGAAGCGAAACGGGAAACGGCGTGACCTTGAGATGGCCGGTGTTGCGTCCGTAAAGCGGTTCGCCGTACGTGAAGAAGACCTTGTTCATCAGACGGTTCACGCTGCTGGAAACGACCAGGTTGATCTTCGCGGTGTTGTGATGCTCGTCCCACACGCCCTGCAAGGCGCCAAAGAAAGACGGGTTGATCCTGTCCATTTCCTGGAGTTCGTCCAGCACCAGCGTCAGCGGCCTCTCCTCCGCCGCCTTGAACACCTCTTCGACAAGCTCGATCAGGCGGGTACATTCGCCGTGTATCGTCAGGCGATGCCCAAGAGCCTCGACCACGTTCTTCTGAAGATCGGCGCACAGCGTCTTCTCGGCCTGACGGGTTATCAGGAGATACACGAAGTCATCCTTCCCGTCGCGCAGCGCCTCTTTGATGAGTTCCGTCTTGCCAACCCTACGCCGCCCGGTTATGACGGTAAACTGCGCAAATCGATGGGACAACTCCCTCGATTTCCGCAATTCGGCTATTTCTTCCGTGCGCCCAAAGAACTTCAACTTTTTAATCTCCTAGTAAATCTCCATTTAGTAAACGCAGCTTTAGTTTACCAAATGCCATGGTGGTGCGCAAGGGCTACTTCAGCAACGGCGCATGGCATCGACTGCAGCGGTCGGCCTCCAGCGGATTCTCCTTCGAGCAGACGACGCAGCGAAGTTTCCCCGCCTTGGGCTTGTCGTAGAGCTCGTACGGGAAATCGAACTGCGGATGGTAGCGGAACCGGTCGCCCACGCTCATGAAGTTCCACACGAACGGCCTGAACCCCGTCTCCTTGATCTTCTTCTTGCGCCCGTCCGTCGTGCGCACGACCGTGATGTAAAGGACGCGGTCCTCTTTGGAATCGTTGCGGTTGCGGTGCAGGTTCTTCTCGATGATCTTGTCGGTGACGACCGCCTCGTAGGGTTTCCTGAACGAGTGTACGATCTTGCACAATACCGAGCAGACGATGATCGCACCGGCGATCACGAGCCCCATCGGAATCGCATGTTCCGGCTTTACCGCGTCCGGCGCAAACTTCGAGATGACCGTTGGCGCGACAAGCGCGATGATGCACGTGACGACGCCCCACTTGAACGCCGCCTTGCGGTTCTTGGCGATCGCGGCGGCGATCTCCGGACTGTCCACGCGGTCCGACCA
>JAGCVN010000116.1 GCA_017962315.1 Kiritimatiellia bacterium
GGATGCCGTCAAGGCGAAGGACAAGGCCGCGCTCGGCGTACTCGCGAAGTTCACCGGAAAGTCGTATGTGATCGTGCTTGAGGGTTCGGACGTTCCCGCGCAGGGAGGCTTTTCGACGCTCGCGATCTCGATGGCGGCGAAGGGCAAGGCGAAGGTCTCCGGCGTACTGGCGGACGGTACGAAGGTGACCGCCTCCGGCGTGATGACGGTGGGCGATGCGTACTGCTGTGTCCCCGTAATCTACTCGAAGAAGAGCAAGTTCGGATTTGTCGCGTGGTTCGACAAGAACACGCGGCAGCTGGTCGACGTGACGGCGCTGACGCCGTGGAAGAACACGGTGAAACCCGCGTTCACGATGGACTGGGCGGTCGCCGCGTCCGGCGCGAAGGGAAGCCTCGCCGCCGGGACGCGGACGGTTGCGCTTGACGGGGCGAAGCTTTCCATGCTCGTGCCGGATGCGATTGAACAGACGCCCGTCGAGATTCCGTTGACGGTGAAGGGTGCCAAGTGGGACGCCGGCAAGGCGGCGAAGGTCGCCTACAAGGGCGGTGTCGTGAGCGTCGCGGGCGCGAACGTCTCCGGGCTGAAGCTGGCCTTCACGGCGAAGACAGGCACTTTCAAAGGCTCGTTTACGGTGTACTCCGTGAAGGGCGGGAAGCTCGTCAAGACGAAGTTCACGGTGAACGGCGCCGTCGTCGACGGCGTGGCCTACGGCGCCGCCTTCAACAAGAAGGCCGGCAGTGTGCCGGTGGAAATCGAATGAAAGTGTAAAGGGGAAGGGGGTAACGGGGACGTTCCCCCTCTTGCGGCGCTACGGGCGTGGCGTGCGCGTCCCTCACTCCCTCTCTGTGCCTCCTTGTGAGACATTCAACTGAGAATTTCCGGCACAAGATACGACAACCGACAGCCGGACATCGCTTGGCTGTCGGTCGCCGAAAATGCAAGGTTACACGTGCCTTTTCATTTTACACGTTACGCTCCCCTCCTCCCGGCGTTTTTTGCGGTGGATTTTACGTTTCGGGTCTGGTATGCTTTCACACATGAAAACGTTCGTTACATCGTGTTTGCTTTCGGTTGCCGTCCTTTCCGCGGGAGCGGGTGAAATCTACCTCGGTTCGCGCCCGTCGGTCGCCCCCGACGGGAGCTGGTTTGTCTTTGAATGGGCGGACAACGTCTGGAAAGCTTCGACGGAGGGAGGGGATGCGCAACCGCTGTTTTCGGGGGCGGCCTCGTACCGCTGGCCCATCCTTTCGCCAGACGCCTCGCGCCTCGTATTCATGAGCGACTCGGATGGAGGGGAAAGGGTTTTCGAGCAGGATCTTGAAAAGGGTACGATCCGCCAGGTCTCCTATCATTCGGAAAGCACCTTCCCGTATGCCTACACGCCGGACGGGAAGAAGCTGATCGGTTGTGTGTACCGGGATTCCGTCTCGTTGGACGGTTCGTCGCGTGTCGCCCTGCTCGATGTGGAGAAACGCGCTCCGGAACAACTCCTCTTCGACGTGGAAGCCGGTGAACCCGCCCTCTCCCCGGATGGCGGGAAAGTGCTTTTCACGCGAGGCTCGTCGCGTGTGTACCGGAAACGGATGAAGGGGAGCGGCGTTTCGCAGATCTGGCTTTACGACCTCCGGTCCCGTGTCTTCACCCCGGTCGTGAAGCGTGACACGGGGGCCAGAAGCCCGCTTTGGAAAGCCGACGGGAAAGGTTTTTATTACACCTCCGAGCAGGACGGTGCGTTCAACCTGTGGGAACGCGACCTCGCATCCGGCGGCGAACGCCAGCTGACCTTTTTCAAGGACGATTCGGTCATGCAGCCCTCGCTTTCGCGGGACGGCAAGACGATCGTCTTCCGCCACCTTTTCGACTTCTACCGGATCCATCCATCCGACGCAGATTCCAAACCGGAGAAGATCGCCCTGCGTCCCGTCGCGTATACGCCCCGCCCGCCCGCCAGACGCCGGTACTATGCCTCGCTCTGGAACAACGACGAGGCGGGGGATGCGACTTTCGCGGAGAACGGACTGGTGGTCGCGTTCACGGCCGGCGGCGACTTGTATGTGATGGACAGCGTCCTGCGCGAACCGCGACTCGTCCAAGGCGCGTCGCTCACCCATGAACGCGAATGCTGTTTTGCACCCGACGGGAAAACGCTCTATTATTTCTCGGACCGTGGCGACGGGACGGATCTCTGGAAGGCGGAGAGGTCGGATGAAGCGAAGATGTGGTGGGAGAATTTCGCGTTCAAAAAGACGCGGCTTACGTGGGATGACACACAGAAGCGCAACCTGCAGATCAGCCCGGACGGCAAACACCTTTCCTGGGTGACGGGCTACACGGATTTCACCATCGCGGATCGGGAAGGGAAGACGCTTCAGACGACGCACGCGACCGCCTGCTACGGGTATTCCTGGTCGGGGGACGGCAGGTGGGTGGCGCTCGCCAAAGACGACGAGTACCACAACACCGACATCTGGATCGTCTCCGCCGAGAACAAGCGCGAACCCTACAATGTTTCGCGCCACTTCCGCTGGGACGGGTGCCCGGCCTGGTCGCCCGACGGCAAGATCCTCGCGTTCTGCGGCGACCGCCCGGACTCGACGGAGCAGAACTTGTTCTACGTCTGGATGGATCCGGCGGAGGAAGAGGCCGCAGGACGCATCGCGAAGGAGTCGAAGGCCCGCGAGACGGTCTTGAAGGAACGGGCCAAGGAAAACGAGAAGAAGAAGGAAGAGAAGGGGAAGAAGCCGAAAGGATGCCCCCCCGTCAAGATCGTCTTCGAGGGACTGCACGAACGGGTCCGCCGCCTCACCGTCTACGGGAACAAGCCGTTCTTCCACCACGACAGCCGGACGCTCTATTTCCAAGGGAAAACGGGGACGTTCAAGGTCAAGATCCCGGACGCCCTCCAGCCTTCGCTGTTCACCAAGACGAAGGGCGACTTCCGTTCCTGGTTCCCGAAGGGGGATCGCCTATGCTGGATTGTCGATTCGCTGCCCGCGCACAAGGACACGCTCCTCAAATTCAGCGTGTATCAGAATACGGATGTCGCGGATTACCAAGAGCTTGGGTTCCTGACGGCATGGGGATGCATACGCGACCGCTACTACGACCCCGCCTGCCACGGCGTCGATTGGAACGCCGTCCGTGAAAAATACCTCCAGTATGCCCGCAATGCGCCGAGTTACACCGTATTCCAGCGCATTATCCAGATGATGCTCGGGGAGTTGAATTCCTCGCACCTTGGATTCAAGTCTTCCACGACGTCGAAAAAAGAGTGGCAACGGAAAGAGTCGTTCCAGTCGTGGAGCGTTTCGACCGCGCATCTCGGTTTGCGTTTCGATCCCGCGTATGTCGGGAAAGGGTGGAAAATCAAGGAAGTCCTGAAAGGCGGTCCCGCCGAGAAATTTGCGAACGAACTTCATCCCGGCGACCTTCTGGACTCGCTCGATGGGCGCGAACTCGATTCGTCGATGGATCCGACGGAAGTCCTGAACGCGCCGTTGAAGAAAGTTTTCCGCGCCGGTGTAAAGACGGGCAAGGGTGATACGCACGAGTTCACAATCGTTTCGCAGTCCTTCGAGGCTGCCCGCGTCCAGGCGCGGGAGGCGCTGTGCCGCCGGATGCGCGAGACCGTCCATGAACGCAGTCAAAACCGTTTCGGGTATCTGAACATCGAAGAGATGAAGCGTCCCTTCTACTACCGGTTCGAGGAGGAGGTCTTCTCCGAAGGGTACGGCCGCGACGGCTTGATCATCGACGTGCGCGGAAATCCCGGCGGGAATATCGCGGATGCCCTGTTGAACATCCTCTGCCGGAAGTTCCATTGCTACAAGGTGGCCCGTGACGGCAAGGCGGCGTATTCGGCCTGGTTGTGGAAAGAGCCGGTCTGGACGAAACCGGTCGTCGTTCTCTGCAACAACCAGTCAGGAAGCAACAGCGAAATTTTCTCCCACGCGATCAAAACGTTCAAACGCGGAAAACTGGTCGGCGAAACGACAGGCGGGAACGTCATCACGACGCGGGAAATGTCGCTGCTCGACCTGGGGTCGTTCCGGGTGCCCTTCGGAGGCAACTTCACCCTTGACGGAACCGACATGGAATGGAACGGCGCCGTGCCGGATATCCCCGTCGAGGAAGACCTCAACGCGGAAGCCGCCGGACGGGACGTCCAGCTGGAGGTAGCAATCAAGACGCTCGCCGAAGAGGTTGAAAAAGAGGCGAAAGAAAACCCGCCGGTGAAACTCCGTTACGCCCGCCCGTAGGGGCGTTACGGTTCGGTCGGCGTCGCCGTTTTCCCGAACATCCGCAGACAGAAAAAGGTGAGGATTGCGAGGGCGGCGACGGAGAGGGCGGTGACGCCGTGGCGGCGGAACCACGCGGCGAACGGGGAAATCCCCGCCGCGGCGAACTCGCCCTGCTGTTGCAGACGTAACGGTATCGTGTCGCGCGCACGTTCCAGGTAGTTCCGCAAATCCTGCGGGAACCGGAAATCCTTCCCCGTCCGGTCAAACGCCAGATGGTAGCGTATGCCCGGCTTGCCTAAGAATACGATCTCCTGGGGGATTTGCTTAAACGTGAACGCAGGATCCGCGAACGTCGCGGGCGCGGCATCTTCAAAGTCAGGGAAGAGGTGGATGGAGCCGTCGATTTCATCAGGACGTACCGGAAAGGTCGTCTTTCCGCTTCCGTCTTCCGGGAGACGCGCGAGCCGGTATCCTTGCTGTCGTCCGGGCGGTGTTTCCCCCGTCCGCAACGTGCGGAGGGTGAAGGCCCAGTACGAACCGTTCACATGGGCTTCGCCCGAAACGACGGGGGCGGAGAAAGCGGTGTAGCTGTAACACCCGGAATCCTTCCGGCCGCCCGGCAACGTGAGCGCGACGGGATCCGCCTCTTTGAAACGAAACGACTCGACACGTTCCCCGATTTCAAGTGAACGGAGTTTGAACACTTGCTCCGAAACCACCCGCCGGATGGTCTCGGACGGCACGGCGCCTTTCTGCACGATGCGTTCGAACTCTGCCTTCTCCACCTCGGTCACCGGTTTACGGATAACGATCCGGAAGGAGGCCGGAAGCCCGCCGGGAATCTGGATTGTCGTGTTCTGCACATTGGCGAAGCGTGAATAGTCGTAGATCCTTCCTTCCGCAAGTTTTTGCTTTCCCGTTGCCTCGTCCAGCACCGTGACGAACTGGGCGAAGTTTTGGAGCGGGGTGTTGAGTCGGAGTTCCGTGTACTTCGCGGTAGCCACTCCGTCTGCCGGGGTGTAACGGGCGATGAAGGTTACCGAACCGTCCGGGTTCTCGGTGAGCCCGGTCACGGAGCCGGGGGTATAGCGCGTGGAAAACACCCGCGTGAACGTCCCCTTGTTCCGGATCAGGAAGGGTTGCGGCATTCCGTCGGAATCGTACACTCGCAGTTCTTTCCGGAGCCTTGACGCTCCCGCCCCGCACGCACGGTAGACGTCGAACGGAAGTGCCGCGGAGGCGACGCCCTCTCGGTCGAGGTCCCCGACGAGGTCGAAACGTCCCTCCCCGGCGGAAACGGGAAAGGATACTGCGCACAGGCTAAGAAAGAAAAGACTACGCATCATGGTTTTCAAACCTTTCTTTGAACTTGAGGTAAACAAGCGCCCCGGTGAACAAGAAGAGGCCGGTCAAACCGAACGTGAGGACGCGCCAAGGGGTTTCAAGGAATGTCGTGTCCACGAGTAGAAGCTTCAACACGGCGAGTCCGAGAAGCGCCAGCGCGATGACACGGACGGCCTTGAGTCTGCCGATGATGCCGGCGACGAGGGAACCTATCGAGACGAACGCCCAGGCAAGCGTTACGGAGCCGCCTTTCAGAGAGGGAAGGAACGCCGCGCCGAAGAGCCGGGATTCCGCCGTGAGGTGGAGGAACGCGACGGTCAAGGAGATGATCCAGAGGACGGAAACCAGTGTCTCGTCCTTCGCCGGACACCAGCGGCGCCAGGCGAAGGCCGCGAGTGTCACAGGTACGCAGGCGAAACGGAAGAACCTGAGTCCGAGGGCTTGCCAATACGCGCTTTTCGGAAGTTGGTCGAACGCCTCCCCCCAGTAGTAGGCGGGAGAGGCGAAATGAAAGAGCGAGAGGCAGCAGGCGAGGGCAAGCAGGACGAGCCCGACATACCCGAGGACAGGTTGCCGCGTCCGTCTCGCGGCTTCACCCGCGACGGCGGCGGTCAGGCACCAGGCCGGGACGAGGTTCGGCAGCGAAACCATCAGGTAGAGGGCGAACGCGAGATAGGCGAACGCGAACAGAAGGATCAACTGTACGGTCACGTTGTCGGCCCATCCGCGTTTCAACGCGAAATGCGCGAGAAGGACATAGACGGCGACACCCGCGAGAAAGACGAGCGCGGTGAACTCGTTTGCGAGGACCGGGCGGAGCGTGTAGCAGATCCAACGCAGGTACCATGCTGCGTTCAAGGCAAGGCCGGCCCAGGCCAAGGCGTTTCCGGCCTTTCCCCGGGCTTTCGTTCCCGCGACGGTCGCGATGAGGTAGATGAGGTGGACGACCGTCCCGAATCCGAACGAAAGGAGAAAGATTCCCTTCGGCGCCTGCCCGTGATGCAGTTGCCAGTATCCCGACAGAACGAAGGCACCGGTCGCGGCAAGGAAATTGAGCGCACTCCACTTGCGGCAATGCGCCACACAGGCGGCCGCGCAGTTGAGGAGGATCAGGTACAGGTAGAGGCGGAGCGGGTTTCCGGTGTCCGTGCCTGCGATGACAGGCACCAGATATCCGCCCAGCAACGCCAACACGGCGACACCGGCGGAGGGAAGGTATACCGAGAACGCCCCCGCGAGCATCGTGACGACGGTGAGCGCGCCGAAGGCGAACGCGGCTGATTCGATGACCGGAGGGTGGAAGAAACGGTGGCCGAGACCGAAGCCGAGATACATTCCGAAAAAACCGAGACCGGCGAACGCATGGCCGACTTGGGCGTACCTGGTTTTGCGAACCATCCAGGCTCCAAGGATCGCGAACGCGGCGCCGCCTACGATGACGGAAGTGGTGCGCGACACGGGACCGACCCAACCACGGTCGACGGACAATTTCATAAAGTAGAGGATGCAGCCGACAAGGAGTACCGTCCCGATCCGTGTCAGCCAGCGCGTCACAAACGCGAACTCGCGGGTTGTTCCTTTCGTCGCATAGTCGCCCTTCACGGCAAACCAGTCGCCTAGCCGTTCCAATAGCAGCTCCGCGGGAGAAGGCTGGACGGGGACGGGGGAGGGGGGCTGTGGCAACGTTTCGGTGTTTTCAGCGGTGTCCAGGCGTTCTTCCGCCTGCGTTGACACGGCGACCGGCAGCGCAGGGGGCTGGGGCAACTCCGTAACATCCGCAAGGGGCATGGACTCCGGGCGACAGGCGGGGGGAAGCGTTTCGGCTTTCGTGCCGTCGAGTTTTTCAAGGAGCAATGCAAAACGGTCTTCCTGCTCGCGCCGGAACTTCCAGAAATCTTCCTGAAACTTGGCTACCTGTTTTTTGATCTTTCGGATGAGGCAAAATGTGGCGATGGGAAGAACGGCGAGTATACCGATGATGAAAAACGCGATTAGTGTTTCTCCAGAATGCATTGAGAATCTCCTTGTGTCGAATAACGGCGCCCACTATAAAGCCAAACCTAGTTCCTTGTCAATCGCGAGTATGTTTGGAAAATCTGCGAGTATGGGCTTGTCGGCGGTATCGAAATTCCGTAAACTAACCGTTAGCGAGACAAAACATGAAAGGACGAGAAATGACGCTCGAAATCGCAAAATCGGTGAAGGGATTCCTTCGTTTTTCAACTGTGTTCGCCTTTTCGGTGATCGGAGGGGCTGGAACACTCACGGCGGCAGAACGACCTTCTTCGGATGCACTTGCGCACCGATGGAGTTTTTCGGGTAGTACGGTCGATTCCGTGACGGGCGTGGAGGCGAAGCGTATCGGCAAACCCGAACTCGCGGCGGCATCAGTCGTCCTGCCAGGCGGAAAGCACGGCGCGGGGCATCTCGACCTCGGGACGAACCAGCTGCCCGCTGACGGCTCCGATGTCACGATCGAGATGTGGGGAACGCTCCGCTCCGTCCATTTCTGGGCGCGCATCTTCGACTACGGTTCGGACAGCAAGAACTACTTCACGACGGCGTGGAGCTACAGTGACAAGCCCAATACGGACAGCATTGAGATGTGCTGCAACGGAACGAAACATTCCGCATTCAAGATGCTGTGTCCGTACACGGTCGGAACGCCGTACCACATCTCCGTGACGTTCGTGAACAACGGAAACGGCTCCACGACGATGCGCGCGATGCGCCGTAACGTGAAGACCGGCGCGATCGAGCGCGAGCATTCGCAGGTCTACAACGGATGGACGTTGGCGTCTTTCGTCAACCCCCGGCTGCTCCTCGGCGGCTCGCAGTATGCGTGCGACGGCGACGCGGGCGCTGAATACGACGAGGTGCGCGTCTGGAATGCCGTGCTGACCGACCGCCAGCTTGCATCGAACGTGATCGCCGGTCCGGATGTGCTGCCCGCGAAGGTGTCCGTCTCGACGGACCGCGCCGTGAAGCCGATTCCCGCGTTCATCTTCGGGCAGAACATCGAGCATACGCGCTCGGCGCTCCAGGGCGGGCTTTCCGCGCAGCTTGTCCGCAACCGCAAGTTCGCTGGCAAGCCGTCGCGCGACGGCGTCGCAATGCTGTGGGAGCCGTACGGATCATCGAAGGCGTTCTACCATCAGGCCCAGGGTCTGAGCGTGACGCGCCACGCGGCGCGCAGCCGGATGCCGCGCCGGAACGAACGCGGATCGCAGATAATCGGATGCCTCGACGAAAACGGGGAGGTTGGAATCCGCCAAGGAGGAATCGGGCTTCGCGGGGGTGTCTCGCACAACTTCAGGGCGGTGGTGAGCACGCTCCATCCCGTCGATACGCCGATTGTGCTGCGCGTCAAGTCGGGCAAGAAGGTTCTGGCCGAACGCACGTTCACAGTGAACACGAAGAGCAAAAGCGACTGGAAGCGCGTCGCGTTCGACTTCACGGTGGAGAAGGACGTGACGGCTGAAATCACCATCGGCGTGAAGGGGAAGCGGTCTGCGATCGTCGGCGCCGTCTCGGTGATGCCGGCGGACAACTTCCGCGGGATGCGCGCGGACGTGATCGAGAACCTGCGCGACATCGGCACCTCGATCGTCCGCTGGCCCGGCGGCAACTTCGCGGGTGAATACCGCTGGCGCGACGGACTGATTCCTGACCCCGACGAACGCGCGCCGCTCGAGGCGTACACGAACATCGAATCTCAGCCGCATGGCCTCGGCTACGACCAGAACGACATCGGCATGGAGGACATCATTGCGCTCTGCGAGCGGATTGGCGCGCAGCCGTTCTTCACGCTCAACGCGGCGTGGGAGAGTCCGCAGGATTCCGCCGACTGGGTGAAGGCGTGCAAAGGCCGCGTGAAGCTGTGGTCGCTCGGCAACGAGATGGGATACGGACACATGGAGGGTCCGAAGGGAGCGCAGGGGTATACGGACATGGTGCGCCCGCACGCCGAGGCGATGCTCAAGGTCGATCCCGCGCTCAAGATCACGGCGTCTGGTCCGTATCCAGGCGGCGGGGAAGACTGGATCAAGAACAGCGCACTGGCGCTCAACGACGTCGCACCGGTGATTTCGTACCACCGCTATGACGTGTGGAACGGCTCCCTGTTCGACTACACGACGCCCGAGAGCACGGAGAATCTGTTTGACGTCGTGTCGAAGAGCGCCGGACATGCCGAGGCGGCGCTGACGGAATTCCGCTCGCGCCTTCCCTGGAACGTCGGCATCTCCTACGACGAATGGAACATCTGGTACATGTGGTACCGCAAGGAGGCGATCGTGGAAGGGCTCTACGCCGCGAAGATGCTCACCCAGATGATGCGCAACTGGGAGGCGTGGGGGCTCAAGTACGTCTGCTACTTCCAGCCGATCAACGAGCAGGCGATCACCGTGAGCCCGTTCGAGAGCCACATCACGTCCATCGGCGAGGCGATGCGCCTCTGGAAGGGACACGTCGGCGGCGTGCCGTCCGCGATTCCCGACCTGCCTGAAAACGCATTCGCCACCGACGCGCCAGACGGCTCGCGCTACGTGACGTTCTACAACTTCTCGACCGCGAAGCCCTGCTCGTTCCGCATCCCGACGGGCGGACGCGACACAATCGTCGCGGGGGAAACGCTTGTCCCGAACGGACTTGAATCCGGCAACCGGTATATGCGCAAGCCGGGAACAGGGAAGGTTCTCGACGGGGTTTACGAGCTGACGCTCGGTCCGGCAGGGCAGGCATCCGTGCGGATTTCCCGTTAATCCGAGGGAATGCATATCCAGGGGAAGGTTTGGCTATGACGAAGTTTGACAAGCTCCTTATTCTGACGGTTGCGGCATTCTTGGTTACGGCGCATGTGTTTGCTGCGCACACGGAGAACTTCTCCGCCGCGTATGCCGACAACGTGGTGTTTCCGGTCACGCTGGCGTATCCCGCCGGCGGGAAACCGCAGGTGTTGCGTTTGGATCTCGGCGAGTCGAGCTTCGGCGGTTACGCCGTGTTCGAGGTCGCGTCCGCGAAGGGCAGTCCCGTGCTGCGGATCGCTTACGCAAACCATCCTGACGGTCTCGGCGAGAACGGGTGCTTCTCCCGCGAGACAAGTGCGCGTTACCTTGGTCCGACGTTCGACATTCCCGCCCTCCCCGGCAACATCAACCGCCACGAACTCTACCGGGTCTGCCGTACGGGACTGTTCGTGGCGCCTCTTATCCAGGGGCAGGAACGTTACGTGCGCATCCAGCTAGATACGCCCGGCACGGAGGTGACGTTCTCGTCCTTCAAGATGGAAAATGCGAAGGTCTTCCGCGAAGGAAAATTCGCCGGGACGTTCAACTGTTCCGATCCGCGCCTCGACAAGCTCTGGCAGATTAGCGCATGGACGTGCCAGATTGCCGCATTCCCCGATCACAACGCCTGGAAGTGTGCGGGGGGGTGTCTCTTGCCGCGCAAGTTGGAGGCGGCGCAGGGCAGGGGATGGTGCCGCACGGCCTCTCCGTGCGACGGCGTTTTGACGCTGACGTACGAATTCGACGCCAACCCCCATTTCCCGCAGGGCCGCTTCTCCGTTCTCGCCGGCGACAGACGTGTTGAGACGGTACAAAATTCCACGAATGAAATAAGGACGGTGTCCGTCCCGATCCGCAAGGGCGAACGTTTCGGTCTCGCGGTGGAGAAGGAGTCCTGGCCGGTCATCCGCAAGATGCAGATCGTAAGTGGCGGCGCGGTGCAGTGGCAGAGCCGTTTCGATGCCCCCGACGGATTGGACGAGTGGGATTTTCCGCGTACGGTTTCCTACGTCGCAGACGGCGCGAAACGCGACAGGCTCATCTGGAGCGGCGATCTCTGGTGGGCGGAACGAAATCTCTTTTATTCGTTCCCCCCTGGCGACGAGCCGTACCTGCGTGGATCGGTGGAACTGCTCGGCTTCAACCAGACGCCCGCCGGGTACGTCCACGCCTGTCCCTACGCAGAACGTGCCGAACCGCCTGCGGACGGCGAATACGGCCCGTTCCCTTCCGACGAATTCGCCGCATGGTTCATTCCCGTCTTGTGCGACTATTACCTCTATTCCGGCGATGAGGCGACCGCGCGCAAGCTCTATCCGAACGTCTTGAAGTTGATGGACTACCTTTCCGCGCACACGGCAGAGGACGGCACGTTCATCCAACGCGCCGAGACCTCCAAGCACGCCTGCAATCTGAAACTCGGCGACACGTCGCACCGCGCCTACATGGACATTCTTCTCTGGAAGTGCTGCCGGGATGCGGCGACGATGGCGGCTGACTTCGGTGACGGCGACGGATGCGCCCGGTTCGAAAAGTGGGCGGCGAAACTTTCGACATCGATCCGTTCTCGTTTCTGGAACGAACAGGATGGTTTCTTTATGCTCTCCGATACGAATCGCGGATTCGGTTTCGAGGCGAACGCCCTTGCGCTTGCCTCCCGTTTTGCGACACACGGCGAGGCGCTCCGGATTGCCCCCCACCTCAAACGCACGGGACACGGGAAGTTCCAGGCGCTCGCCGCCCGCGGCCTCATGGAATACGGTTTCACGGACAGGGGACTAAAGGCAATCGAAGCGCACAACTGGTTCAAGTTGCTCGATCCCGGATGGAAGGGGGCACGTACCACCACGGAGTGTATGGGAATGATTCGACGGGGATGGGGTGACGAGTCGCATCCCGACACCGCCATCGCGGGGATATTGTCTGCAGGCGTCCTGGGGATTGTGCCGACACTGCCTGGCTATACGAAGTTCGAGTTCCGCCCGCATCCGTGCGGCGGTGTCTCATGGGCGCGGGGACCGGTGCCCACGCCGCGCGGCGCGATTGCCGCCGCGTGGCGGATGGAGTCGGGAAATCTCGTCGCGTCGCTCACCGTTCCGAGGGGTACGACGGTATCGGTCGCACTTCCGGACTGCGCGGGCGTGACGGTGAACGGAACAGACTGGACAGCCGGCCTCGACGCGCTTGCGGCGGGCGAATACGCGATTGTCGCAAAACGGCTGAGTGCCGCTGCGCTGTGCGATCCCGTGACGGACGGTGCGGGCCAGGAGTCGGAAACGGAGTTTCGTGTCACGGCATCGTCTTCGCACGAAGAAGGCGGTTGGAGTCTGCGGAACCTCTCCAAGCCGATGAACGCACGAAGAGCGAAAGGCTGGAGTACGAAGGCGCACGGAAGCGCGAACGACACAGCCTGGTTGACGATCGACTTCGGAACGGTCAAAAGCGTGGAAAAGCTGGAGCTGTGGGCGCGAGATGACGTCCGTGCGGTGGACGGCGGCGTGGCAGGATTTCCGAGGTCGTTTGTTGTGGAGGGAACGGACGAGTCGGGGGCGTGGCGTGCGTTAAAGATCTTCCGCAACGTCGCGCCGCCTGAACCGGGAAAGCCGTTCTTGGTGGATTTCTACACCGTGATCGGCTATCCGAAGGTGAAGTCTCTGCGTATCCGTGCGGAAGAACTTGGTGCTCCGGCCGCCGATGAACCGAAGGTCTGGCGGCTTCAATTCCGTCGTCTCAACGTCGTGCGTTCGTGACCAACCATGCGCATCCGTTGACTACCCGTTTCCCCGCCACGACCGGTCGATGCGGATGGCGGCGAATCCGGCGGGGACGGATACGGGGATCGAATGTGTGAAAGGCGCTTCGCGCAGAGTCGCCCATACGCCGTCTTTTTCTTCAATGAACACACGCCCGATACGGGAGTCGAGCGTCCGGGCCGATGTACAGGGACGGGTATAGGAGAGGAACAACGGGACATCGAGGCGGAGCGGGAATTCCGTCTGGAACGGAAGTGCGAGCGCGGTCAGGTTTTCCAGCGGGTTTTCCGGTGAAAGGACGGCGCGTCGGATGCCGAGTTCCGTCAATGCAGCGAGCGCGTGGCGGTTGAACGCATACAGTGTCCAGTCGCTCGTGAGGTCTTCAATGGAAGCCCGGCGAAGTCGCCGCAGCCCGGCAAGATCGGCGGCTTCCCAACGTACGTAGCCCCGCTGGCAAAGGAGGGCGGGCGTTCGTTCCGCGTCCCGCGCGCGGTCATCGCGCGTCAAGACGGGCAAGGCCAGCCGGATCGGCGTTTCCGGCGCGGCTTCGCGCCAGTGCTCCAGCAATCGACAGACGGTGTCGGCGTCGAGCTGTCCGATGTCCAAGACAAGCTCGTCCGCTTTCTCCGCCCCGTCTTTGTTTTGCGGCGTTTGCCGGATGTCGTACTTTAGCACGGTGAGCGGTTTCACCACGGATGCCGGGGACGGCAGGGGGGGCGGAACGGCAAGCTCGGCCTTGACGGCGGAACCTCGCTCGCGTCGTGCGTCGTCGCGCTGTGCGGCGACTGCTTCGACCAGCTGACGGCGCAGCTCGTTCACCCTTGAAAGCGGTGCGTACAATCCATCCGTGTCGTCCAACGTGAGCGAGGCGAGCGTGAAGCCGCTTTCTCCCATCCGTGTGAACGCTTTCCTGACGGCCTCTTCCGTGCGCTCCGGCTGGTTGGCGGGGGACAACGCCAGCGGGAACGAGACGCGGCATCCTTCCGCTTCGGCGGACATCCCGTCTGGACGCAGGGAGACGCAGACTTGGAGCGGGGTTCCGGAAGGCAGGGTGGATTCGCGCACGGCGTGGATTTCATACCTGCGCTTGACCTCTTGCGAGGCAGAACAGAAGACTGGGGCACCGGACGGGAGAAACGGGGCGTCACGCGGGAGGGAAATCTCGACCTCGGTCCCTGCTGGAACGGAGATTTCGGTTTTGCGTCCATGCGCCCGCCGGAGAAGGGAAATGGCACATCCGTACGGGCGGCCACCCTGCGGAAGATCGACCTGGATACCATCGTGTTTTTCCAGAGGACGGTTCGTGGTGAACCGCAACCAGCGCGTGCCGTCCTCCTTGCGGAGGGATTCGACCTGCCCGATCCTCGCCCCCCGGTGTCCCATGCCGACGGGGTCGATGATGCTTTCCGGCGACGCCTCGCGTCCCTCGGCATACAGGCGTGTCCACGGACGACTGAAAATGGTCTGGAGATCTTGGACGAGCGTCGCTTCGTCGCGGGGCGAAAGCAGACCGTCGAGTTTCTTCCGGTAATAATCAGTGACACAGGCAACATAGAGCGGGCTTTTCATACGCCCCTCAATCTTCAGCGAGGCCGCGCCCGTGGCTGTTACTTGGTCCAGCACCGGGGCGAGGGCGAGATCGCGCATTGAGAACGGGAAACTTCCGCTGAACGCTTCCCGGCAGCAATAGGCACAACGCCCGCGATTCCCGCTTCTCTCCCGCGTCATCGCGGAAAACAGGCAGAGCCCGCTCATGCTGTAGCACAGCGCGCCGTGGATGAAGATTTCGATTTCAATGCCGCAGTTCCCGCAGATCGCGCGGATCTCCGCCAGCGTCAACTCCCGCGCAAGGACGACGCGGGTGAAACCGAGTTCCTTCAGAGCGAGGACGCCTTCGAGCGAATGGGCGGCGAGTTGGGTGCTGGCGTGGAGCGCGAGCTCCGGGAAATACTGCTGGACAATCCGCGCAAGGCCGAGGTCTTGTACGATCAACCCGTCGGGACGGAGTTCCGCCAATTCGCCGAGGGTATCGACGACGGCCGGGATTTCCGCCTCGTGGATGACGGTGTTGAGGGTGATGTAAATTTTTTTGGCGGGGCGGAAGGTCTTTGCGTAGGCCAGTAATACGCGGACACGTTCCGGAGTGAGGTTGTCCGCTTCCGCCCGTGCCGAGAAACGGGGCAATCCGAGATAAACAGCATCGGCGCCGTACTGGAACGCGGCCAGCGCGGCGTCGAAATTCCCCGCAGGGGATAGAAGCTCCGGCTTCATGGAAACAGGTTATGCCGTCGCCTTGGCAACGGCGCGGCGTGTCTCAACAAAACGCGCCACCCCGTAGAAAGCGATCCCGGCGGCGAGGATGATCGCCCCGAGCAAGGTATCCTCGCGGCTGAGATCGAAAAGACCCTCGCCCTCGCGGAAACTCATCACGCAGTCCACGCTCCACATGAGCGCGGCACCCCAGAACATCAGCATCGTCGCGAAGAGGGCCTTGGACGGGCGTTCCTGCTTGAAATAGAGAAAACTAAAAACCAGGGCGGCGGCAATCGTCATGAGTTCACACATGGCCGATCTCCTCAACCGCCGCCTTTCTGCGCGCCTTCAGCTTTGCGGAAATCAACCACATGACACCCCACACAGCCGTGACAAGGACTGCCATCGAGACGCCGGCGGTCGCCAGTTCGTGAAGCATTTCCGACGCCTTCTCGCTTGCCCATCCGTCTTTGACGGCCGTCAGGAACGGCGGGTACAACGTGACTTCGCCGTGGAAGATGTGCTCGATCGCCAGCAGGAAGCTGCCGCCGTAGAGCATTTTCTCCAGCCAGCCCAGCTTCTCCCGGACAGGCGAAACCGTTTCGTCGCGATCCGCGTGTTTGCAGACCGTGTGCTTAACCACGGAGACGACCACCGCCTCCGCCAGGGGAACCGTAAAACAAGCCATAACGTATCTCCTTCAAAAGTGACCCCAGTGTAGCAAAGAAACCACCCCGCGTCAATCATCCTGAAACCGAAAAAACTTTGCACATCCGTCACTTGCGCAGGTGTGCGGATTCTTGGTATAATCCGCGACATGGAACGTTACGTTGATACGATAGGTCCCTGTAATTCGGACAGATCTGATATGTCCCCGGAGTTTGGCCGTCTGCCAGGGAAGTGCAAGGCACTGTTTGCATCGGCACTTGTGTGTGCGGCGGTCGCCGCGCACGGTGAAGGTAGACTTGCAAAGTGGTTCGATTCGTTGCCGGAATGCACCGATCCCGCGACGATTTCGCGGCGCGTGACAGACCAGTTCTTGACGACGCGCCCTGAAAACTATAAGCCAGCCGGCTACCACGGCAACAACGGCTACGGCTGGAACCGCATCGTGCAGTATTCCGTCGTCTCGCTTTGGATGAACGCTATCGCGTGCGCGCGCTTGACGAACGATGATTACCGCACAGACCGTCTCGTGCGCCTGTTCGACGACTTCTTGCCCGGCGGCGCGAAACACAAGGTCTGTTCGCGTCCGCGCCATGTCGATGACGCGATCTTCGGCTCGCTGCCCTTCGAAATCTATCTGCTGAACAAGGACAAGCGGTGTCTCGACATGGGACTCATGTACGCGGACACGCAGTGGTGCGAACCGTGTGAAGCCTCCTTCAAGGAGCGTGAAAGCGCACCTCCGGACGTTCAGCGCGAATACTACGCGAAGGGCCTCTCCGTGCAGACGCGTCTGTGGATCGACGACATGTACATGATCACGGCGCTCCAGAGCCAGGCGTACCGCGCGACGGGCGACCGCAAGTACATCGAGCGCGCGGCGGCCGAGATGATCTTCTACCTCGACAAGCTCCAGCTGAAGGACGGCCCCGCGAAGGGGCTCTTCTACCACGCGCCGGACGTGAAGTACGTGTGGGGACGCGGCGACGGCTGGATGGCAGCGGGGATGGCGCTCCTCCTCGACAATCTCCCGAAGGACAGCCCGCACCGCGCGCGCATCATGGAAGGCTATCTCCTGATGATGGAGACGCTTTTCAAATACCAGCGCAAGGACGGTCTCTGGAGCCAGCTTATCGACATGCCCGACGACCCGCGCAACTGGGGCGAGTCCTCCTGCACGGCGATGTTCACGTACGCGTACCTCGTGGGCGTGCGGCGCGGCTGGCTTGACGGCGCGAAGTACGGTCCCGCCGCGCGTCGCGCCTACGACGCGCTCTGCGCGCGCATGGACAAGTGGGGTAACGTGGCGGGTACGTGCGAGGGCACGAGCAAGCGCAACAGCCTCGACTACTACTTCAAACGGCATCAGGTGAACGGCGACCCCCATGCGCAGGCGCCGATGCTCTGGATCGCCTCGACGCTCCTCGCGGACGGTGCGGGCGCGGTGAAGGGGATCAAGACGCCTGCCACGTCCAAGCTCTTCGAGACGCGCGTCGATCCCGAAAGCGGCGTAGTCTCGTACGCGCTCGTCTACGGTGCGCCGGACGACAAC
>JAGCVN010000117.1 GCA_017962315.1 Kiritimatiellia bacterium
GGGGACGCTCCCGCCCCTTCCCCTCCGGCTATGCCAGTGGTACGCCAGGCACCTCAATGACACCGAAAGACAGAGTCCTGTTTTGACAACTACAACAAGTCCTGTTTTGATTTCACCCCGACAGGATTGCGAATTATCCTTGCAAGCACCGCCGGGACGTGATACGATGTTCTTTTTTTTCGTAAAGGGTTGGGGGTGGTCGCATAAACCGTAAATTTGGCCTCTCGTTGCGGAAACTTGTCGCGGCAACGGCACTCGCGGTGTCGCCGTGCGTCGCGTCGTCCGCCGTCCCCGGGCTGCTCGCCGAGTATTTCGACTTCGTGGACACCCCACTCTCCGACATCCCGGATCTCTCGGGACTCGTCCCGGACGCCCTCCTCGTCGTTTCCAATATCGACTATTCCGTCACGGAAGGCGCGTGGCCGGGGCTGGACGCCGCCCGCTTCACGGACTGTTTCGCCGCCTGCTTCACCGGCTGCATCGACATCCCCGCGGACGGGGCGTACACCTTCGCGCCGACCTCGGACGACGGCTCCCGCCTCTGGATCGACGGCGTCCCCGTCGTCGACCACGGCGGCGCGCATTCCCTCTCCCGCAAGGCCGGATGGTGCAAACAATCCGGGAAAGCATTTTCGTCAAAATCCAGATGGCACATGGAAATACCAAGATTCAAATGGAAAATGGCGAACCAAGCCGCCTGGGTGGCAGCCGCCTGTGGCGTCTCCCATTTTTAAGATTCAGATTTCCGAGGAGGAAAAGATTGAAAACGAATGATGCCCCTGCAATTCGTTTAAGACGTCGGAAAGTTCTCGCCAGAGGTGGTGACGCAGAACTTGCCTGGCTGGCGGAGTTCCCAGATCCGCTCTCCGGGGCGGAGGCGGCCGCGCTAACGAACTTCCTCTCCGTTGCGGAATCGCGGATTCCGGGCGTGGCGCCCCGCGACGCACTCTCCCTGAAGAACGACGCGGCGGACGCACTGGCCGCCCGCGCGCCGGGCGGCAGCCTCCTCCGCTCGTCCGCTCCTATACACGGGGGTCCGGTTTTATAATTTCTGGGGTGTGATTTGCGCTTTTCTTTTCGTTTGCGTTGTGCTAGGATGTGGGCGTGAAGAGATATTTCCAGCTTTTTACCATTCTGGCGGCGGCGGTTTTGCTCGCTTCCTGTGCGCGTGACCGGCGGTCGGTGTTGGTTTGTATCGGTGACAGCCTGACCTCCTGCGGGGGGCCGGGGGGGCATTATTGCGACGCCCTTGCGGAACGGATGCCGGATGTCCGGGTTATCGATGCGGGGATCGGCGGTGACACGCTCGATGGCGGTCGAAAAAGGTTTGAGAAGGATGTCCTCGCGCACCGCCCGAACGCCGTCTTGATCGCGCTTGGCGCGAACGACTTCTGGCGGGCGAAACGGACTGTCGAGGAAATGCGAGACGATCTGGAGTGGATGGTTGTCGCGGCGCACCGGGCCGGTGCGCGTGTCGTCGTCGCGGGCTGTTTCGGCGACCGCGATTTCTGGAACGAAGTCTGCACGGAATTCCTACCATCCCGCTTCCCCCTTGCCGCAGCCATCGCCGCGATGGAACGGGACGTCTGCTTGAAACAAGGGTGCCTTTATCTCCCCAACCTGCAGGTTGACGTGAAACCGAACCGCCTGCCTCCCTACTGGGACGAGACCGACCATCCGAATAAGGAGGGCAACGTCCAGGTCGCCCTCCGCCTGTTGCCTCTTTTACGGAACGCATTGGAAACGAGAACGAAATGAACGAAACAACAGAAAAACAGGATTATGAAGACGGACGCGAGTCTTCGCATCATCATCACGAACACACTGGTGAACACCGGCACCACCACCATCACCATCGCCATTCTTCGCGTCCGCCGAGTTACGGGGCCGGCGAGAAGGCAAACATGGTTTCGGCTGTCTGCGTCGGGCTGGCAACGATCGGCTTGATCGTCTACCTGATCACGATGTCCATCGCCTCCGTCAACAACGAATCCCTCAACAAATATTTCGGAGTTGTTGCCGGGGGGTTCTCCCTGCTCGCCTTCCTTACGCTGTTCTACGCGATCCTCCTTCAAATCCGCGCTCGCAGCCGGACGGTGCGCAACCGGATCCTGATGTCCATTGTGATGATCGTCATCGTCGGGGTTTCCCTCTTGCGCGCCGTCGACCAGGAATTGCGCAAAGTCGTCCTCCCGACCAACGAAGGGGATGACGTGCCGGGGCAAACGGCCGTCCAGCAGCCGGTTGTCCCCGAACAGCCGGGAATACTTCCAGAGGACACCTCGCTTTACAAGCCGGGGTGGTACGGGGAGAAGAACGACCGGGGTATACAGTACGTATTCACGTCTTTTGCGGAAAACGCGAAGGAATCGCGTGATTTCAACAAGCGCCTGCCGCGCAAGGTTGCCTACGGGGTGCTTTCCGTGGTCAACCGGGGAAACTACCCGGTCGTAATTCCCGAACTGAGGGCCGAATTCGTCATGGATTCCCAAAATTCCGTACCAAGTACCCCTGTCCGCCCCCTACTCGCGCAGCTTCCCGAATTGAACCGCGACATCCTTGCCCGCATGAAGGAGCCGCTCACCATCAAACCGGGGGAGATGTTCCCCGACCTCCCGATCTGCCACAAAAACAGCGACTTCCCCTGGGCGCATGTCAAAGCACTCAAACTGCGCGTCGGACTGCGGGACATCTACATTCCCGGACGCATGGTTTCCGCCTCCGAGAAACAGTTGCTGATGGAATCGCCAGAAGCCGTCGCGGAACCGGGACTGGGGATGTCAATCGCTCCGATTGTCACGCCGCCCGTTACTCCGCCTACGAAAGAGCCTTCCCCCGTCACACACGACAAAAAGGACGATTTTTCCGATCTATAACCCCACCAGCACCAAGGAGTTTCTATGCAGAACGAGATGAAGGATTTCCTGAAGGAAAACGGATTAGACCCGGCGGGAATCGACCGGGAAGGGCTGTTGGACACCTTCCTCCGCGAAATGGACGCAGGATTACGAGGCGCCCCTTCCTCCCTCCAGATGATCCCCTCGTTCATCGATCCGGATGCCCCCGTCAAGACGGAAACACCCGTGGTCGTGCTGGACGCGGGTGGAACGAACCTCCGCACAGCGGTCGTCTCCATCGGGAAGGACGGCAAGGCCGAGGTCGGTTCGTTCCTCCGCGGCCTCATGCCCGGAAGCAAGGGGGAAATCGGCGAAAGCGAATTCTACGATACCTTTGCCCGCTTCCTGGAGCCGGTCGTCACATCCGCCGATTCCATCGGTTTCTGTTTCTCCTACCCGGCGGAAATCCTGCCTGACTGCGACGCCCGCCTGATCAAATGGACGAAACAGATCGAAGTTCCGTCCGTCGTCGGCACGTTGATTGGGACCGGACTGAAGCGACACCTCGCGAAACTCGGTCACGACCGACGTGTCGTCATCCTGAACGACACCGTCGCGACCCTGCTCGCCGGAAAGAGCGTTGGCGTTTCCCGCCCCTATTCCGCCTACGTCGGCTTCATCCTCGGAACCGGAACCAACACGGCCTACGCCGAAAAGACCGAAAACATCGTGAAACGCAGTGGCCTGAAACCCGGTGCGACGATGGCGATCAACGTTGAGTCCGGCGCGTTCCGGGGACAGCCGCAATCCCGTTTTGACGCGATGATGGATGCGACAACCATCGACCCCGGTTGTTACACGTTCGAGAAAATGATTTCCGGCGCCTACCTCGGCCGTATCGGGTACGCCATCCTCTGCGAAGCCGCCGGCGCGGGACTCCTTTCCGCCGGCGCGGGTGACGCCATCCGTTCCTGGACGACCGTCGCGAACAAGCAGTTGGACGACTTCTGCGGAGGGGCCCCGGAAGAGGACAATCCCTTCCTCAACGCCGCCTTCACCCGGCAGGACGCCGAATGCGTGGTCCAGCTCTGTACGCCGGTCTACGCCCGTGCGGCAATCTTGACGGCGGTCAACATCGCAAGCGCGGTCTGCAAGACCGGCGAGGGGCGTGATCCCGCCCGCCCGGTCTGCGTGAACGTTGACGGCTCGACCTACCACCGCACACGCACCGCGCAGTTCCGCAGCCTGGTCCAGACGGAACTTCAGAAGTTGCTTGAGCCGCGCGGCCTGCACTACGACCTGATCCGCGTCGACGAAAGCCCGGTGATCGGTGCCGCCGTCGCGGGACTGATGTAAGCAAGGAGTGTCCACCATGACGTTTGAAGAATTGGCGAAAGCCCGGTATTCCGTCCGCAGGTTCCAGTCGAAACCTGTTGAACAGGAGAAGTTGGAGAAGTTGCTTTCCGTAGCCGCCACCGCCCCGACGGGATGTAACAACCAGCCGCAGAAACTTTACGTGCTCACGTCAGAAGAGGCTCGCGAGAAAGCGGCGAAATGCACGAAGTGCACCTTCGGTGCCCCCGTTCTGCTCTTGGTCTGTTACGACCGGAACGCCACCTGGAAACGCGAGTTCGACGGCTGGGAATGCGGTGTCTCGGACGCTTCCATCTTCGCCACACACCTTGCACTCGAGGCGACGGAACTGGGGCTTGGCACCTGTTGGGTTGCCTGGTTCGATCCGGCGGAGACACGAAAACAGTTCGACCTCCCGGAGAACATTGTTCCGGTCGCCTTCCTCCCGCTCGGTTACCCGGACGCAGCTCCCGCGAAATGGCATGGGATGCGCCGCGCTTGGTCGGACTACACCATCTGGAAGTAGCCGGAAAATGCCGCACATTTCAGGATTTTGGGACCGTCCACGGGAATCTGTTCCGACGAAGGGCCAACGGAATCCGTATCATACAGGCCGCCCCCGGGCGCAAGGCGTCCCTCGTCCCCTTCCCTCCCCCCGCAAGCCGGGGCCACTGCCGCCGGAGGTACTTCCGTTCGCCATCCTCGGTGCCGGCGCGGCGGGGTTGTTCGCCGGCTGCCTGGCTGGCGAGACAGGTCTCCCCGCTTTGCTTCTGGAACGCAAAAGCCGGGCGGGCTGCAAGTTATTGATGACAGGAAACGGACGCTGCAACCTAACCAAGGAGGTTCCCGTCTCGCGAATGCTCGCCGACTTCGGCGGCACAATGGAATCGTTCCTCGCGCCTGCGCTGAACGCGATGCCGCCCCGTTCCATCATGGCCTGGTTCGAGCGTCACGGAGTCCCGCTGAAAACGATGGGCGACGGTCGCGTCTTTCCCGCCTCTGAGAAAGCGACGGATATCGCCCACGCCCTCGTCGATACCCTGCGCGACACCGATACGCCAATCTGCCTCAATGCAGAAGTCCTCGGTTTACGGAAAGAAGACGGCTTTTTCTCCATCCAGGCGCAAACGTTCGCATTACGGGCAAAGCGCGTCCTCATCGCGACAGGCGGGGTCGGTTACCCGAAGACCGGATCCGTCGGCGACGGACAGCAGTGGGCGAAAGCACTGGGCCACACGCTCGTCCCCTATCGTCCCGGGCTCGTCGGGTTTGTCGCCGAGCATCCCTGGATTCACCGGAACGCGGGCCGTACCCTGCCCCGCACGACCGTGCGGGTACGGATCGACGGACACGCCGTCTACGAAGGGGACGGCCAGCTGGACTGCCTGTTGTGGGGACTGGGCGGCGCGGCCGCCTACAACGCCAGCCGGTACATCGGACGCGAATGTCCACGCACGTTTACATTTGAATGGGAAGCGGACGGACAGACGTTCCGTATCGAGACCCCCAAGACGCGCCCGTTGAAAGAATCCATCGCCACCATCGGCGGTATCCCGTTAGAGGAAGTAGATCCCGAAACCATGTCCTCGCGCATCTGTGAAGGACTGTACTTCGCCGGCGAAGTACTGGACATCGACGGTCCGACCGGAGGCTACAATCTGAGCGCCGCATTTTCGACCGCTGCCCTCGCCGTCCGTTCCGCCCGCAAGTCCATCCGACTTGTCTGACGACAGCCGCAGAACGGAAGACTGTGGAGGCATGCCTTTCCCGTTTGTTTTCAGCTTGTGTTTTTGTCTGATTTGTGCTATCCTGTTTTTTCTCCGATTTTGAGGGAGATAGAGAGAGGAAAAGATTCTTATGACTACGAAAAGAATGGTGACGGTTCTGGCATGTGCGGCAGCAGTGTGCGGCACAGTACACGGTGCGGAGTTCGCGCTCGGCGTAGGCGCGTACGAGGGGAGGGCCGCGTTCAAGGAACTGCGTATCACCGATGCGACTGGAAAGGTCATCTACGCGAACGATTTCTCTTCACCGGATGCCGTCAAGGACTGGATTCCCGCCGGGCGCGGCGTTTGGAAGTGCGGGGGGGGCACGCTTGAACAGACCTTCGACGGTCTCGGACACGAAGCCGCGACGCTCTCCATACCGAAACGATTCGCCAACGCGACATTGTCCGTAAAGGCCAAGCGTGTCGCGGGGCCGGAAGGGTTCATCGTGCCGACCGGCAAGATCAACATTGAAGGCGGTGGCGAATGGGTGATCTTTGGCGGGTGGGCAAACACTTCGCACGGCATTGAACAGCCGCCGTTCGCGCACAAGAAGGTGCTCGGCGAGATTGAGACGGGGCGCTGGTACGATGTGAAAGTGGAATGTTCGGACGACCGCATCCGCGCCTGGCTCGACGGTTCGGTAGTCTTGGAGTCGCGCAAAGCGCAACCAAGGAAAGACACCTCGGCGCGTCCCGCCACCGTCGCGCCGGCCGGGGAATCGAAGACGATCAAATACAGCCCGATGATCTTCGGACACTTTATCGAACACTTCGACAACCAGGTCTACGGCGGCCTCTTCTGGCCAGGACACGCGTTCTCGGACGAAGACGGCTTCCGCAAGGACGTAATCGAGGCCCTGCGCGAAATCAAGTGCCCCATCGTGCGCTGGCCCGGCGGATGCTACGTCTCGGACTACCACTGGAAGGCCGGCGTGGGGCCGAACCGCCAACCGATGTGGAACAAGGCGTGGGCGGTCGAGGACCCCAACACCTTCGGCACGGACGAATACGTGAAGTGGTGCCGCAAGGTCGGCTGCGAACCGTACATCTGCACGAATGCCGGTACGGGCAACGAGGAGGAGATGAGCGACTGGGTCGAGTACTGCAACCTCAACGTCGGCAAGTGGGGCCGCCAGCGCATTGCGAACGGCTACGAGAAACCGCACGACGTTATCTACTGGAGCGTGGGCAACGAGAACTGGGGCGGACACGAGATCGGCGCGAAGACCGTCGAGCAGTGGGGACCGCTCGTCAAGGAAAGCGCAAAGATGATGCGCGGGACAGACCGCCGCATCAAGCTCCTCGCCGCCGCGCTGCCGAACGAAGGCTGGACGCTTCCGCTCCTGAAGACTGCCGGGCGCCTGCTTGACTATGTGAGCGTTCACGGCTACTACGTGTGGGGCAAGGGAGCCAACCCGTACTTGACCTGTATGATGCGCACACAGCGTCCCGAGGCCGACATCCAGCGGACGATCGACATCCTCGAAAAGGCCGGTCTTGGCGGCGGGAAGGTCGCCATCGCGTTTGACGAGTGGAACCTGCGCGGCTGGTACCACCCCGGCCTCGGAAACTACAGGCGCGGCGCGGTGATGGACTACGAGGCGCGGCGCGAGAACGACGTCGCGTCCGTCTACACGATGGCGGACGCGCTTTTCTCCGCGTGCTTCCTCAACACCTGCCTCCGCCACTGCGACATTGTGAAAATGGCGAACTTCTCGCCGATCGTGAATACGCGCGGCGCGGTGTTCGTGCACGACAAGGGTATCGTAAAGCGCACATCATACCATGTGTTCTGGATGTACACGCATCTCCTGGAGGCCAACTATGCGCCTGTCAAGGTTGACTGCGGAGAGTTGACGGACGGCAAGGCGAGCGTGCCAGTTCTGGATGCCGTACTGACGGTCTCAGACGACGGAAAGCGTCGCGTCCTCGCCGTGGTGAACAAATCGCCCGACAAGGCGGGCTCGCTCAACGTATCCGCGTTCGCGGCGGGTGTGCAGGATCGTGCGTCCCTGTCCGCGACGATTCTTTCCGGTTCGTCGCCGGACGACTACAACGATATCGGTGCGGAAAACCGCGTCGTACCTGTGAAGACGGATCTGGCGGTGAAGGACGGCAAGGTGTCGCTCGCGCCCCATTCGCTCAGCATCATCCGGTTTTAGTCCGCAGCCCCCCGCTCGCGCCTTGGCGCGAGTGATTCGATTCGGATAACTAGCCATACTGTGCCCCCGGCAAGCCGTGGGGTAAAGTTATAGACGAGAGCGGACCGACCGTGCCGCGCGCGGGAACATTCATGGGGATAAATGGCATTTTATAGGTAAGGTGCAGAGAAAGGGCAACGGGGACGTTGGCCCTCCCAAAGCCATCGCCGACGACAGCCTGTCCCCATTGCGTTCCCTGCGCCGAATACCCGCACCTTGAAATCTGTTCTTCCCTGCGCCTCTGCGTCTCTACGTTTCAATCAAACGGGAAGTACGGTAAAGGAGAATCCATGTTTCGGTGAAATGCCTGAAAGTCGGCAGAAAATGCCCACACTTATACCTAAAGAACCGAATGATTCCTCCCTTGCCTTGCCTGTAAGTTCGATTGGCGACAACCGAAACAACTTGTAAAGACAACATCCTTCTTCCGCCGCGCATGGTTGTTCACGGAAGAACCAAACGTTGTTTTTGAGTTGTTCATGTTGTTTTCAGAAACTTACCCCCATCTACATTCCCGTATGCAGTGCGGGCGGCGGGTTAATCACTACCGCCAGTACACCTCGTCGGCCCATTCGTAGGATTCGGAATATGGGACGCCGGTCAGGGTCTCCGCCATGAACTTCAGGACGCGCGCACTGTTGAAGAGCCGGCGGTAGGCGGTGCGACCGGCGGCCGCCACGGCACGACGCTCATCGTCGTGTGCATGGTAATAAAGAATCTTGTCGATCAGGTCACGGGTGCCGTCGAAGAAAACCATCTCGCGTTCCGAGAAGAACCGTTGGAACCCGCCACCGGCACTCTGGAACGTGAGGATCCCGTTCGCCATGAGGTGTCCGATCCGGTCTGAGGAATACAACGGCCAGCCGTCTTCGCGGCTCAGGTTCAGGGACATCTTGCTGGCGGCGAGGGCGGCTTCATAGGCGGCGCTGTACACGGGCGGTTTGCCGAACATCCCGAAAAGGCTGAAACGCAGTTTATCGCGGACAGCCTCGTACACCTCGCGCATCAACCGGTCGCGGAATGAACCGGGGGCATCGCGCCCGCAGAAGAGAAGATCGTGTTCAAACGCAGTTTTCCGGGAATTATCCTCCGTCTCGAACGCATCGTCGCACGGGGTCGGCATGAACGCGGCGAAATTACGCCCCGTCAGGAACTGGCGGAGGCCGGTTCCCGCCGTAGCGGTGAAGATGCCGTCCGTACTCTCCATCCGTTCGCGAATCTGGTGACACGTCCACGCCTGCCAGATGGCGTCATAGTTGAAATGGGCGAGACGGCAGGACGGAAGGGCTGCACGGATCTCGGCGAGGGCGCGGTTGCGGATGAAGTCGCAATGGCCGATCAACAGGATGTCAGGCCGGAACGCAAGCGCGGTCTCCACAAGTTTCCGGTTCACGCGGTGTTCTCCTACGGGACGGAGCCCGCACACGGACAGATACCTTCCGATGTCCCGGTCGGAAAACTCCATCACACGCCAACCGTTACGGACAGCCCCGGCGGCAAACATTCCGTCCGGGAGCATCCGTACGTTGCCGTAACGGCGCAGCTGCATGTTGTCGACAAGCAGGACGCGCACCCGTCTACCTCCAGTGCTCTTTCACGAACGCCACGGGGGGCGTGTGCTTGTAGAACTTCTTGTACCAGGGGCTCTTCCACTTACCCGCGACCAACTCATCGGGACGCGGATGGCCGGTACAGGCGACGATCTTCGCGTCGGGGAAGACACGCGGCTGGAGAAACAGGTAGAGCGGCCACGGACGCAGGCAGTGCGTCTTGTAATGACGGATCCAGGGGTCGGGCCAGAAGTCCATCCCCGGCGCCGTGCGTGAGACGAACGTTTGCGAATTACGGTACTTCTGCCGCATCTCTTCGGGCGCGGCGAGCAGTTTCTCGTAAACCTCGGGATGGGCACCGATGGTAAGTCGGAAAACGGAGGTATTGCCGATGTTGTTGTCGGTCGTGTAATTGTACATGACCATGTAGTCGGACTTCCCTTCATAGGTGAAGAACTCGTCGAGCGAACCGGTGATGATCAGGTCGAGATCGAGGAAAAGGATACGGCCGCTCAACCCGCTGACCTCGGGTCCCCCCCAGAGGGAGACCTTCCGCCAGCCGCGGACGTTCATCGGATGCGGGATAGGGACGTCCGGGCAAGGGAGGATTTTCACCTCCGGGTCAATACCTTCCGGCTCGTTGGTCAGGCAGAAAAAGTCGAACGGGGGCGTGGTGTGCCGCTTGACGGAGTGATACAGCCGGTTCACGTAATCGGCATTATAGAACTTGCCCCACTTCATGCAGACGAACTGTTTGTCCATGGCGTATTCCTTGCTAACTAATCTTGAACCTGCATCAGGACGGCGGGATCGCGCCCGAGCTGGCGCGTGATCTCGGCCGCCGCGTCGAAAAGCTCGCGCTCCATACCGAGACGCCCCTGGATCTTCATACACGAATGATAGGCCGTCGCATGGGTCTTCCCGAAATTGTTGCCGATTTCAGGAAGCGACCGCTTGGTCAGTTTTCGGCAGAGGAACATCGCCAGCTGCCGGGGTTCGGCGACGGAACGCTGACGGTGGTGGCTGGACATATCGGTCAGGCGAAGGTTATAGTAGGCGGCCACGGCCTGCTTGATCTCGTCACACGTCAGGTCTTTCTTCAACTCGGTGTCCAATCGGTCTTTCAACAACCCGCGGAGTTCATCCAGCGTCAACACGGCATTCCCGCTCAGCGAGAGATAGGAGATGGCACTCGTCAGGGCGCCTTCCAGGGCGCGGACGTTCGACGTGATGTTGTTGGCGATAAAAGTCAGCAATTCGTCGGAAAGGCGCACTTCGCTGGAGGACTGCTTGTAGCGGAGGATCGCCAAGCGGGTTTCAAAGTTTGGGCATTCGATCTGCGTCACCAACCCCTCGCCGAAGCGCGATACCAGACGGTCGGTCAATCCCGCAATTTCCTTCGGAGGGCGGTCGCTCGTCATAATGATCTGCTTGTGGCGCGTGTACAGCTCGTTGTAGGTGTTGAAGAACTCCTCCTGAAGTCCTTCCTTCCCCGTCAGGAACTGGATGTCGTCCACCATGAGCACGTCGGTCCTGCGGTAGCGCTTGCGGAAATTGTCGAAGTTCTCCTTGTGCGAGACGCAGTCGACGTAATCGTTCAGCATCGCCTCGCAGGTGACGTACCGAATCGACCCGTTCCCCTTCTCCAGGATCCGATGACCGATCGCCTGCATCAAGTGCGTCTTGCCGATCCCCGTCGGGCCGTAGATGAAAAGCGGGTTGTACGCACGCCCGGGACGGCGCGCGACTTCGCCGGCCGCGTTGTACGCCCAGCTGTTCGACGGTCCCGTCACGAAGTTTTCGAAGGTGAACTCTGGATTCAGCGCGGCCTCCTGCGCACTCTGCCCCGGACGGCGCGCGGGCGCGGGCGTCGCGACAGGTGGACGAATCTCCGCCGGGGGCGGCGCTGGCGCCACCGGCTCCTGCGGGGCGACGGTGAACGAAAGATCGATCCCGGCGGGCGCACCGGCCGCACAAAGCGCATCGGCGATCATCTTCGCGTAATTATCACCCAACCAGTCCGCCTGGAATTCATTATCCACCGCGAACACAAACGTCTTACCCGACAACGTCGGCGCCTTCAACACGCCGATCCATACCTCATAGGTGTTGCCCGCCAATTCTCTTTTCAAAAGGGTGCAGGCTTTTTGCCACAATTCGATAACCTTGTCCATGAAAACCAGCTCTCGTCAAAATGGATTCCTGACTTCGCGCTCAAAAACGGATTCTGTTAAAGCATATTTTCCACACCTTCGCAAGAGAAAAAGAATATTCAGTTTATAAACAGGTTGTAAACAAGCTGATCGTCTTAGATAACATATTGATAACAAGTTGGTTAGACGAAAAACACGTATTTCTGAACTACCCTTTCGTATGCTGTCAAGAAGAAGTTTTCAACATGGCCGTTCCATTGACCAGCCTCATCGTGAACGTTATCCCCCTATGTGTAATTTCCATACGTATGCAACTTATGAAAAATCAACGCCACCGTCAAAAAAAACGGACACGCCCCGCCGAAAGTTATCAACAGCCCTGTCCATTGGATTTTCAAAAATTTTTTTCGCTTTTTGCTTGCCAATCGACCATGCGTTTGATATTAAGAAAAGCGTGTTGCGCCGTATGAGGCATCTACGCGATGACGTTGCGGACGGGCGCGACACAGTACCGTCTTTTGGGCGGGGTGTTCAGGATACCGGGAAACCGGGGGGAACCGCAACGGAGGAATTGTTGATGAAGAAACTCGAAAAGAAGGTCGCCGCGCCGGAATCGGCCGCGGTTAGGAAGGATGTGCAAACCGCGAAGCCGAAAACGCAACCGGCGAAGGGGGTAAAAGCGACGAAGGCGGCCCAAAGTACAAAAAAAGCGGAGGACACGAAGAAGAAGAAGAGCGATTCCAAGGTGAAGTTGTTTAAGGTGCCGAAAGCGAAGCAAATCCGGATGCGCCGCACCTTCAAGAAGACCTCCGCCGAGAAAGCGAAGGAAGGCGATTTGTACAAGCGCTGCCGCAAGCTGCGCCGGGCCATGGGGATGACCCAGGGGGAATTCGGCGACGCCCTGGGGACGTATCAGACGATGATCAGCCTCGTCGAACGCCGCAAGATCACCTTGAACGTCAGGCTGCTGCGCTTGTTCGAACGGCTGGAGTCGGCCTATCTGAACGGTGAACTCGAAGAGCTTGCCCCCGGTGAAGAGTATGATCCCGCCGCCGACGGCGATGAATTCTACCGCGAAGCCTACAAGCAGAACGAAGAGGATCTGAAAAAGCAGAAGCAGAAGCAGAGGAAAGGCAAGAAGGGCGACGAAGAAGAAGCGTAATCGCGCAACATGCCGTAACGAGGGCGCGGGGTCTACCCGCGCCTCATTTTTTTTCATCTGCCCTCTCGACAACCGCCGTGCCGCGTGTTATACTTTTCCCATGAAAACGACAAACGCTATGTTCTTTTCCTCGATCCTCGCCGTCGGCTGCCTGTCGGCCGGTGCGTTCGAATGTTCCCCGTCAGCCCGCGCCCAGGCGCGCGATTTCATCGACAATGAGAAGCAGTTCCACCTCGGATTCCTGCCGACCGAACAGTCCAATCCCATCACCGCGACGCTTGAAGAGGACTTCGCCCGCTCGACGCTCGCCGGCGTCCAGTGCCTGCAGCGCGGCGACCGGCAGATCCCCATCACCATGCGCCATGTCTTCGCGGGCGAAAAGTTCGAAAAGCTGGTCACGTCCATGGTCGAGACCTTGAAAGCCCCAAAAGGGCGTATCATCTTTTCCGGCTGTGGAGCCACCGGCCGACTCTCCATCCTGCTTGAATCGATGTGGCGCGATTTCTTCTACCGCCGGGCATCGGAACTGACGCCCGCCGAACGCGCACTCGCGGATCGCAGCGCCTCCATTATGACGGGCGGCGATTTCGCGCTCATCAAATCCGTCGAATTCTTCGAGGACTACGCGGAGGGCGGCCGCCGACAGGCCGCGGCGTTGCAAGTCGGCGAAGGCGACACTTTCGTCGCGATCACAGAAGGCGGCGAGACCTCCTCCGTTCTCGGCACGCTCCGTTACGCCTCCGAACACGGCGCGAAATGCTTCCTTGTCTTCAACAACCCGGCGGATCTCCTGCGCGGCTACCTCGACCGTTGCCGCGAAGCGATCGACGACCCGAAAGTGACTGTGCTGGACATCTATTGCGGCTCGATGTCCGTCGCCGGGTCCACGCGTATGCAGGCGACCTCTTCGGAACAGTTGCTCGGTTCCTGCGCGCTAGAAGCCGCGCTCGTCCGCGTCCTGCCGCGTTTCGCGAACGAGACCGCAAAGGACTACACGCTCGCTTTCGAGAACCTGCTCGCGGGTTTGGAGTCGCCCGGTGGACGCGCCGGTCTCGTCAAAGCGATCGAGTTCGAAAAATCCGTCTACGAAAAACACGGGCGCATCACCTATCTGGCCGACGCCTGTATGCTTGACCTCTTCACGGACAACACCGAACGGTCGCCCACGTTCATGTTGCCACCGCTCCGTTCCAGCCGCGACCGCAACCTTGCCCAGAGCTGGGCGTTCGTGAAAAATCCCCTGCACCCGACGGAGGCGTGCTGGAGTGAAATGATGCGCCGCCATCCCCGCTGCCTGGAGTTCACGGCGGACGACGCCCGTTCGCTGAAGATGCCGCAGCGGTTCATCGACTCGCCGCCGCTGATCAAATACTCGGACCTCATCACTTACATGATTGGTAACGAACCCGCGCCGGAACGCATCAAGGGGTATGAGCGCGCTGCCGCCGTGATCCTGACCGTGGGCGACCGTCCCGCCGGTTATCTCGCGGCCGCCGACCGCCTTGCCGCAGCCTGGCCGGAGAAGATCTATTTCCACATCGGTCCGGAACAGACCGAAGGCATCTGCATCAAGATGCCCATCGCCTCTTCCCCGCTGGAGATCTGGAAGCACCTCGCCGTGAAGCTCGCCTTCAACAACCTCTCCACCGGCACGATGGCGGCGATGGGGCGTGTGGCGGGCAACTGGATGAGCTGGGTTTCCGTCTCCAACAAGAAGTTGATCGACCGGGGCATCCGCCTGCTCGTGGAACTCGGCGGCATTTCCTACGAGGAAGCGGCGCAGCGGCTTTTCTCGGCATCGGAATGGATCGCCGCACAGGATTGGACGGGAAAGGAAGAACCCTGCGCCGTACAGGTCGCACTCAAACTCCTTCGTTCCGAGAAGGAAGCGAAGTAATCCGTACCGGTATGATCGCAACGGCAGCAACAGTTGCTGCCGTTGGACGAGCCAAAGAGGAATTGTCATGAAATTGTCGAAAACGAACCGGATCCGCCAGCGGATGATTGAGAAAACCCTCGCGTCCGGCAAGGCGCTCGGCGGGCTTCTCGCCGGACTCGCGACCGTGATCACCGGTTGCCGTGACCGCTCGACAAACATACCGATGGGCAGTTACCCCTGCCCTCCCGAACTACAGTCCAACACCGGGACCGAAATCGCTACGGGCAACAAGACCACAGGCGATGTCGTGTTGCCGGAGTCCGATGAAACGAAGCCGAAATCCAATGCCGTAAACGAGAAACGCCGCCGAAACAGCGCCGTGCGGGGTAAGTACCCGGCCGAGCCGGAGGAATAACCGGGCGACATGCGCTATCCCCGCCATATGACGCTTGAGTTGACGGCAAAATGCAACTTCCGTTGTCCGTATTGCTACTGCGTCTGGCACGAGTATCCCGTCCTTGCCAAGCCGGAGCTGGACACGGACGGGTGGAAGTCCGTTCTCGACAAATGCGCGGCGGACGGCGTTCGCGACATCCTCTTCACCGGCGGCGAAGCCCTTTTACGGAAAGACCTTTTCCCGATCATCGACCATGCCCGGCGCATGATTCCCGACGCCTCGCTTTCCCTCTTTACGAACGCGAGCCGTCTCACGGAACCGCTGCTCAAGGCGTTTAAGCGGCGTCGCGTCCACCTCGCGACGTCGTTGCAGGGACTGCGGACATACGGCGCGATGACCGGTACGCGCCGCAGTTACAAGCGTTTGCTTGCCCTACTGGCGCGGGCCGCAGAATTGGGCTGGCCGATCGCCGTCTCGCTGACCATCACGAAGGCGAACCTGCACGAGGCCGCAGATCTCTTCGCCGCCGCCGCGCTCTCGGGCGCAAAGTCAATACAGCTCGGCCCGACGATGGCGGGCGGACGCGCCGCCACGCGAAACGACTTGATGGTCACTCGCGAAGAGTGGGCAGCGGTGAAAAAGCAGATACGCGCCCTTCCCGACGGCCGCGTCTCCTACTCTTTCTGCGACGAATTCATCTGCGAATGCCGCTCCGATACGCCTAGCGAACTGTTAAAAGCGTGGCGCGATCCAGACCATACCCCCTGCCCCGCCGGAAAATCATTCGGCGTGGTGGGACCGAACGGCACCTATCGCACCTGCCTCCACGCCCTGCCTGCGTAGACAACGGGCGCAACACCTCGAACGCCCTTTCTTCCCGCCGCACAACGCCACGGAGAGAATGCGAATCTTCAGGTTCTTCAGGCATACGTGTGGGTATTTTATGCCGACTTTCCGGCATTTCTCCGAAACATGGATTCTTTTTTACCGTCTTTCCGTTTGATTGAAACGTAGAGACGCGGAGGCGCAGGGGGAATACGATTTCAAGGTGCAAATATTCGTCGCAGGGAACGCAAAGAGGAACAGTGTCACCAGCGATGTCTCCGGGAGGGGTAACGTCCCCGACACCTTCGTTCCAGCGGGGGCGGGTGCTTTATCTCTGTGTCTCTGCGCCTCTCGTCTATAACTTCACCCCACGGCTTGCCGGGGAACAGTATAGCAAGTTATCCGAATCGAATCACTCGTGCCGAGGCGGGAGCTGGGGGCTGTGACTCTGTGTGAGAAAAATATGTTGTTCGGCAAAAAGGAATAGCGGAATTTAGGTTCACCCGAGGTTCAATGCACTTGGACGAAAACGCAGAAGCGACCCACTGACAGTTGTCCTTGTTCTCCTCCCTCCAAGTATGTTAAAATGCTCCCAAGAAAGGAAACGAAGGATGAGAGGCGGAAATCGGCATAACGGCATGAAATTCTGGGCGGTGGTGGTCGCGTCCGCGTTCGTGGCGGCGGCCTGTGCCACGGCAGGCGGCGTGGAGTTTTCGCGCCGCACGACAAACGGTCCGCTGGCGGGGACGGACGCGCTCGGAAGGCGGATGCCGTCCGTAGGCGAAGGGGCACCGGCAAGACGGACGGACAAAGTTCGCCAGGTCGGACTATTCTACTTCCTCTGGTGCGGTGAACACGGCCGGAATCCGCCCCGCGATGTTTCAAAAATCCTCGCCGAAAACCCGAATGCGGGAAACGAGCCGGACAACCCCGTCTGGGGGCCGCACGGGTTCTACCACCATTGGGGGGAACCTTTCTACGGATATTACTATTCGGACGACGAATGGGTCGTCCGCCACCACATAAAGCTTTTTATCCAGGCGGACATCGACTTCCTTTTCTTCGACACGACCAACGCCGCCATTTACGAGCGCAATGCGAAACAGGTGATGCGCGTATTGCAGGAATACCACGATGAGGGATGGAAGATCCCGCGCGTGATGTTCTACACCCATACCGCCAGCGGCAAGACCGTCCAACGGATCTACGACGCCGTCTACCGTAAAGCATTCGCGCCCGACACCTGGTTCCGGCTGGACGGCAAACCGGTAATCGTCGCGATCGAGGAACAGTGTTCCCCGGAGACGCGGGATTTTTTCACGATCGTTAAATCCCAATGGCCGAACGAGAAGGATAAACCCGGCGGATGGCCATGGATGGACTTCACCCGTCCGCAGCGGCTCTTCCCTGGCGAAAAGGTGGCGAAGAGCGTGATGAACGTTTCCGTAGCCCAACATCCGACATGCCGTTTCGGCGATTCCGCGATGTACGGGGAAAAGGGCAACAGGGGGCGTGCGTTCCATGACGGTGCGAACGATCCCGCCCCCGGCGCGTGGGTGCGCGGAGGTAACTTCGCCGAACAGTTTGAACACGCCATCAAGACCGACCCGGACATCGTACTCGTAACCGGATGGAACGAATGGATCATGGGCAGATGGAAAGGTCGTCCGGGCCGTCCGATCCTATTCGTAGACTGTGCGAATGGCGAATATTCGCGTGATCTGGAAATGATGCGCGGTGGTTATTTCGACAACTACTTCCTGCAACTCGTCGCCTTTGTGCGCCGGTACAAGGGAACAGATCCGTACACGGTCAACCCGAAACGGCAAGACCTGGTTTATGACGGTTTCGCGGACGGTGATTTCGCGCGCGAGGCGAAAGGGTACGGGACAACCTACACCAACCGCACCCAGCGGAACGTGCCGTTGACCATCGCCGTCCGACACGACGAGACGAACGTCACCTTCACAGTCAAGACAAAGAAAGCGATAACCGGTTCGGCAGCGGAAGGGACGTGGCTATCTTTCTTCCTCGAGATTCCCGCCGAGAAGCCGACGTACACCACTATCGGACCGGCAGACGGCGAAAGCCGTATTTCGGGAGACACGTACACGCTCACCGTGCGTCGCGAAAAAATCGGGCTTCCCGCTTCCGGTCCGTTTGAACTCCGGTTCAAATTCGCGGACTCCTCCCTACCCTACCGGACCGTCTCCGACTTTTACGACCTCGGTTGTTCCCTTCCGCTCGGACGCCTTCGTTTCGTCTACCGGGGAGAATGATACCATTGCATTTCTAGGCGGGACGCGGTGAGTCTGCCACAACGCAGAAGACTTCGCACAGCGACTGGCCTTCCACGCAGAGGAGAACACGAAACACCCCGCCGCCCTGCCATCCCGAAAAGGTTTCCGTGGGTGTTACCGAATGACTTCCGTCAGCGGGCGAGCCAAAGCCCGAAGAGCCCTCCGGCGAGGTTTCCGGGTTTCGGGACGAAACGGACTTCGACCTGTTTCTTGCCTTCGTGCAGTTTGGCTGGGATGGGCATTCCCGTGAATACGAACCCCGGCTTCCTGTTGTCGATCCGTTTCTCCGTGTAGATGCGCCTGCCGTCCAAAAAACGTCGAATTCGCGCCCCCCGCATTCCCGGACACAGTACTTGGCGACAAAGACACGCTTGTCCGGCGCGTCGCCAACGGCAAGACGATAGACGAAGAAGCCATCGCTACTGGCGCTCCGCCAGCTATGTTCGTGATGGTTGCCGTACAAACCAGTGCCGGAATCCATCTTCTCGATCGCAAGACCATGGGGCTTTTTCGTTCACATCATCGCTATCACCACTGAATCGACCGTACGCGAAACAAGCGTCCACTTCCTTCGCGGCGGTTTCGGGAAACACTTTTGCATCCACAGAAGCGGAGAACCGCCAGTACATCGCGTAGCGGCTGTAGTGCAGGGTAAACAGCGGGACAAGCAGAATGTCCATATCCTTCATGTGGAACGTGAGGGGACTCATCGCCGTGCGCTCCAAATATACCTCCGGATGGACAAGCGCGTCCGCCTGAATGACCATCATCGGGAGAGGCTTCTCGTACTTCCAGCCCCATCCGCAGCTCCTGACGCCCGCAAAGACGTTTGAGGGCGGAATGTAATCCTTGCGCCTGATTCCTTCCGTGCCGAGATTCATGACGAGGGGTGGTCCATAGAAAAACGCGCCATACTTTTTCGATCTGGGAAGAAGTCCGGCACGGAACGACATCGGGAACTCGATGTCGATGCGGTCGCCGGCCTTCCACGGGCGATCGACACATAGCCACCCAAAACAACTCGCCCGCCTTCGCGCCGTTCACGTACACGGTGAATCTTTCGCCCGCCCGTGCGGGATGCCTGACCTTGACCGGGAACTTCGCGTCCTTGCCGACATTCTCCTCTTTCACGCACGACGCCGCGCCGTAGGGGAACGCCGTTTCCTGACGAAAAACAATTCCACGTTTTTCCAGTCGAGTGTCGACGGAGTGCCGCACCTTCACGTCGTTCGTCGCTTCGTACATCATCGACGCGCCGGAGAGATAGAATCCGTGGATGTGTCCGGCAAGGTCGGGATAACTCCTCGCGGAAACCTCCCACCCGCCGTAGTACTTCGCCTTCGGCTCTAGTCCCGCCTCGTTACGGAAACGCCCCGCCCCAGCAACCGGTCGGGTTCGAGCGCAGAAGGTACTGGCTCGTCTGCTCCTGCTGCGCCCCGAGCAGTCCACCTGTGAGGCGGACATCCGTGAACAGGAACACTCTCTCACATTCCTTCACCGATGCGAACGCCGCATGAGCGAAAATTCAAACGACGGGAAAAACCAGCACCGTTTCCCTACCTCCTGGAAACCTGCGCCTCAACGTCCCCTTCCGCACGTCTTTTCCCACCTGAATGCGCATACCCGGATGGTCGTCCGTCGAACGTTCTCCCTTTAGTCATGGTTTTTCTCTGTTCTTGGATGACAGGAGGCATGACATACGATTTTCCCATACCTGTCAACGCCAGCAACGGTCAAGAACTGAATATCTTTTCCGCCACAACACGGTTTTCGGTGCAGTTGTGGACGCGCACGATAAGCTGTCCGTCAACGACCCGCCCCTCGATCACGGACGGAAAATCGGTCGTGCTCCCTGGGCGGACCGCGCATCCGCCGCCCGTGATCTGCGTCCACGGGCAGTCAGCCGACGGCTCGTAGCAGACAAAGCGGTGCGTATGCCCGGAGACAACGAGGTTGATGCCCGCCTTGTCGAGGAACGGACGCCACCGCCGTGCGCACGGGCGCGTCATGGCCGCGCATTTCCCTTTCTTGGGCCCGTCGCCAACAGGCAGATTTGGATCGCGCCAATTCGGGTGGAAGAGCGGAATGTGGCACATCGCAACCTTGAACTTCGCGGACTTCACCGCCGGCGACTCCACCGCCTCGGCAAGCCACTCCGTCTGCAAATCGCGGTAGCGGTCCATCTGGAAGATGCCGGCGAACGCCGGATAGCTGTCGGGCTTGTCCTCGCCCGTGTCCAGCCCGATGAGCGCAATGTCGCCGAGGCGCTGGGCGAAATTACGACCGAGCTCCGCAAAGCGCCCGTCGCGCTCCGACGGGTCGCGGAACATCCACACGCGCTCCAGATGTCGCGCGAAGCGTCCCCGGAAGTCGTGGTTTCCGTTGATGAACATGAACGGCATGTCGGCGGCGAATTCGGGATGCTTCTCATGCGGCGTCATCAGCACGTCCATCGCCTTCTGCATTTTCTCCGCCTTGTTCAGCGCGTCGCCGTTCCAGATTACGACGGAAGGCTTCAGTTCCGCGAGCTTGGAGAACACCCGGTCGATCGAGGGCTTCTGGTCGTGCGTGTCGTTGATGATGCAGAACGAACCCTGCGCCTCCGCGCCGAGTGTGGTGAACGAATGTACCTTCCCGGAGACCTCGCTTCCGAGGTTCTTCATCCGGTAGCCGTCTTTATACTCGATGCGGTCTGCGCCGACACGGTACCAGTAGCGTGTCGCGGGGCGGAGTCCGCGAACGAGGATGTGCGCAATCGTGTCGTTCACCTCCATCATACCGAGACCGCCGGAATAGACGCGCTTTGCACCGCCCATATCCGGCGAAGTGGAAACCTCTACCCATCCGCTTGCGTCCGCCGACACGGCGAACGCCACCCCCATCGACCGTTCCGCCGCGTTCTGCAACACGGGTGCCGAGGCGATAAGCGGTTTCCGTCCGTCCGTCGGCGCGGCGGCAGCAGAAACACGCTCCGGCGAATCCGATACTCCGGCAGCCACTTGCGAACCGCCCGCCGCCATACTAAGAATGAACTCACGTCGTGTCATCTTACATCTCCTCTTCTTTTTTACATCCATCCTTTCGTTTCAACGGCACACATGCGAGCAGCGCGAGTCGACGGGACGGGTTACGCGTTCGAGCCATCTGAAGTCATCCGGCGAGAGGTCGTAGATCGCTGATGTGCGATACACGCCGCCCCAGGCCGTGCAGAGGTCGTTCAGGTGCCCGCGCTTGCGCTCACCCGTGCGGTACTTGCTCCAGTACGTCTGGAAATACGCCTCGTTCTTCGCACCCGGCGGACGCTCCAGCGCGTGCCAGATCTTGCGTGTTTCGGTTGGAAAACCCTGTGTGCCGTTGCGCCAGATGAGTGCCGCCACGTCGCGCCAGAGCGGATTTCCGTCGAGACGCGAGAGCGTGAAGAGGTCTGCCACGAGCACGCAGCCGTAGTCGTCGAGCGCGGGATGTTCCGTGCCGATCACGGTGGAACCCGCCGGCTTCCAGTTGTACTTCACGAAGTCGGTTTCGGGACCATAGATGCCGTTGTGGCAGTAAAGCCAGGAGAGGAAGTACCAGCCGGCCTTCTGGGCAAGTTTACGGTACCATCTCTTGTCGGGACCGTCGGGCGTACCTTCCGCCATGATGACGGCTGAGGTGAAGAACGGATGGATGCCCTCGCGGTCGATGCTGGAACAGTCCATCGCGCCACCCTTGCACTCGAAATGGTTGATATCGGCCATGTAGTAATAGACGAACGCCCTGCGGATCGCATCGCGCACGCGCTCACTGCGCGTGAGTTGCCAGTAGCGGGCAAGTCCCATCAGCACGTAACCGCCGCAGTCGCCTCCCCATTCGACCACCTTGCCGTCCGCAATCCGCCATTTCGAGCCGAGGTTGCCGTCATGCCGCTGTGTGCGCAGAAGCGCGTCTGCCTGACGCTTCGCCGCCTCCTCGAATTCGGCGCAGTGCAGGTTGTTCGCCTTCAAAAGCACGCACAGACGCGAAAGTTCAGCGAGCGCCCAGCCGACCTCGGAAGCGTCCTTGACCTTGAGGTTCTTCAATCTGGAACCGAAATGTCCGCTCGGCTGCTGCCGCACGCGGATCCAGCTGCGAAACACCTCAAGCCCGAAGTCGATGTCCTTCTGGCTGTTGTTGCGAAGTCCGTACTCCACAGAGAGACGCGCCAGCTGGAAGCTCTGCGCGGAGAAGCCGATGCCGCTACCCGCGCCGTAGAGGTATTCGCCGGGCTTGAGCTTCTTCGATTTCTCCAGTTCATCGTTCTCCCAGTAGTTACGCGAGGGGTCTTTCTCGATATCCTCGATTGTGAGATCCTTCGGCGCGCGTACGCGGTAGTTGCCGAGGAGGAGCGTCATATCCACGAGGTACGGCATATACCACGAGCCGTTCTCGTCGCGGCGGCGGCTCCAATCTTGAAACGCCTTATCGAGGCGCATCACCTCGGTAAGCGGAAGCTGAGACGGCACGTCCGGCTTGAGAAGCCGCCAGACGACAGGAAACACGGCCGCGAAACCGTAGTCCGGCCACGGCGGCTTAGCGGTGCAGGCGAACGCCTGTGCCGTGAACGTCTCGCCGGGCTTGAGGGTGAGGTATGTGTCGCGCCGCGCCGTGAACGTGCGCTTGTTGGAGTAGGAAACGGGTGCCTCGGTGACGGGCCAGAGGATGCGGTGGCGGAAGGAGCCGTCCGCATTCCGCACGAGCGAACAGGAACTTACGTGCGAGGCGGCGTCCGCTACGGACGCGAACAACGCGAACACCTCGTTCGTGTTTTCGGAGACGGTGCAGGACGGAATGCTGCAGCGATCGTAAGAGAACACCCATGGCTCGCCGTCCTTTTCCCAGCCCGTCGGGATGTCGAGCGAGGCGAGGCGTTTGTCGTTCCCCTTCATGGCGTTCACGAACGTGTTGCCATTGTAGAGAACGCCGGGGATCAGGTAGCGCGTCGCCGAGAAACCGGGCACCGCCTCCAAGACGAGCTTGAACGTTACGTTCGTGGCGGCGTCGTTCTTCGTCGTCACGGAGAGCGTCCATTCGCCGCCCGTACGCACAGCCTCGACGAACGCGGAGAGTTTGTCCGTTGCGGGGACGGTCCAGGCCGAGAACTCAACCTCGCCATACGCGGCACAGGCGATACACAACGCAGATGTTACAATCACCCTCTTCATTGTTTTTACTGTTTCTCTTTGTATCATATCGACTCCTCCTACCTTTGGTAAGGTGCGGAATTATGCCACAACATCTGGTCAAAAATCAAGTCTCTCTTTGGTTTCGTTCGGGTACAACGAGTTTTTCTGCAAAAAATTCATCTGACCTCTTGACTTTGCGCCGTCCGTCATCGCCTCGGCAGAAAAAGCGTGCCCGAATTCGACAAAGATGAGGAAGGCGCTCAAATATTTCCGAGAAAACGAAAAGCTTGGAAGAATGGCCTACGGCAAGTTCGAGGCCGAGGGCCTGTTCATCGGTTCAGGATTCGTAGAAAGCGGCTGCAAGACCGTCCTCGGCGCGCGGCCCAAGCAGTCCGGGATGTTCTGGTCGCTCAAAGGTACCAAGGGGATGATCCTGCTGCGCACATTGGAAAAGTCTGGACGCCTAGACGTGTTCTTCAACTGGCGGCTGTTCAATCTCAAGCAGGTAATCTGCCCAAAAGTGGCGTGACCTTGCAGAAAAAAGTCTTTGCACCCGGCTCGGCAGTGATTCCGCGAAAAGGCCGCCGTTCACGTAGGGAAACGCCACCAGCGATTCGTCAAGTATGGAACGCCAACGTTCCGGCGGCATGTTCAGCGTCTGGGAAAGCGCGGCGAACTGTTGCACGAGATCGTGTCCATTTGGAGAACTATCACATTTTATAAAAAGCGATAGTTACTCTGGCTTGAATATGCCGGTGTCTTCGGCGGAGAGGTAGAAGAGAAGCCGCACGAGATAGACTTTGTGCGAATGCCCCGCATAGCCGACGGCCTTCATCGCGTCGTGGAGCGCGGCCATTTTTCTGCTGCCTTGCGGCTCACGGGAGCCTGTTCGCGGATTTCCGCATCGTCCCCCGCGCCGATCATGTAACGAAGAGTGTCACATACTTGTGCAAGTCCTTCAAAGCGAACTCCGTGAGGGCGCGGTCGCGGGAAAGGTCGTAGAAGCGCATCCGCACGAAATCGCTCACCACGAGTGCGCGGAGTAATTGCGAAATGTTGCCAGTATCCAATTGGGCACTGGCATTGGCAATTGACAACCATTTGGCTCTTCGAAGTTTTTAGTGGGACAGGAATCATCCTTGTCCACCCATACCAATGAAAACAGACGGATTTGCTCACGCCTAACGGCGTTCGCAAGGAGGAAGTGAGCCGCGTTAACGGCGAACAAATCCGTGTGTCAGACGGAAATCGGGATTGTCGATTGCTGAACAATGAGGATTGAAGATCACGAACATTCCCACCGTTTTCTTTGAAGACCCAACATTTTCGCATTGGCAACATTGCACATTGACCGAACATAATCCATCGCCTGTTGAAACGCGGCATCGAGGTCTTTGCCGAGGGACTTTATCTCGACGAGAATCGTGCCTTTCCAAAAGCAGTCGGCGTAACCCTGCAATCCGTCGGCGAACTTCACGCGGTGCTCAAACGTGGCGACGGTGACGGCATCCACGCCGAACACGTCGAAGAACTTCTTCAGGAAGCTCTGCGCCTGGCTCTTCTCGTCGTAGGCGTTCTTCCAGCGTTTCGAGAACGTCGTCGCCGCCTTGCGTATTTCGTTCCATGATTTCGTTATACGAAATGGTCTCCACCACCGGGAAGTATATCACAAATCATCGCCGCCGTGCGCAGAAACTGCACCTCATCGCGAGTGGCAAAACAGGTCTGACCGGTTTTGCCACTCGCGTGACCAAAAGGTGGGGCGAGCCGTTCGCCCAACTGGGACAACGGGCATCTTGCCCGTTGCCTCGATTGGCTACCGCACGAGGAGCATAAGCCCGCGCTGGGGACCGAACTTCAACGCACGGCCATCGGTGGAGAGCCTGAAGTGCCACCTGCCCGTATCCGCAATCGTCGTGCCGTCCGAGGCGACGAGCGTGAGGGACGGCAACGCCGCGACCTGCGCCGTCGACGAGGCAATCGTCTTGGTTGAACTGAAACTTGACGGATCGAGTGTGTCGGCATTGAGGATGCGTACCCCTTTCCCGGACGCGAACGCCAGCGCCGCCGCCGTGACGAGCGGCGAGGATGCGTTTGCCAGCGCGGACGCCGCGATTTCAAGGTCGCCGCCGGGATAAGCCTGCGTGAACGCGACCGTTCCGCCCTTCACCGTCGTCGCGCCAGCGTACGTGTTCGCGCCGGAGAGCGTAAGCGTTCCCGAGCCGGACTTCTGGAGTCCGCCCGCGCCCGACAGCACGCCGGAGAGCGTGACGTTCGCCGCCTGGGTGTCGAACGTCACGTTCGTCCCGCTCGAACCCGTAAGCGACATGTTCAGCACCGAGTCGAAGCCGTTTTCATGCGAAGCGCGGATTGTACCACCGCCAAGGTTGATTTTGTATTTACTGTGGTTGA
>JAGCVN010000118.1 GCA_017962315.1 Kiritimatiellia bacterium
GCGCCGCGGCGAACGGTCGGGCACTCTACCAGAAAACCGCCGGGGTGTCAACCCCCTTTCTTCGGTTTTTTTCCGGGGCGCCCCGCGCCGCGGCCGGCCGGGCCGGTGCGTCGCGAAAACGGGTGTGTACTATACGCCCCGACGCGCCCCGTGTCAACAACTTTTTCAAACTTTTTTTCGCGCCCCACGCCGCCCCCCTCCGCATGCAGGTTCTTAACACGCGGGATAGGGGGATGCAGACCCGCCGCCCGGCATAGCAACCCTTCACCTTTTCACCGTATCCGGAAGCGTGGATGAGTACATTCCACATTTTATTTTCAGGGAGATGCCTCAATGCCTAAAAACAAAAAATACCGAGTCTCATTCCACGCGCCATTCGCGCACCCCCGACGAGAATTTCGCGGGGAGTTTGAGCATGAGGCGGACTGCGTCTGTCGTCTGTGCCGAAAAGTCGAGTTCGACAGTTTTCGTTTTCACGTCTTCCTTCACGTTGACGTCCCGGAGTTCTTGCCAACTTCCGTCCGACTGCCGTGCAAGGAGACGCCAGGCAACCGGAGGTCTACAATTTCCGCGTCCCGTGTCATCAAACCAAGTCGCCACCGAGCGCGTAAACGTCACCGGCTTCCCGAAGTCGTACTGGATCCATTCCTCGCTGTTCTTGTGCGGCCAGAAATCGAAGTTGCCCGACGCGGATTCGCCGTCGTTGATCGCCGTAAGCGGCATCTCTGCCCGGTGGAACGAGACGGTCGCCTTGGCGAAACATCCTTTGTGCAGTCCCGCTTTTTCGGCGTCTTCAGTCATCCACACCATCGACCTGGTCGCGCCCCGGTTGAGGCGTGCATAGTTCGGAATCGCGACCGCGCCGTTCCCCCCTTTGATCGCGACGAGGCCGTCGCAAAGATCCGGCATCCAGAAAGGCCGGAACGTCGCGTCGGGCGCGACGAGCATCCCCGCCAGCGGTACGGGCTGATCCCTCTGTTCGAAACTGTACACGACCGGTCCCCGCTGGAACGCGACACGGCCCCGATTCGCCGCGACGCGCGCGTCGCAGCGGATCCGCTGCACCGGCATCGGGAAAGAAAATGAAAGCACGTCGCCCGGCTTCCACGTGCGCGTGACGCGGGCATAACCGCCGCGAACATCCGCCGGGGCCAATCCACCGTTCACCTCGACCGTGAACCGCCCCTTGGTATCCGGTTCCGCCCGGTAGAGTGTACTTTCCGTGCGGTCGGGTATACGCAGGGCGACAGTGAACGAGACCGGTTTTTCCGGCAAAAGCTCGAACACGGCCTTCCCCTCCCACGGATAGTCGGTACGCTGGCGGATTGACAAGGAGGCGCCCGCCACGTTACCGACACGCCCCTCGAGTGCGAGGAAGTGGTTGACGTACAGCGTCCTGCCGTCCACCCCAAGGGAGTACGCGAGATCTTTCAGTGCGAAGAGCGTGCGAGGGATATTCCCCACACAGCATGGGCAACCGTGCCAAGGATAGCGGGGGGTTGAACTGTCAAGCGGGTTCTGGTAATAAAAATTACGACCGTCCTCCGAGATCGCCCCAAGAAGGTTGTTGTACATCAACCGTTCCTGAACGGCCATCGTCCAGGCGTCGCCGTGGCGCTTGTGCTGTTCGGCCGCCCAGAAACTCATGCCGCACGAGGCACACGATTCACAGTATCCCGTCTGGTTGCCGAGTTTGTAGTCGCCGGCGAACGCCTCGTCACGCCACGACCCTCCGACACCGCCCGTGATGTATTCCTTCCGGTTGATCGCACTGTCGAAGAGGCGGTCGGACGCCGTACCGAGCGCGTCGTCGCCGAGGCGTCCGGCAAGCCCCGACATTGCCGTGTAGAAATAGGTCGCGCGCACGGCGTGTCCCGTCGCGTCTTTCATTTCTTCGGCGGGACGTTCCGCCTGATGGTAGGCGGCTTTCCAGTGCCCGTTCCCGCCCGACGCCTTGTACTGGTTCCGGATGAAGTGCCGCGCAAGGCGGGCATACTTGTCGCCTTTACCGGGGCCTTCCGAGGCGTTGACCGCGTCCGCGAGGCGGCAGAGCGCGTATTCAAGGCCGGGATGCCCGTTCAGCCAGATGCGCTTCGGCGGCGGGCCGAAGACGGAGTCGAGATGATCGGCGCAACGGATGGCCGCGTCATAAAGGCGGCGGTCGCGCCCGTTCGTCATCCGCCAGTGGGCAACGCCCATTTCGATAAAATATCCCATCACGTAGAATTCATGGCTCGCGGCATTCGAGAAATGCGGCGCACGGCGGAGGTCGTGGTAGGAATGAATGTAGCCGGACGGTTCCTGGGCCGAGAGGATGATCGGGATCCATTCCTCGACCTTACCCCGCAGGAACGTCTGCGCCTGCGCGAACGCATACTCGTCCCCCGGATCGATTTCCAAAGCGAGGCAGATGGCCTCGACCGTATTGTAGGGATAGGCGTCGCTCCACGGACAACCTTTGAATTTGACGGAAGGCTCCTTCCCCGCGAGCACTTCGCCTGTCGCGACGAGGTTCAGCAGTTCCTCGCCCCTTCCCCCCGCCTCCATCTCACGGATACAGTGCGGAAGCCAACGGCAAACGAGCCGCCGGTACTGGTCGCGCCAAAATCCCGAAATCTTCGCATCCTGCATCACAACCGGACAAACCGCGCCTCCCGCGAACGCAGAAATGGTGCTTACGCTTGCGGCGGCTATCACCGCCATAATGACCTTCTTCATCGTTCCTCCTTGTTCCAATGAAAGTATGGAGACACTATACCAGAAATCCCCCTCCGTGTCAAACCGTATGCGCCCCTTGACGCAATGCGCCCGTTGTGAGACACTTGACGGCGATGAACGAGACGGACCGAAAAACAAAAGAAGCAGGAGCGGGAAGGTGCAACGGGCATTGCGCGCAGTGCCCGCGCCGCGAGGCCTGCCCCGCCCGGAAAGCGGCCGGGGGCTCGCCGATTCTCCTTTCCAAGATGACGCGCGTCGGTTCCTCCCGCAACCGGGACGGAGTCGGGTTCGCCGTCGATGTCGGCAGCACGACCCTCGCCGCCGCCCTTTACGACCTCCGGACGGGAGACCTCCTGGCCGGCGGGGGGCGGATGAATCCGCAAGCTTCCGTGGCGTCGGATGTCATCGGGCGTATTTCGGCGTCGGAACAGCCGGGCGGACTGGAACGGCTTCAGCGGCTCGCGTCGGACGCGATCGAGACCCTGCTCGGCGAAACGTGCGCTTCGGCGGGCGTCGCCGCCTCTTCCCTTGCAGACGGGGTCGTGACGGGGAACACCGTCATGCTCCACCTCCTCACCGGGCGCTCCCCATCCTCCCTCGGACGCGCACCGTTCAACGCCGAATGGCTGGGCGGCTGCGGGAAACCGCTCGCCGGGCGCCCCGTCTGGTTCCCCCCCTGCCTCGGCGCGTTCGTCGGCGCGGACCTGCTCTGCGCCCTGATTGCCGCCGGTCTCGACCGCGAGGAGGGGCCGGACGCGCTGCTTTGCGACATCGGGACGAACGCCGAGGTGGCGGTGCGGGCGAACGGGACGGTGTTCGCGACGTCCACCGCGGCTGGTCCCGCCTTCGAGGGGACCGGCGTCAGGGGATCGGAACTTCTGGACGCCATCGCGGGATTCCTCGCGTCGGGGAAAATCTCGGAAACGGGGGCGAGCGCGCCCGGTTCGCTTGTGCTGGACGACGGCAGAACGCTCGACAACGCGGACGTCCGCGCCGTCCAAGTGGCGAAAGCGGCCGTCGCGGCGGGTATCTCCGTCATGCTGGACGAAGCGGGGACAAGCGCGGAGGCACTTTCCGAAATCTTCCTGGCAGGCGGGTTCGGCTGCGGGCTGAACCCTGTTTCCGCCGAGCGGATCGGGATGTTGCCGTCGGCCCCCGGTGCCAAGAAAACGCCGATCGGGAACGCCGCGTTGACGGGGGCGGCGATCCTGCTGCTCCACCCGGAACGACGGGAGGCCGCGCTGCGGCTGGCCCGGCGTGCACGTCTGGTCGAACTTGGAGGAAATTCCGTGTTCGCCGGCCGTTTCATTGACGCAATGATGTTCGAGTAGGATTCTGCAGTCATGCGGAATGACGAGACTCGGACATCTTTCCCCTTGTTCAAAAAAAAATAGGCAAGCCAGCCGCCCGCGCTTCGCACGAGAATGCACATCAGGGCAAGTTTCTGAAAACAACATGAACAACTTAAAACAACATGTGGTCCTTCCGCGTACAACCGTGCGCGGTTATGAAAACGCCGCGCGGTTGCGCGGCGAGGGAAGGATGTTGTTTTTGTATCTTAAGCTTTACAACTGCCTTATGCGTCAACCATCGCAAGTAAGCATCGCCACAGACAAAAGTGGAAGATGCAATTTTTTCTCATCTTCCACTTGACATAGTGCAAGATGTCTGATAGACTCTCTTTAAATCTTTTGGAGAAACCAGCGATGCTAATCAACCTCGAAATCGAAAACTGGATGTCCTACAAGGGCAAAGCGGCAATCTCGCTCTCTGCTTCCCGTGAGCAGCAGCATAGCGAGACGCTTGCGGCATTTCCGCGCCTCAAGATGCGTTTCCTTCCCATCGCCATGATGTTTGGCGGAAATGCAAGCGGCAAGTCCAATTTCTTCAAAGCCCTTGCATTCTGCAAGTCCTTTGTCCAGTTCGGTATACAGATGCAGCCCGAAGAGCCGATAGCCGTAGAGGCATTCCGCCTTGACGCCGAAAGCGAATACAAGCCAACTCGATTCTCATTCAGTGTCCTGGTGGGGAATGACATTTATGATTATTCTTTTGCTGCAACAAGACTTCGCGTTACAGAGGAAAAATTCTCCCGGCGCACATCTCCGGCAAAGGACCTGTCTTATTCGCGGGTTTGGGACAGTAAAAAAGAAACATACGAATTCACTTTTGGCAAGGCATTTGATACGGATCTTGCACTTGCACAGCTCATATCGCGCAGTGTCCGCGAGAATCAGCTCTACTTGTCCGTCGCCGCCTCACAGAATCTTCTCGCGCTTCTACCCGTATACAATTGGTTCGCGAAGACACTTAGACTTATTTCACCAGCCCAGAACCATACAACCATCGAAAGATACGCCGACAAATCATGGCCGGCCTCGGCACGTGTAAGTGAGATGCTTCGCGAATTCGATACTGGCATCGCCGAAATCAGGCGTACGCATATTCAGCGAAGCGAGATCCCAATGCCTCCGCAATGGGTCGACGACTTCATCCGCCAGACACGCGAGGGCATGACCCTTCGTCTCAATAAGAATGACGAGACGATGCCCTATCTAATCACCCGCCTGAACGGGGAACTGATTTTTGAAAAGCTCACGGCATGCCACAGAGCCTCAACCCCAAACGGGGAGACAGCCGAATTCGAACTGTCGCATGAGTCGGAAGGCACGCAGCGCATCCTCGACCTTCTGCCAGCGCTTGTCGATCTGGAAAGCAACGCGATACCGCATGTATTCGTCATCGATGAAATAGACCTACAGCTCCATACGATGGCGACTCAGCGAATCATCGAACTCTTCACAGGTTCGCGGACAAAGGACTCGCGGTCCCAGATTCTTGCAACAACACATGATCTGTTCCTCATGGACCAGAGCATCCTTCGTCGCGACGAAATGTGGCTGGCCGAGCGCAATCCGCGTACGGAGACCTCAAAACTGGTAAGCGTGAACGACTTCCTTGAAACCCGCACGAACCTCGACCTCCGTAAATTCTATCTGTCTGGCAGAATGGGCGGAATCCCTTCTATCCTCACAGGAAAACGTAAATCTGAAAGGAGGCGCGCATACCAATGCGAATGACAAGAGTCGACTGAAAAGCGACGTCCGAAAGCCGCTACCAACAGCCTTCGGACGTCATCCGCAGCGGATATGGAATCCTTTGCAGACCATGGCGGTTGTCAAGAATACCATATCTGCTGCTGGAAGTCAAGTGCGGCTTAGCCGTGTGGCGAGCTGCTTTCATCCAGACCATCCCCCAAAAGGAGGAAATTATGATCAGCAGACGATACTGCGTATTCAATTCGGATATCCTTGCTGGCGCGGAGTTTACGCCTGGCGAAGAATATCCCAAAGTCAAAGGGACCATCCTATGGACGCCGCCTTCGAAAATCAATCCGTTCGACCGAGCTTCCGAGCCGCACGACAAATGCACATGGATGCACTTCCATGTACACGACAGGCGTTTTCGCGCATTCTACGGAAAGCCGGAGAAATATCTGCGGCTTCTAAAGGAGTACGGAGGAGTGTTCGGCATCGACCACAGCGTCTATCGGGATATGCCGCTCATCGAGCAGAAGTACAGCGTGTACTTGAACCGCGCCACGGACTTCTGGTTCGAGAAGAACGGGATTCCCGTCATCAGCAACGTGTCGTGGGGCGACAGCCGCACGTTCGCGTTTTGCTGCGCGGGCATTCACCAAGGCGTTTCGATCTCTGTTTCTGCCTATGGCTGTACCCGGTCGAAAATCGACAAGGCGTATTTTATCGACGGATTCTGTTCCGTCTTGGACACGCTGAAGCCCGTGAACGTGTTTCACCAAGGACGCATTCTCCCCGAAGCACAGGCGTACGCCGACCATGTCGGCGTGCCGCTCTTCCACATTCCGAGCCGCCGCGAGGAGGTGTTCGCGGAAGGAGGCCGATGATGGGCAAGGGAGAACACGGACATTTCGCCGGTACGCAGGGCGCAGACCCTCACCACAACCTGACCGACAACCTTCCCGCACTGAAGGAGGCATTCAAGTCCACCCCTGAAGGATATTTCGGTACAAAAGGCAGTAGCACCAAAGTACGGAGAATTTCATCTTCAGACCCGGTGGCAACTGCGAAGAAGTTCTTCGAGATCGCCTCTGCGGGCGGGGTAAAGGATGAAAAAGTCAGTTCTGGAAATGAGCGTGTCTCAGTGGTCATGAAAGATGGCAGCCGAATAACCATGCGCATCACTTCTTCCTCGGATGGCTCGCCGGCGGTGGATATCGTCGTCTCAAAAGTCTCAAAAGGTGCAATCAAGGATCAGAAGATCCATTTCACGAAAGGAGAGCAACAATGAAAATCCGCAACTTCTGCATAACAAACGATGAGAAGGCCGCTCTGTCCCAGCTTAAGGGCAAGAAGATTGTCGCTCTCGTCAGCACCGGCAGCGAAACCGCCTCGGATGAGGACGTATTTATACGGACAGAAGAATCTGACGTCAGGTTCCACAACACCGAAAAAGTGCCGCCGTCGTTCGATCCTGATCTTGCGCGGGCGGTGATCGAAGCAGGCCCGATAGGTTCGTTTCGCATATCATGGGCAAAAAATGAGCCCGAAAATCCGTGGGACGAAACCTATTGGAGTATAATCCGCATCGACAAGATTGTTCGTCGCATTTCCATCTACAATTGCGAAGAAAATGATTCCGACTGCGACGGCAACGAGTTCCTCGACAGGGATACTGCCTTGATCGTGTTCCACTTTGACGACGCGTGCCTTGTGCTTCAGCACAATCTCATTTCGATCATGTGGACGATGTCCTATCAAGACAATCCTGAGGTTGACTTCGACAAATTGTTTGTGATAGACGGAAAAGTCACAAAGGAGGTGCTGTGACAGAGAAATCGGGCTGCGTGTAATACTGCACGCAGCCCGATGATTTGCCATTTCAATCCAATCTATATGAGATTACGGTACGGAAGAAATCGCGTCAACTGTTTCCCTTGACGCGGTTGTGATGTTTGCAGAGCATCTGGCAGTTCGCCTCCGATGTGTCGCCGCCCTTTGACCATGCCGTGACGTGGTCCGCCTCCATCTCGTTGAATGCGTAGATGCGCTTGGCGTTCGCATCGTGCGCCAATACGCAGTCGGGGCAGTTTGAAACGCCCTTGGCCTTCGCCTCGTCCGTCTGCCGCTTGTACACCTTGCGGGCAATCTCCGCTCCGAACATCCGCACTTTGAGCAGTTTCCTGTCCGTCTCGCCGCCGAGGACGTACTCGAAGATGTTGCGCCGGGCCTGTATCTTGCCGTCGTCCGCGTCGGCGTACAGCGCCTCGACGCGCTCCCACACCTTGTCCGGCGAATAGGGCCTGTCGTGGTACAACTCGTAGAGCCGCCCCCATTCAAGCCCGCGCATCTCGGCCTTGACATCCTTGAAAATCCCGTCGATCCACGCAATGACACTCTCGAAGTAATTTGTCAGTTCCGTGATGTCAGGATTGTGCCGATGGTCTTTCATATACTCCTCTACATTCCCTTTCGACACCCAGTCGAGCGCAACGGCGAGGATTTCCTGCCGTCTCTCGTTTCCCTTCACGTAGGCTTTCCACGTGTCGATGTTTGAGTTGCCCGAGTTGCTAAACACACTTTTCGCCGCTGTTACGAACGAACCGGAATACACGGCGTTCAAAAGTTCTTGCGGAGTGAGATCGACACCCGCTATGTTTATGGTCTTGAACCACTGCTTTATCTCACTCTCCGGATCGGGGCCCTCGCCCTCGCAGATGTAGATCGTGAGCGGGATGTTCAATATGCGCCCGTGCAGCGATTTGTCGAAGTTGTGCGGATGTCCGTCTTCGTCCATGACAGGCATCTTGCCCGTCACGAACCGTCCGAAGCTCGTAATGCGCTGTTGGCCGTCCAAAACCTCGTATCGATCTTCGCCTGTCTTGAGGAAGTAGAGAAGCCCAAGCGGATACCCTTTCAAAAGCGACTCAACAACGGCTGTGTCGCGTTTCAATTCCTCGTAGATGTAGTTGCGCTGGTATTCGGGTTGTATTACAAGTTTCCCGCCCCAGCCGTTTACGCCCTTGCCCTCAAGCTTGTTGTAGTAGAATCCCTTGCAGATGTCCCCGACAGTGATGTCGGTGCGAAGTGTGGTTTTCATTTCACGTCTCCTTTCTTGCGACGGATGAGAATACGCGCATAGGTCTCTATGCCATCAATTGTAAACCGATGTCCATAATGTGGATTGTCAGGTACGTATCGATCCAAGCCGATTATCTCAAATTGCTCCGGGCAGTACTTGTCGAGGAACGAAATGGGCACGCCCATCACGCCGTCGTAGTCGGCCGGTATCGCATCGGTGAACGGCACTTCGATCGCGTCGTAGTTGTCGTACTTCCTGTATCCGACTCCTTTCACCTCCTTGTGGCGCGAGTACTTGATGTTTCTCGCCTCCGTCATGAGCTGCAATGGCTGGTGGCGCCTTCCGTGCTCGAGGTTCGTGAACCACCTCACGCCCTTGACGCGGATGAAGTGGTTGCCCTTTGAATCGACGCGCCACCCCGCCGCGTTCAACGGATATTCTTTCGGTACGCCAAATTCACGGTCGCCGCTGTGGATGCTTTCGCCAAGCCACATTTTGTTTGATTTGATGAGCGGGAACACCTCCTTGTAAGTTATCGCGTTCATGTTTCCGATGATGAGGAAATTCTTGTCGGCATCGACAATCCACTTCAGAAACTCGCGGAAAAGCGAGAATGGCGGATTGGTGACGATGACGTCCGCCGCATCGCGGAACTTCTTCACTTCCTCGCTACGGAAGTCGCCGTCTCCCTTCAGATACCACCATTCGAGGTCTTCGAAGTTGATCTTGCCGTCGCCGTTGACGTCGTGGTCGAGAATCATCATACGTCCGTGCTTCGGGTCGAGATTACGCCCCGCCGCCCAGTCGAAGAGCTCTAGGCCGTACTTGTCTTTTTTCGCCGCCGGCGCATAGCTCGTCGATATGAGCTTCTTTAGACCGAGCCGCGTAAAGTTCTCAGCGAAGAACCGGGTGAAGTTACTTTCTTCCGGGTCGTCGCAAGGAAGGAGGACAGTCTTGCCTCGAAACGTATCCGGGTCGTATTCGAGATAGGCGTTTACCTCCGCCTGAATGTCGGCGTATTGAGTGTAGAACTCGTCGTTCTTCGCCTTCTTGGCCTTTTGAAGCGCCGTTGTGTCCACCATTGCCGAAACTCCTGCGAGAAGCGCGGCGCACAAGGCAATCGTCAATCTATCCATTTCCGCGTCTCTACTTCTTGCTCGCGCATCGTCTCGGCGCGGACACCATGTCCATGCATGAAAAGGGGCGCGGTGATCCGATCTCATGCACTCGAACGAAGCCCTACCACAGGCCCAAAGTGAATACATGAAACAGAAAACGCGCCCATACGGACGCGCAACCTGCAACCATGCCGTTCACTTTTATGAAATAGTGGTAGTATTTCGTTCGAACGTCGTGTTTGCCGTTACGCAAATCGTTTTCTCGGCGCATTGGATTTCTCCCCTTTGCGCCAAAGCCCGTCGGCCGGCTTCCGCCTCGACCGGACGTCTGCAGTCTACCACGCCTCCGCCCTTGGTTCAAGCGTGTTTTTGTAACGGGCGCGGGATACGGGGTTTCCTGCGACGACCAGCGGGGACGGTGTCCAAACGCTCGGGCGCGGCGGAACATCAGAAAAATTTTACAAAATAGTTCTTTTCTTGTTACTGCTTCTTTGGTACTATCACGGCAGTATTTGGAAAGCGTTTTCGGGAACAAGAATGACAACTGTCGCAAACATCGTCACGCCGGAGAACGGTGTGTATACCTGCCGAAAGCCGGACGGGGTGCGTCTTCGCCCCGGCAGCAGGTGTCTCGCCACGCTGGATTACGGCGTGGATTGCGTCACATTCCGTTCCGAGGAGACGGCGGACAGTCCGCTGCCGACGTTCCTCCTGCTGCGCGAACTGCGGGAGGCGGACGGTGCGATACTCGCCCAGAACGAAGAGATCGCAAGCCGTGCGAGGGAAGCGTTCGACCGTGTAACGGCGGGGGAAAGGGGGGGTGTCCGCGCCTTGCGTTCGCGGTTGTCGTTCGGACGCGAGCGCCTGTTCATCCGGTACACGGCCCAGATGCCGCTCGACCTTCGGCGGTACGCAGGTGAACTGGGACGCGCGTTCCACACACAGTTCCACTTCTGGCAGGTTTCCGCCCGGGAGGAGGCGGCTCTGCTGGGGTGCGTCGGCGTGTGCGGGCGGAAAGCGTGCTGCTGTTCCTGGCAACAGACCCCGCCTCCGGTGACCATCAAGATGGCGAAGGAACAGGCCGTCTCGCTCCAGCCGGCGGCGATCAACGGAATCTGCGGCAAACTCAAATGCTGCCTCGCCTTCGAGAACGAGGCGGGGGCGGGAACGACCGACAAGGAGGACACAGGCAAATGAAACTTTTGATTTTGAACGGGCCCAACCTGGGGTTGCTCGGCACGCGGGAGCCGGAGATCTACGGGAGCGAGACGCTCGCCGGAATGATGGCGCGCGCGGTCGCGTTCGCCGCTTCGCGGAATGCCGAGGCCGAATGGCGGCAAAGCGACATCGAGGGTGAACTGGTCGCCTGGATCGGGGGGGCGCGCGGAGCGTTCGACGGCATCGTGATCAACCCCGCCGCGTACACCCACACGAGCGTCGCCCTGCGCGACGCGCTCTCCGGTTGCGGCGTGCCCGCCGTGGAGGTGCATCTCTCCAACGTCCACCGGCGCGAACCCTTCCGGCACACGAGCCTGACCGCCGCCGCCTGCGTGGGGCAAGTCATGGGATTCGGCGCGGACGGCTACCGCCTCGCCATCGAGGGGCTTTTGAACTGGCTTACAAACAACAGAGGAAAGTGAACCGTATGAAAGAACTGAAACTTTGGACCGTCGGCTCCATCAGCCGCGACGACATCAAAACCCGCGATGACGAGCGCAAGGACGTGCTTGGCGGATCGGTGCCCTACTCCGCCATGGCGGCTTCGTTTTTCGTGAAGACGGGCGCGGTCGGCGTGGTCGGGACGGATTTCCCCGCCTCCTTCGAGCGGCGCTGGCAGAATTTCAACGTCGATACCTCCGGTATCCGCCGCATGGAAGGCAGGACGTTCCGCTGGGGGTGTGTCTACAGTGACAACATGATCGACCGGAAGACGCTTTTCACCGAACTCGGAGTTTTCGCGAATTTCAAACCGACGATCCCGGCAAGCTTCCGTGAAGCCCCGTTCGTCCTGCTCGGCAACATCCAGCCCGAACTCCAGCTCGCCGTGCTCGACCAGGCGCGCAACGCGGAGTTCGTGCTCGTCGATACGATGGACTACTGGATCAAAAACAAACCGGCCGAACTTCGCAAAGTCATCAAGCGTGCGACCATGCTCACCTTGAACGACACGGAGGCGCGGATGTTTGTCGGACAATGGAGCCTCCTGGAGTGCGCGGCTTCGCTCATCCAGATGGGGCCGAAGTACGTCCTCATCAAGAAGGGTGAGCACGGGGCGATGCTGTTCACGGAGGACGACATTTTCATTGTCCCCGCCTACCCCGTCCGCCGCGTGGTGGACCCGACCGGCGCGGGCGACGCTTACGCCGGTGCGTTCATGGGGTATCTCGCCCATTCAGGGGATGTGAAAGACCGGAACATCCACAACGCGCTGCTCCATGCCAGCGTGGTCGCCTCGTTCGGTGTCGAAGAGTTCGGCCCCGAACGTTTCTCGCGGCTCACGCTTTTCGACATCAAGTCCCGCGTCGCCGACCTCAAACACATGATGAAAGTCTAAAGGAGAAAAACCGAATGAAGGCGAAACCGTTCATCCACGACGACTTCCTGCTTGAAAGCGAGACCGCCCGCGCACTCTACCACGAGTACGCCGAGCAGATGCCGATTATCGATTACCATTGCCACCTTCCGCCTTCGGAGATCGCGGGGGACAAACACTGGGAGAACATCGCCCAAGTCTGGCTGGGGGGCGACCACTACAAATGGCGGGCCATGCGCACGAACGGAATCGACGAGGAGAAAATCACGGGGAATGCGTCAGACCGTGAAAAATTCGACGCATTCGCCGAAACGATGCCCTACCTCCTGCGGAATCCGATTTACGACTGGTCGCACCTGGAACTCGCCCGCTATTTCGGCGTGACGGAACTCCTTTCGCCCGCGACGGCCGACAAGATCTGGAAGAAGACCTCGGCGGAACTCGCAAAGCCCGGCTTCAGCGCGCGCGGGCTGATCACCCGCAGCAACGTTGAACTCCTCTGCACGACGGACGACCCGACGGACTCGCTCGCCCATCACGAAACCATCCGCGAATCCGAATTCAAAACGAAAGTCCTCCCCGCCTGGCGCCCCGACCGTGCCTTGGCGATAGACCGTCCCGCGAACTGGAACCACTGGCTCGACCGACTCGGCAGCGCGACGAAAATCCCCATCAAGACGTGGGAGGATTTCATCGGCGCCCTGCAGGTCCGCCACGATTTCTTCGAGGAAAACGGCTGCCGCCTCTCCGATTACGGCATCGAGCGCCCCTATTGCGACCCGTACACGATGGAGGACGTCACCTCCCTCTTCAACCGAGTCCGGCTCGGCGGCAAAGCCACCGCATACGAAATCGCCAAGTTCCGCTCCGCCGCGCTCTACGAGATGATCGCGATGGACGCCCGCGCCGACTGGACGGTGCAGATCCACTACGGGGTCTACCGCAACATGAACACGAAGATGTTCAAACGCCTCGGTCCCGACACCGGATTCGACACCATCGGCGACGTCTCCGCCGCCTTGGGTCTCTGCCGCATCTTCGACCGGCTCGAACGAAACGACATCCTTCCGCGCACCATCCTCTACCCGATCAATCCGTGCGACAACGAAATCGTCGCCACCTGCATCGGTTGTTTCCAAAAGGGGCCGGAACCCGGTCGCCTCCAGTTCGGCAGCGGCTGGTGGTTCAACGACCAGCGCGACGGCATGACCCGCCAGATCGAGAGCCTTTCGCAGCTCGGGCTGCTCAGCCGTTTCGTCGGAATGTTGACGGACAGTCGTTCCTTCCTGAGTTACACGCGCCATGAATATTTCCGCCGCGTGCTCTGCAATATCCTCGGCGAGGATGTCACGAAAGGACGCCTCCCGAACGACCTCCCGTGGATCGGCGAGATCGTGAAGGACATTTGTTACCGCAACGCAAAACGCTATTTCAAGTTCGCGTGAAGTTCCATCTTCCAGCGTGGCCCGTCGCCGCAGGCATCTGTTTCGCCTGCGGCCGGACAACGCGGACGCGCGGGGCGCGCGTCTGTCCGTATTGCGGGGAACGGGTGTACCGTTCCCGCCGTGCGCAGACTGCGGCCTGGCTGTCGCTCGCCCTCCCCGCAGCAGCCTCCGCAGCCGTTTTGCTTTCAGGCGGGGTGCGGTCCTTGATTGCCAGTTTCCCGTCCAGAGCGGGAATCGCGGCATCCGGCCTGGCCGCCGTCGGTGCGGCCCTGCCGCTCCTTCCGGTTGACACGGCGGATCTCGTCGTCTCGACTTCGCGAGAGGTCTGGAAGTGGCAGGCCGCGTCTTTTTTCGGAGGACTCTTCACCGCCCTTGCCGCGTTCACGCTGGCGGCTGCGTTCAACGCCGCCGCCTCGCCCGCACGGGTTCTTGCGGTGACCGCCTTCCCCTTCGTCCTGATGATTCCCGTCTACTGGCGAGTTTCGTTTTCGGCGCTCCTCTCACCCGTATTGTTTTACGCCGCGTTCCGTCTCGGATAATGCGACAGCCGCCGACGGCCGCGATGGCCGCCGACGGCTGCTGACTTACTTGCCTACACTACGCAAACAGCCAGGTACTCAAATACCGCTCTCCGGTATCCGGCAGGATGACGACGATCGTCTTGCCTTCGTTTTCCGGGCGCTTCGAGAGTTCGAGGGCGGCCCAGAGCGCGGCACCGGAGGAGATCCCGACCAGCAGTCCCTCCTGCGCGGCGGCGGCGCGCGCCGTCGCGCCGGCGTTCTCGGCGGTGGCCGTGACGACCTCGGTCAACAGTTCCTTGTCCAGCGTCCTCGGGACGAATCCCGCGCCGATCCCCTGGATCTTATGGGGGCCGGATATTCCCTTTGAAAGGACTGGGCTTGTATCCGGTTCGACGGCAACAAGCCTGACCGCAGGATTCTTCGTGCGCAGGAACCGTCCGACGCCGGTGATCGTCCCGCCGGTCCCCACACCTCCGACAACCACGTCCACCTGCCCGTCCGTGTCGTTCCAGATCTCAGGTCCCGTCGTCGCCTCGTGGTACGAGGGATTCGCCGGATTCTCGAACTGTTGGAGAATGACCGAGCCGGGAATCGACTGGTTGAGTTCGTTCGCCTTCGCAATGGCGCCCTTCATTCCTTCCGACCCGGGGGTGAGGACGATTTCCGCGCCGTAGGCGGCCGCGAGCTTGCGGCGTTCGACGCTCATCGTCTCGGGAAGCGTGAGAATGAGGTGGTATCCTTTGACTGCGGAGGCAAGCGCCAACCCGACACCGGTGTTGCCGCTCGTCGGCTCGATAATCGTAGCGCCCGGCTTGAGGATGCCCTTTTTCTCGGCATCCTCGATCATGCCCAGCGCGATACGGTCCTTGACGCTGCCGCCGGGGTTGAAGAACTCGACCTTCGCGAGTACCCGCGCCGCGCCCTTGTTCAGCTTGGAAGAAATCTCGACCAGCGGCGTGCCGCCGACCGTCTTCAGAATGTTCGAAGCAATCTTGCTCATGTTTCGCCAACCTTTCTCTTTAGACTACCAGTTCGGTAGAGAACGGACGAAGTATACCATCCCGGCCGTCCCCTGTCTACTGGCAAGTTTCCTGTTTTAGAACTGGAACTGAATGGAAAAGACCGCGCCGGAACCGACACCCAGGTTCTTCGGGTCTCCGTGGCGATAGAACCTGTCTTTCCCGCCTGTTTCCGCGAACGCCGCGACCAACGAAAGCCGGGGCGTGACGAACCACGCGACGTGTCCGTCCCAATAGTCGTGGTTGCGGATCCCGTCACCCGCGTCCACGCCCTGCTTGTATTCGACACCGATCGCGACATTCTCCGCCGGGAGGATGTCCGCGTTGCCGAAAAAGACCACGTCGTACTCGTTGTGGCCGACGACGCCGTTGACCACTTCGTCCGAAACCAGCGCACCCGCCGAGAGCAGGATCGGCAACGGGGTCTGCGTGATCAGTTTGGTCGCAACCGCGTAGGCGTCAAACCCGTAATCCTCCAACCCCAGCGCGTCCACCGTCTTTGAATCGGTGTACTTGTAGACGCCGCCGAGCGCGACCGCCGGGACCCACGGCTGGTCGAAGGCGTTCTCGTCCAGGATGCGCAACTTGGCGCCGAGGTTGTGCGTATTGATACTGTTGTCGCCGTACCGATGCGCGTTAATGAACCCGTACCCGTAGGAGAGTTCGAGCCGTTTCGCGAAGGTCAGCGAGGCCGAGGCCGCGTACCAGTTGATCCGCGAGTCGTTGAGATTGACGTACCACGCGCCGACCTGCGGTTTCGAGACCACCTCGTTCCACGAATTACTCGACCCGCCTTCCCACTCCAGACCGGAGGTGTAGGCCAGCGGGTTGAACGCGATACCCCCCGTACCCTGCAAGTTGTTCAACGGCACACCGCCAAACGCAGCGCCCTGTGCCAGAACCAGACCGAGCACACCCGTGCGGAACGTCGCCTGAATCAAATCCGTCTTCTTCATTCTCATCGCCCTTTCTCATTACTACCTTTTTGGTAGTATTTTGTTCCCGTTGAAACCGGCACCCGTCCGGGGGCCGGTTGTTTTATTGTCTACTGTTTTGGTAGACAACGCGGGAGACTTTACACGCTTCCCGGCGCCTTGTCAACAGGAAATTTTAAAAAATTTCGTTTCAGGCGAACAAACGGGACGGTGAATCGAAGGGGAACCGGTATGTTCGCGTCAGCGATTGGCGAACTGAAGGGAGTCCGCACCTGCCGTCACGGTGATCGGGCGGTCGCGGTGAAGCTCCCCCGAAAGCAGTTTCACGGAGAGGGCGTCAAGGACGAACTTGTTGATGGCGCGTTTGACCGGGCGGGCCCCGTATTCCGGCTCGTACCCATGTTCGGCAAGGAAATTCTCCGCCAAGGCATCGACCGAAAGATCCACCCCGTCAGTCTTCATTTTCGCCGTGAGCGAAGCCAGCTGGATTTGGACAATCCGGCGGATGTCCGCCTTTGAAAGCGGACGGAAGAGGATGGTCTCATCCAACCGGTTCAGGAATTCAGGCGAAACCCGGCTCCGCAGTTCCGCAAGGACGGCCGCTGTGACAACCGCCTCGTCCGACTCCAGCCCCCGCATGAAATACTCGTGGAGCTTCCTCTGCCCGATGTTCGAGGTGAGGATGAGGATCGTGTTTTTAAAGTTGACGGTACGCCCCTGTCCGTCCGTCATGCGCCCGTCGTCAAGGATTTGGAGAAGCGTCTCGAAAACTTTCGGATGGGCTTTCTCGATTTCATCGAAAAGGATGACGCTGTAAGGTTTGCGTCGGACCGCTTCGGTGAGCTGTCCGCCCTGGTCGTAACCGACGTAGCCGGGAGGCGCGCCAAACAGGCGCGCGACGGTGTGTTCCTGCTGGTATTCGCTCATGTCGATACGGATCATCATATCGCGGCTGTCAAACAGGAACTCCGCAAGCGCCTTGCCAAGTTCGGTTTTACCGACACCCGTCGATCCGAGGAAGAGGAAGGAGCCGATCGGACGGGAAGGGTCGCCCAGTCCGAGGCGGTTGCGGCGCAGAACGGCGGCGACGGCGGCGACGGCGCGGTCCTGTCCGATGACGCGCCGGCGGAGTTCTTCCTCCGCATGGGCGAACCGCTGCGCCTCGTCGCTGCTCATCTTGCTGACGGGGATGCCGGTCCAGTCGGTGACGACCTGCATGATGTCGTTCTCGTCGAGCGCACGTTTCAGCATCGTCCCCTGCTCCTCCATCTCCACGACGACCTCGCCCGCCTGGCGTTCTGCATCCGCGGCCCGGCGGTCAAACGAAGCCGCCTCCTCGAAGCGGGAAGCCTGCTCCGCGTCGCGGGCGTTCACGCGGAAACGCTCGGCCTCGTCCTGCAGGGACTGCAACCGCTCGAACAAGGCGCGTTCGTTCTGCCATTTGGCGTTGAGTTCGTTTTCCCGTTCACGGAGGTTGGCGATCTCAAGGTCGAGCGGCTGAACGGCGGTTGAATCGGATCCGTCCTGAAGGATGCTTTCGCGCTCGATCTCTTTGCGGCGGATCGTGCGGGAAAGTTCGTCCAGTTCACGGGGGACAGAGGCGCGTTCGATACGCATACGGGAGGCGGCCTCGTCCAAGAGGTCGATGGCCTTGTCGGGCAGGAAACGGTCCGAGATGTACCGTTTCGAGAGACGGACGGCGGCGACGACGGCGGTGTCGAGGATCTTCGTGCGGTGGTGACTCTCGTATTGCGACTTGATCCCGCGTAGGATGGCGATCGCGGAATCGATATCAGGCTCATCGACTTCGACCTTCTGGAAACGGCGTTCAAAGGCGGGATCCTTCTCGATGTACTGGCGGTACTCGTCGTGTGTCGTCGCACCGATGACCATCAGGCGTCCGCGCGCGAGTTCTGGCTTGAGAATGTTCGCCGCATCCATCGCGCCGGAGGAACGCCCCGCCCCGATCAGCTGGTGGATCTCATCGATAAACAGCACGATCGAAGGATCGGCAGAAGCCTCGTCGAGGACTTTTTTGAGCCGCTCCTCGAACTCACCCATGTGGCTGGCGCCGGCGACGAGCGCCGTGAGGTCGAGCGAATAGGGCTGAATACCCTTCATATCGACGGGAACGTCCCCTTTGAGGATCCGGTGGACAAGCCCTTCGACAATGGCGGTCTTGCCCGTTCCGGGTTCGCCGACAAGGACAGGGTTGTTCTTCGTCTTGCGGGAGAGAATCTGGAGAACACGCCGGATTTCGCGTTCGCGGCCGATGGCGGGAGAGATCGCCCCCTCGCGCGCAAGGGCGAGAAGGTTGCGCCCGTATTTGCAGAGCGAGGGATGACGGGAGGCGGAGGCATCCCCCGCCGTTTCAGGGTGTGCCCCCCGGAACGCCAGAACGGCCTCACGCAGTTTCTCCCGCGTGACGCCGGCCTGCGTGAACAAAGCCCGGACAGGATTCTCGATGACCGCGAGCGACCAGAAAAGATGTTCAGACGAGGCGACGGCGACATTCGTCTCGCGGGCGAGGGCGGCGGCCGCCATCCGGCAGGCGTCGAACGAAGCCGAGGGGACGGGTGAACTGCCGGAACCTTTCGGAACCGCCTGAAGCATGGAGGAAACCGCGCCGAAAAACCGATTCTTGTCGATGCCCAGCTGATCAAAGAGGAATACCGCCATGTCGCGCGCCCGTTCCCAGAGCGCGACGACCAACACCGGCGTGGTGACTTCACCGTGCCCGGAATGGATTGCAATCTCCTGGGCGCGATCCAGCACGGCGACAGCTTTTTCAGTGAATACAGGTTGTTCAGCCATAGGTACCCTCAATCCTTGCTTGATTTATAACCGATGATGGCGAGGACTAGCACGATCCAGAACCATTTTGAACCGAGTAACACGATGGCGATACTCTTCAAAAACCAGATAGCGGCCACTGCGACCACAACAAGGAGGCCACAACCGATAATCGTGTCGGAATCCCATCCACTGCCGCCGGAAGACCGGCGGCGGGGGGACGACGGACGGCGGGAACGCCGGGACGCCCCCCTCTCCTCGACTTCTTCGAATTCCCCAGTTTGATCGTTGTACCGTAGTGCCATCGAACACCTTCTTGAAAAGACTGCCGCGTTTCGCCTGCTGAACAGTCTATTCTATCCGATTCCGGCGCGTTTTCAAACAAAAACACGCATCCGCATGTGACCGCATCTGCGTGATCCACCTGTCAAACGCGATGCGGCGGCACCGGCAAGACCATTCTTCCCTCGTATATGTTCGGAGGACTCCCGCTTTCTCTGACAGGCCCGGTCAACCGTCCCCTTTTTTGAACAAACGGTGGAGAAGCGTATCCCCGGTTGCGACCAGGGCGACACACACGAGAACCTTGCCTACCTCGACGGCCACCTTGCCCCAGTCAACCGAAGAACGGGAGCGGGTACGGCCACGGGAGCGGGTACGGCTGCGGGATGAACCGCCGCCGCCCTCCTCTTCAAATTCCCCTGTTTGATCGTTATACCGTAGCGCCATCGATCAGCCCCCCTGTCCGGCGACCTCATCGAGGTTGATACCCGACGTGTCGCCCATGTCTCCAAGACGGGATTCGATTTCGTCGCCCGTATCGAGTTCGGCATGGCCGCCGCAGACGGCGCACCCGTCGTTGCGGGCGATCCGCGCACCGTACCAGCGGAGGATCGTCGGTTTCGCCGCGGCGTTCGGGAAGGGCGCCCAGTTGGCGTGGCGGCGTTCCCGTCGGTTCGCCCACATGTAGTAGTCATAGACCAGCTCGTCTTCCAGCTGGGCGAGTCCGGTGTCCAGCCCGCGCGAAAGCTCGACGAGCGCAAGCTTGACCATGAGGTTGCAGATCGGTTCGATATCCGCCGAAAGCCCGACCTGCACCATCGCGGAAGCGTCCTCCGGCGAGACGTAGGCGGCGATGCGCCCCGAACGGCGGGCGGAGGCTTCGTCGGTGATCTCCTCGTCGCGGCTTTCAAACCAACCGTTCCCGATGAGGCAGTTGTAGCAGGGGCCGCCGGGACGGTAACGGAAGACGTCGCCGCCCTCCGCCCGCGTGACGGCCCTGCCGTACAGACAGGGCTTGGCGCGGCGGAGCAGCGCGTTCGTCAGGTTGAACCGGCTGGTGTTGTTGTCAGTCGCGCAGATCACGAGATCGGCGCGCGCGGTTTCACGGTCGAGAAGCACCGGCTCGCGGTTGATATCGACCGGGAAACGTTCGACTTCCGCATACGGGTTCTTCCCGAGGATCGCGTCGGCCACGGCGTCGGTCTTGAGCCGTCCGAGATCCTGCACCGAGCAGATGTGGCGAGAAAGGTTGTGCAACTCCATACGGTCGAAATCAAGCAGGGCGAACGCGCCGACGCCGGCTTTCGCCAGTTCGACGGCGATCTGTCCGCCGAAACTGCCCAGTCCGACGATCATGACGCGTTTCTGCGCGAGTGCGCCGACCTCCAGAATCCCTTTGCTACGGGAGAACAGTTCACTCCGTGACGGAATGAAGTTCAGCGGCAGTTCCTTTCCGTCGAGAAAGGCTGTCGCCTTCACGCCATCCCCTTCCCGTTCGTAACGGACGCAGAACCCCGCCGGGGGAAGTTCCCCCGTCCCGCCCCGGATGAAACGGCAAGGCGAAACCTTACCGTAGGCATGGCGGGGCGGGCGGGCGTGGAGGTGTACGACCTCCTCCCCCTCCCACTCGCAGGCGACGCCGTCGGCGACGCCCGTATCGGGGAGGGTCATCAGTTCCTCTTTGTTCAGATAGACGATCATTTCTGTCGCTCCTTCCGGGGAATAGACAGCCCCGCTTACGCGACTTCTTGCAACGCGAACCCCTCTTCGGTCATGCGCGTGACGACCTCGCCCTGGGCGGGCGATTCCGTCTTGTTGACCTGCTTGAACTCGCCGGTGACGGGATCATAGACCAGATCCGTCATCGTGTTCTCGCCAAGTCCCTGCTTGCGCACGTTCTCACTCAGGTTGTTCAATTCTCTCTCGTTCATGTTGTTTGTTCCTTTCTTGTTTTGTGCAACTAATCCTGATGGTTGAGGTAGTAATCGATATCCTTCCCTGTACGCAGGTGTTGCTCATACATCTCGAGCCAGAGGCGGCTCTTGATGAAGACCTTGTAGATGGAGACCTCCGGATGCCATGAATCAAATCCGAAGTGGCAGATCCTTGTGCGCCCGTTCTCGCTGGTGAGGGTGTGCATTGTGGCGCTGCAGGAATCGAGGTCGTGCCCCCGCTTGTCTTTGAGCATCCGGGTGACGAACACCTTCGGGATGCTTTCGGGGAAATCATCCAGTTCGATCCGCAACGTGTAGACGTTGCCGCGGTTCGTGCGCGCGCCGAACACGACATAGGGCTCGTCCGTGTCCAGATCGAAAAAGCGGTAGAGATTGGGGGAAAGCTTGCGGCTGAGCACGCCGAGTTCAAGCTGGTAACGGTCATCTGTCATCATGGATTGGATCCTCGTTTCGTCAGGTTTTTGTAAAAAGCGGTAAACGCGGGATAAATCTCACCCGTAAACACCCACTTCGGCGGGGCGGGCGGAACCCCGGCGGCGGGAAGGTGCGGTTGGTCCGCCCCTGCGGCGACCGCCGCGCAACGGCGCGCACGGTGAAGCAGGCGGACGCGGCGCGACCACTTCCGCTTGCCCTTCCGGTTCGCCAGCCGGTGCAGCCGCCGGACCTCGGATCTCGGGAGGCGGGCGTGTTCCGCGTTCCCGCCGGCGGATGCCGAGAGAGGATCCGGGGAACGCGGCGCGTCGGGCGGAAGCTCGACCACCGGGGCTTCGTAAGGGAACGCCTTCGGGAAATAGACATGCTCCACCCCGTAGCCGCGCCGGACGTTCACGTGGACGCACTTCTCCGCGTCGAGCTGGACGTTGACCCCCTCAGAGGGAGCGACGGCGGCAAGGTAATCGACAATCTGTTTCAAGACACGGTTGTTCGCCTTGTCGTTCAGCCAGTAATCCCCCCCGTAAACAGGCGTCGCCAGCCGTGCATCACCGGACGCGACGGCAAGCGGGGCCATGTGCGGGCGGGGCGTCCGGGGGACGGTCAACATCCGGCCCAGCTCCGGGTCCGTTTCGATCGCGGCACGGAAGGGGCTGACCATCGGCTTGACTTCCCAGCCCGCCTGTTTGTACTCGTACCCCGTTCGCTCGTGGAAGTTGAACGCGTTGAACGTACTGGTTCGCCCGCCACAATTCCCGATACAGAGCAGGAAGCGCCCAAGGCCCTCCTTCGCGATGCTGTCCACCATCGTCTGCGCGTCGTGCCCGCTTGGCCTGGCAAGTCCGAGCTGGTGGTGGGAATGCCATTCGCCGATGTGGCGCAGGCCGTACCGGTGGATGAGGATGCCGCCGACGCGCACAAGGTAGTCGACATCCTGGTTGAAGAAAGTCACCTGGTGGTTTGCGCGCGGCCCCGGCCCGATCGCGAAGAGGACGACCGGCGTCCCTTCCGCCGTCCAATAACCGAACAGTTGCCCGCCCGTTTCGATATTCGGGTAGTCTAAAATACACCGCGAAACAAAATCCAGCTCGCTTTGGTAAACTTGAACCGTAGACGACGGAACCTGATCATGTAAAGGCATCTTGTATCACTCCAAACATTTCATTGCACCCAAAAGGATTTCCTTTGCCCTATTATTCTAGGGACCTCATCCCGTTTTCTAAAACAAAAGACTGTTTTCTTGGCAATTTTTTGGGATGCCCGGCTAACAACCAGCCAGACTCCCTCCGCCACTACAGTCTCGCCTTCACAAAATCGCGCAACGCGGCGACGCTGAGGAAATTGCGGATGTTGAAATCGCGATCCTCAATCGTGATGCCGAAGGCCTCTTCCAGCCCGACCACGAGTTCCAGAAGACAGACGGAATCCACTCCGTAGACGTCCACCAGCGAGGCGTCGGTGACAATCTCTTCCGGCTTCACGCTCAGGAAAAGCCGGTCAACGATCATTTCTTTCAGTTTGGATTCGATTTCCTGTTCACTCATTTCAACGTTCCTTTCTTCTGAACAGCGGCAAAGATGCCAAGTCCCAGCAGGTAGGCTTCACAGGCCAGCAAGACCCAGGTCAGGCCGTTCACGCCGCTCCGCTCCTGCATCCAGCCGAGGACGGGGGTGACGACCGCGCCGCCGACGATGGCCATGACCATCAGGCTGGAGATTTCGTTGGTTTTTTCCGGCACCCGGTTGATGGCCAGCCCCATCGCCATGCCGAAGGTGTTGGCAAGGCCGAGAGAGGCCGCGAAAACGCAGGCGAGGAGGAGGGCGGGCGTCCGGGCGAAAAACATGGCCGCCGTGCCGGCGACCGCCAGCAGGACCGTCCACGGGAAACACTTCGCCGGGGCGGCCTTCGCGAAAAGGATCGCTCCGATAAACGCGCCCGCCGTCTTCGCGATGAAATAAACCGTCGGCCCCATCCCCGCGACATCCGCATCCACCTTCATGTCCCGCAGGTAGTCCGGAACCGTGTACCCGAACCCGACATCCGCGCCGACCGAGAAGAAAACGCCCAGCGTCATCGCGAGGATGTACGGAGAGCCGAGCTGGGCCAGGCAGCTGCCGAACGTGACGCCGCCTGCCGCGGGTTCCTCCCGGCGGACGGGGGTTCGCCACAGCCACGCCGCCGCGACGAGGGTGATCGTCCCGTACAACGGGAACAGCAGCTTCCAGTTACCCATCGCCTTCGCGGTGAGGTAGACGAACACGGGCGTGAGCGCGGCGCAGACCGCCTTGACGAACTGTCCGAGCGAGATGCGGCTCGTCAACTGGTCTTGCGGCACGACGTTGCTCATCAAAGCCGGGAGTGCCGCCTGGATCACCGTGTTCCCGATCCCGAGCAGCGCGAACGAGACGAAGTAGACCCAGACACGCCCCGGTCCGCCGGCCAGCGCGAGGAACATCGCGAAAACCGTCACACCCAGGCTTGCCAGCACGGTGTTCTTGCGTCCGATTCGTCCGCAGAGGATACCCGCCGGGATCGAGACAAGGAAAAACCAGATGAAAATCATCGACGGGAGGAATCCGGCCTGCGTATCGGACAGTCCGCATTCCGGCTTCACCTGGTTCATCACCGTCCCGATGATGTCGCTAAACCCCATTACAAAGAACCCCGCAAGGATCGGCATCAACGCCATCCAGCCCATTCCACGCCGCATCTCCGGCATCTCCATGTTCCCCCCTTTTTTCGATTCTTCACGAAACGCCCGTTATTCTCTCCTTTCCCTCCCCCGTTGGCAAGCCAGAAATCAACTCCGCAAAAAATCCACGTTGCCGATGTCGCCGTTATCTGCTAGACTACCCGGCATCTACAGAAAGGACGGAACATGAACGCAACGGTAAAGATGGTATTGGTCGGAGCGGTCGTCGGAGCGGCTGCGTTTTTCGTGGGCAACCGGATGGGACGGACAGAGGCGCAGACGGGCGCGCCCAAAGCCGATGCAGTGGAAACGAGGGCGAAACCAAAAGCCGACGAGGCCGCCGCACTCGCCCGCGCAAAGAAACGGATTCATGAACTTGAATCTGAACTGGCGGCGATGCGCGCTGCCGCGACGAAGAAAACCGTGATGGAAACCCCCGTAGAAGAGACGGTGGACGAACCGACGGCAGTCGCGACGTCGCCGACACCGATTCCGGGTTCCGACGCCGCCATCAGCGTCTCCCTCGGAACGAGCAATGAAGACATCCTCAAGCAGATCAAGAAACAGGTTCCGAAAGAGCATTTCGCCGAGGTGACCAACGTGTTCGCCAAGATGCGCGAGAGGAACATGAACAAGGCGCGCGGGAAAGTCCAGTACCTGGCCAGCATCGACACCGCCAACATGACCGACAAGCAGCGCAAGAGCCACCAGCGTTACCTGGAACTGCTCACCCGCATGGAGGAACTCTCCGCAAAGAACACGGGGTTCCTGCCGGATATGTCAACCCTCCAGCAGCAGGTGGAACTTCAGACCGAACTTACGCCGCTTGCGAAAGAGGAGCGAAAACTGCTGGTCGACCAGCTTTCCCGTAGCCTCGGCTATGAAGGGGACGACGCCGTCGTAATCAGCGAGACCGTACAGGACATCGTTGACGCGACGTCCCCGTCCGGCATGATCGGCACGGCGATCGCCACCTCCGTGGAAGAGATCGGCGGGTTGAGCCTCGGCGCACCGGGCGCGGCAAAACCGAAATGAAGGGTTGACCGATAGCGGCCGGTTGCCATTGACGGCTATCGCCGGGCGCCGCCCGCACGAGTCCGCTCCACCCCGTCGCCGTAGATGGTCTTCCAGTCGTCGCGCATGGAGATAGGGACCCAGCCGTTTTTCTTGCAGGCGGAACGCATCGCTTCCGCCTTTTTTGCGTCACCGTACTCGCGTTCCAGGTCGTCGCAAAGCACCATGAAGCCCATCGCCTTGTGCGGATTCTTCTGAAGGGTGTAGTTGAGCATACTGATGTCGCTGGAACTGTTGCCGAACGCAAGCACGGGCTGAATGCCGATCTCGCGCACGAGAACGGTGACTTTGTTCATCTGGAGGTTCTTGACGATACTCTTGCCGCCGAGCACCAGTTCATCCGTCGTCCGATAGGTGAACGCCAGACCGTCGTCCGTCCCTTGGGCGCGCGCAAGGAGCGTGCTGTCAGACCCGATGATCCACTGGGGTGGGAGCGGGAGTTTCGACCTGACCACGGGACGCAGGACGAGCCGGTCGGTCCCGCTGCAGACGTACACGCTGAACTCGTTCGCCAGTAAGAGGTGTACGACCTCCAGCATGGGGAGGTAGTACGCCTCGCCGCGTTTCAATCCGGTGAATCCCGTGTGAGGTTCCCGCATGAAGCCCCGCACAAACGACTCAAACGCCTCCAGCGTCATCCCCTCGTAAACCTCCAGCATCAGGCGTTCACGGTCGTGCGTCAGGCCGGGAATCGCGGTACGGGAACGCGACGCCTTCGCCGCCGCCAGCTGTTCCGGCGTCGGGCGGTAGGAGGGATCGTCCAGCACGCGGCGTTCAAACAACAGCCAGTCGAAATAGGTGGGATCGGTCTCGCAAAAGAGCGTCCCGTCGAAATCGAACACGGCGATACGTTCCGGCTGCGGGATGTAGTCCGGCGAATCTTTCTCGGTCACGGCTCGGACATACTCAAGAAGCGCCGCCTTCGCCGGCGCGCCGTTTCGCCAGAGCGAAAGGTCTGCATCCCCCTTCCCCCGCAGGGAGGCACATCCCGTCAAGCAGACGGCCGCGGACAGGCAAGCCGCGAAAACGACAAAAAGACGACTCTTTCCTTCTTCATGATTTTTCATGGCGCCATTTTATCAGAAGGGAAGTCAAAACAGAAGGGGGAAAATCGCCTTGAAATTGCGGCTTGCGTCCCCCGCGTTTTTCGGGTAGGATGAAAGGACAGAATGTGATGGGGTCGCCCTCTCCGTTCAGTGCCTGGCGCAGGGAAGCGCCGGCGCGGAGAGCGGGACGGCTCCGCAAAGGAGAGCATCAGATGATATTCAGTCGCCGTAAGTTCGTTGAAACGTTGTCCGCCGGGACGGTCGCATCAAGTGTCGCATGGAGCAAGACCGGCATGGCCGCGATCCTCGCCGCGCAGAGCGCGCCGGTCGTCAACAACCGCGTCAGGGGCGCGAACGACCGCGTCAACGTCGCGTGCGTGGGCTATTCCGATCGTTTCAAGGATGCATTGTTCAAGTGCTTTCTGCGCAACCGCGAGCATCTCAACTTCGACATGGTGGCGGTCGCCGACCTCTGGAAGAAACGCCTTGAGGAGAAGGCGGTGCCCGGCATCGAGCAGGCCATCGGGCACAAGGTCGCGGCCTACCGCAGCGACATCGAACTCTACGAGAAGGCGAAGGACGTCGATGCCGTGATCATCTCCACGGCCGACTTCCAGCACGCCCAGCACGCCACCCACGCCGTCAACGCAGGCAAGGACGCCTACTGCGAGAAGCCCATGGCCGAGGACATGTACTCCGCCAACATGCTGCTTGACGCGGTGACCGCCAAGCGCGACGCCGGTTTCGCGCCCGGCGCCGTCCTGCAGATCGGATCCCAGCGCCGCAGCGGCCCGGCCTACCATGCCGCCAAGGCGTTCTTCGACAGCGGCAGGTTCGGCAAGCTCACCTACGTCGATCTCTGCTGGAACGTGAACCAGAACCGCCGCTGGCGCCGCAGCGAGGAGCTTGTGGCCTCGCTCAAGAAAGAGGACATCGACTGGAACCTCTGGCTGCTCGACCGCGACCCCGCGAAGTACAGCTTCGATCCGCGTAAGTACCTCGAATTCCGCCTCTTCTGGCCGTTCTCGTCGGGCATCCCCGGCCAGTGGATGTGCCACCAGATCGATACCGTCGCATGGTTCACCGGCCTCCAGTTCCCGCTCTCCGCCATGGCGTCCGGCGGCACCTACGCCTGGAACGACGGACGCATGAGCTACGACACCTTCACGACGATTCTGGAGTACGGTCCCTCCAAGCTCAACGACAAGGGCTTCCAGGCGGTGTTCTCGTCGCGCCAGACGAACGGCGCGCGCGGCAACGTCGAGAAGTATTACGGGCCGAACGGCACGATCGACCTCATCCGGGGACGCTTCACCAGCGAAGGCGGTACAAAGAAGCGCCCCGACGAGAAGCTCACCGAGACGGTCGCCGCATCGGCCACGGCGGCCAACACCGGAGGCGATTCGACGGAATCCGCCCATATGCGGAACTGGATGGAATGCGTCCGCGCCCGCAAGAACCCGAATGCCCCCGTCGAGGCCGGCTACAGCCACTCGATCGCGCTCATCATGTCCAACGCCGCGAGCCGTACCGGCATGAGGGCGACGTTCGACCCCGTGCAGCGCCAGGTCATCGTCGCCGGGAAGGTGTTCAAGGGATACGACTCGACGAAGTGGTAGGACGGAGGTGGACACCATGATCACACGCCGTTCATTTGTCGGCGGGGTGGCGGCGGCGGGTACCGCCGCCGCCCTGGGCGGAACCTGCTGTGGCAAAGCCGCCTCCCCGGTTTTCGGCCTCTGCGCCGGACCCGAAACCGCCGCCAAGTACAAGGGTCTCGGTTTCCAGTTCATCGAATCCAACGCGCAGTCGATTCTCCAGGCGGAGAAGAGCGACGCTGAGTGGCAGCCGATGTTCGAGAAGCTGAAGGCCTGCCCGCTGCCGATCCGTTCCTGCACCATCTTCCTCCCCGGTAAGTTCCGGATCACCGGACCCGAGCCGAAGACGGAAGAGGCGCTGAAACACGCCGTCACCGAGTGCCGCCGCGCCGACCTCGTCGGGATTCCCGTCCTGGTCTTCGGGAGTAGCGGCGCGCGCAATGCGCCGAAGGGGTTCCCCGTCGAAAAGGCGAAGGAGCAGTTCGTCGCGTTCTGCCAGAAACTCGGCGACGCCATCCGCGAGTGCAAAGTCACCGTCATCCTCGAACCGCTCCAGAAAAAAGAGGCGAACTACCTCAACCTGGTCGAAGAGGGGATCGACATGGTGGACGCGATCAATCGTCCGCGCATCCAGCTGCACGCCGACCTGTTCCATATGTCGATGGGCGGGGAGAAGCCGGACATCATCCGCAAGGGCGGCGCCCGCATCCGCCACTGCCACGTCGCATCGTTCAAGCACCGCCAGTACCCCGGATTCGATAAGGAAGACTACCGCCCTTGGTTCGCGGCGTTCCGCGACATCGGGTATCAGGGCGTTTACTCCTGCGAATGCGGCTGGGGCAAGAAGGAAGAGCGCGAGGAGAACTACGCGAAGGGACTTGCCTATCTGACCGAACAGGCGAAAGGCTTCTGAGAAAGAAAAGGATCCTCGGTATCATGGACATCTCCGCATTTCCTCTCGCCGAGGACTACGAACGCCTCCTCGCCCCCGGAACGGGGGGTGCGGGGGCGTTCCCTTCTTCTTCGTTCACATCCGCCTGTGAACCGCACGCGGCATACGGGTTCCCATGGACGGAACGCCACCTCCAGTGCGTCTGGTTTGACGAACGTTACCGTCCACGTCAGTTCCCGCTGCCCGGTGGCGAAACCGTCGAGGTACTGGCGCCGGGCGAATGGAACCTGGAGGCCGGTCCCGACTTCCTCAACGCGACGTTGCGGATCAACCCCGGCGGGCGTCGCCTCCGGGGCGACATCGAAGTACACGTGCGCCCCTCCGACTGGGACGCTCACGGGCACGCCTCCGATCCCGCCTACGCACAGGTCGTCGCGCACGTAACCTGGTTCGCCACGCCCCATCCGCGTACCCTTGCGGCGAACGTCCTCGCCCTCCCGCTCGGCGGACAGCTCGCCTCGCGGCCGGACTTCTCGCTCGACGACATCGACCTGAAGGCGTACCCGCACGCGATCCTCCCGGAGACGCCGCCCCCGTGCGAGGTTTTCCTCAAGGACAACCCGAAACGTGCGTTGAGCCTGCTTGCCGCCGCCGGACAGTACCGCATCCGCCTCAAGGCCGCGCGACTCGCCCAGCGCCTCCGCGCCACGGGCGACCGGGAACAGGTTTTCTACGAAGAGACGATGACCGCCCTCGGTTACAAATACAACCAGGCTCCCTTCCGCGCCCTGGCGAAGCAGCTTCCCTTCCAGAACATCCGCGCCTTGAAACCGGAAGAAGCACTCGCCCGGTTACTCGGCTGCGCACGGCTTCTGCCGCAGCCGGACGCCGCCCCCGACGAAGAGGGGCGGCGCTTCCTCCGCGACCTCTGGGACATCTGGTGGAAAAACAGTTGCGAAACGCTTCCGCCCGAACTCGAATGGCGCACAAGCAACCTCCGCCCGCAGAACTTCCCCGCCCGCCGCCTCGCCGCCGCCGCGCGCCTCTTCACCGGGACGCCGTCGTTGCTGGCCGCGCTGGACGCGCACGACGGGGAACCGGGACAACGCTGGCATTCGCTCTGTCTCGACAGTTTCGCGGAACGTTGCCGCTGGCCATTCTTCAACCAGCGCCTCGCCTTCTCTTCTGCGCCGGATCCCCGCCGCGAGAACGCCCTGCTGGGGACTGGACGCGCAGCCGCGATGGTAACGAACATCCTGCTGCCGTTGACCGTCGCGGAGAACCGGCTCGCACCGCACGCCCTCGACCACATTCCGCCGGAAGACCTCTCTGCGCCGATGCGCTTGACCGCGCTGCATCTTTTCGGACGCGACCACAACCCTTCGCTCTATGCATCGGACGGACTCTATCTGCAAGGACTGCTGCAAATCTACCTCGATTTCTGCCTGAACGCAAAACCGGGTTGCGAAGATTGCGGCCTCCGAAACGCACTCTCAAAAAATGAAACGTGATTTCCGTCTCGAGTCCCTGAAAGAAACCCTTGAAACCGGTTTCGGCATTTCCGTGCGGAGCATCGTCCCGCTCGCAGGGCACGCCCATTCCATCAATTTCAAAGTTACGACGGCGGACGGCGCCGTCTTCGCCGCAAAAGGCATCCCCGAAAAGGCGGACGCGATGTCCGCACGCCTCCTCGCGCACACGGTATCCGCCCAGACCCCGCTTGCCGTGACGCGGTTGTTCGAAGGGAAAGTGCTTCCGTTCGGCGGCTGGAACATCCTCGCGCTGAAATGGATCCCCGGAACGATGCGTTATCCAGACCAGCTCGACGACCAAGAGACGAATGCGTTTCTCGCGGGATATTCGTCCTTTCTCGACGGGCTTCGGGACGACGGCGAAATCATGCCGATCCGCGACGGGAATGCGGTCAGGCAAACCGTTTTAAACTGCCTTCGCGGCGGAAATTCAAAAGGACTCCTCCGCATGGTGGAAGAAATCCCGGACGACGAACTGACCCTCCCCCCTTCCGTCGTGCGGATCATCCACGGCGACCTCCACTGGGAAAATTTCCGCTTCGAGAATGGGAAGGTGACGGGATTCCTCGACCTCGAGGAACTGCGTTTCGGAACTCCGGCGGAAGACCTCGTCCGATACCTCGTCTGCCGGGCGGAACACCAACGCTGGTACGACTTCGGGGGACGCCGCCGACTCCTCAAAGTCCTTGAACGTTTCCTCGCAAAGACATCGTTCACACGCGGGGAATGGCTTTTCGCGCTCAACGGCTACCTGTTGCGAAAGCTTGAGAAGAAAATCAAATCGCGGCATATCGCCTTCTACACACGCATCAACCTGTATGCCCGCTTAAAATTCTACCGAGCCTTCCGCTCCCTCGTCTGCGCCGCGTTCGCCACCCGGGGGGATCGGCTGGATGAAGATCGGCATAGCCCGGCCTAACCGTCAACCGCCATCCCCGGGAGGAAAGCCTCGTCAAGCTTCAATTATTGTGTCGGACGGAATTAATAGGTGTATATGAATCTGAAGCTCTTCGAAGTTTTTAGTGGAACGGGAATCATCCTTGTCCACCCATACCAATGAAAAACAAAAAACGGATTTGCTCACGCCTAACGGCGTTCGCAAGGAGGAGTAAGCCGCGCTAACGGCGAACCAATCCGTGTGCTAGAAGGAAATCGGGATTGTCGATCACTGAACAATGAGGATTGAAGATCACGAACATTTCCACAGTTTTCTCTGAAGAACCGAATTTGATTGCCCGCGTAAATCCGACAGTCTTTTACCGTATCTCTGCGTTTCAGCAATACCCTTTCGGCAGGCGTGAAAAATTTTAACGCAGCGCGGACCGACCGCGCCGCGCACGGGAACATTCATGGGGATAAATGGCATTTTACAGGCAAGCCCGCCGCCCGCGCTTCGCACGGGCGGGGGGTAACCGCTAGGTTCACCTGTCCGACAAGTCGGTCGTACACACGATCGACCGACGGAGCACCTCCGCCTGTTCCTGAATCTCGTCCAGGGCTCGTAACAACTTTTGTTTCACTCCGTTCTCTTCCTGGCGTTTTCTCTCGATCTCGTCCAACTCTTCTTTGACCTGCATGAATTGTTCGTAGGGTTCCGTTTCGACGTAGGCATCGTAAGCTTTGGCGACATCCTGCTCCGTCTCGGAAAACGCCCGGCGCAGTCCGGCGAGGGCGGCATCCTTTTGCTTCTCCTGGTAAAGGTCGAACCCGGTTCCGACGACTTCGGATAAAGGCCCTATCGCCTTTCCCGCGCCCCGCAACCATTTCGTCCATTTGGTTGCTCCGTACGGCTTGAACTTGCCCCCGAAGAAATGGACGATTTTGACGAGAGTGTTTTTGTCCAGTTTGGCGAGGGCTGCGCCCGCTTTTTTCAATCCCGTCTGGATGCCGGTTTTCCACTTGCCGCTATCAAACGTGCCCATCATCTTCGTCGAGAATTTTCCGGAAAGCGAGACCAAGCGGTTTTCAATGTCGCTGACCTGCAAGCGGATCGCGTCCAGATCCAGTTCCAACTCTTCCAGTAACGACTCGACATCCGACGTCAGCCGGGCATCCGACTCCGCCGCCTGGATGTGTTCGGGCATTTTTTCCAGTTCCGCCAGAAACGACTTGTCGCCTTCGGCACACAGGGAAAGCATCCTGTCGCGTTCACCCCGGATTTTCTGAAGGACGCGCTGTTTCGCCCCGAGAAACGCCTGCCTGTACTGATCCATCGCGTGAGTGACCGCCTTCGACTGGCGCACGACGATCTCATCCCGCGTCTTCTGCGACTCACAAATCTCCCGGCAGACGGCGACCTGTTTGTCGAGGACGTCCAGCAACGCCGCGCATTTCCCGTAGGCCCCCCTTTCTCGGAGGAAGTTGTTCAGCTTCGCAAGGAACGGTTTCATACGGCTGGCTTCGACCAGTTCTTCGTCCCCATCTTTCTTTCCCAACAGATAATCCTCGGTATCGATCATGCAGAAACGGAATTTCCCGGCTGCCTCCATACCGCCGATGGTTTCGAGAACTCCCGCTTCCTTTTGCGGAAGGTTCGACTCCTCCTCGTCGCTGATGCGTCCCATCACCAGCATGGTCTTGTCCGCGTAGCGGGGAAGGATCGTCTCCTTGAAATTCTTCTCCGTCAAAGGGGTGAACCCCTTCGCGGGAATCATGTAGAGCAGAAGATCCGCACGCGCCATGTAGTCGAGCGAGATCCGGTCGTGTTCAGGATACCCCGCGCAGATCCCCGGCGTGTCGACAACGACGAACGCCTCGGTGTCGTACGGGGTCGCCTTGTCCGTCACGCGACCTTGCCCGACGCAAATATCTTTCCGCCCGGTCAGGAAGCGGATGAGCGTCGATTTCCCGGAGGAATAGGCGCCGCAGACGGCGAGGTGGAGTTTCTCCTCTTCCCGTTTTTCCGCGAACACGTCTTGAAGTTGACGAAGCGGGACTTCGATCAATTCATTTCCCGTCAACGCGTACAAGCGATCCGCCAACCCCGACACACGCTCCATGAAATCCGCAAAGACAAATTCCCGTTGTTTCATTTCTTTCCTCTCCCGCCCGCCGTCACGGCAAGGCGCGTCTCCATTCTCGAACGGACCCCGGCGACAACCTTGTCCGCCTGTCCGCAAACTTTTTCCAATTCTTCCAATCCGTCACAAAACACCCGGAAAGCGGATATCGTCCGCTCCAACGCCGCGCAGATTTTCGTTTCGCTTGCTTGCAGCGACACGGTAAACTGCGGGACGGCCACAGCGATCGAATTTTCCACACTGGCATCGAGCTTCCGTTTTAATTCCAGAATCTTCGTTTCTTTCGTTTTGAAAAGACTGGACAGCCAGTCGAGCGCCAGGGCGATCACACCCAACACGATGCCGACCACCGTCCCCGGCCCCGGAAAACAAAACGCGATCGTACCTCCGATGCCCAAGATACGGCTGGTCAACTTCAAAACTTTCCGTCCGTTGAAAGCATCGTCGTTGATTTTGCCCAACCCGGCAAAGGATGTATCTGTAAACGCGAGCGCGTCACCGAGGTTTTCCAGATGCCGCCGAAGTTCCGCCTCCACTTCCTTCTGGAATGAAACGGAAGCCTTTTCGATGGTGCTTCGCATCGTTTGAGTCCAGGACGCGGAGATTGCCTCTTTTTTCAGGCCGGATAGAATCGCATGATGCGCGAAAGCGTCCGTATCAAGCCCCGCCTGCACGAGATGGTCATGGAGGCAGGGAGCGAGGCGCCGCCGCCAGGCGTCGAATTTCCGCCGGAGGTTTTTCACCATCGTCTTGAACGCATCGGCCTGTGCTTCTGTCTTTTCACGTACCCGCGAAACCGCGTGCCGCCGTTCGCTGAAAAAAGCCCCCGCCTTCTCGATGAAAAACGCATCGATCGTCCGTTTCCGCGACGCGACGCCCTGTTTCCCGATAAACGCGGTCAGGCGGTCGCGGAACTCGCCGAACCGGGAAAGGGCGTACAGTTCCGAACGGGTGACGTTGTTCCGTTCAAAGAAAGCGTCCGCTTCCGCGCTTCCCCGCGCCCGGCTCAAGAAACAGGCGCGGGCGTGGACGACGATGACGTGTTCGCGGACTTCCGCCGGATAGGTTTTTTTGTCGCCTTCCGGTTCACGCAGAAGGTCGTCGATAAACGCCTGTTGCGCCTCGCGGCTGATCATCCGGTCTTTCCCCCGTTTGCGGAATCTCGCGTAGTCGGTGATGTCCGCAACAACGTTGAGCAGGATGACGTATGGACGGCCTGACTTCACAATCTGATCGAGCCGTTTCCGTTCCTGTTCCTCCACCGTGTCGGTCTTGAAGACCACGACGGCGAGGTCGGCAAGGTCGAGGTACTTGTTCGCGAGCCGCTCTTCGTCGCCGATCCCCTGGATGTCGCGTCCGGTGTCCTTGGAGGAGTTGATGCCGGGCGTGTCGAAAACATGAAGCTTGCGCCACTCGTAACAGTGGACATCTTTCGTGGTGCTTGGCGCCCCGTGTCCGATGGTCGCGCCGTCGCCTCCGGTCAATGCCTCGCGGATGGTGCTTTTCCCGACCATCGTGCGTCCGAACAGGACGACCTTGAAATCCGCAGTGTCTTCCGCAAGCCTGTCCAGTTCTTCCTGAAGGGACAGGAAGGTGGTTTTGAATTCCCGTTTCAACGACGTAAACGTGCCGGAGACCATCTTGCGTTGCGCGAAAAACGAATCCCGTTCCACTTCGGTCAGTCCGGATTGAACGTCCGCGTCCGTTTCCGGGAGGACGATTCCGTCGATCGCTCCGCCTAGTTTCCGGATTTCGAGAATCCGTCCGGCAATGTAAACCGACTCCTCACGGCCCGCTTCGCTGCACGCGCGCAACGCCTGAATGAACGCATGGTATTCCTGCATGATCCTCGGCAAGGCGCCGCACACAGGAAGCGAGGGGAATACCGGTTCAACACTCTTCCAGTCCCAGGCAGCCACGCGATCCGCCTCTCGGTCAAGTCTCTGAAGGCAACGTTTCATGTGCCTATCCGTTCATCGACTGAATCGTTTCGGAAAGACCATTGATTTCGACCGAAACCCCATTGGCAATCTCGGCGCACGCCTCAACCTGCCGCCGGCACAGGGAAAGCGCCGTTTCGACTTCACGGTTCTGTTTTTCGATTTCGGCGGAGACAGTCCGGCAAATCCCCTTTGCCTTCCGGGCGATTTCCTCCAGCGTCTTCTCGAGCGCCTTGACCTCTTCACGCAGCCCGTCCGAAGTGCGGGTCAAGGCATCCATCTGCTCACCAAGTTTCCTGCTCCTTGTTTCCGCCGTCTCCAGCCAATTATCCTGTTTGACGAGTTTCGTTAGACGAACAAACCACTTGAACATATCGCTCCTACCTACATTCAAAAACAGGGGGAAGGTAACAGTTTCTCCCAACAGCGTCAAGAACATCTTCGCAAACCCATCGGTGGCTGATACGGCTCCGCCCTCAGGTTTTTGAGGTTTCGGGTGAGTGTGGGGCTGATTCAGCCAGCAAAGGGCATTTTCAAAATGTGAGACGGTGTTTTCCCCTGGAAAACAACGGGAGAAAACCTCGCGAGTTTTTTGAACGCAGCCCCCGTTCGCGCCTCGGTGCGAGTGATTCGATTCGGATAACTTGCTGCTATACTGTGCCTCCGGCAAGCCGTGGGGTGAAGTTATAGACGAGAGGCGCAGAAATAAAACGACCACCCCCGCTGAGTTTGCCTATAACTTGATTGTTCACAAATGCCATCATTGCCACAAAGACAAGTATCGGGACTTGCCTGTAAGTTTGATTTGTGACAACCGAAACAACTTGAAAAGACAACATCCTTCTTTCGCCGCGTAACAGCGCGGCGTTTTCATAACCGTGCATGGTTGTGCGCGGATTTTATTCATCCGGACTGTCCCCGGCGTCCGTTTTCAATCAAGCCCTTTGAATGCGCCAATCAGCCGCAAGACGGCGGATTGTTTCATGCGGATCGCCCCCTTCGGACAGACTTCGTGGCAGCACGCACAACCAATACAGGCTTTCGCGTCGAGACGGGGCACGGAGGCATCCGCCCGCAAAGCCAAGGCCGACGCGGGGCAGGCTTGTGCGCACTTACCGCAGCGGACACAGGGGCCGGGCACAAAGGCGGGCCGTACCCAGAGCAGACGCGAGGCCACATGTACGAGCCAGGCCGGAAGCAGGTCGAGCAGATGCGAACCAGAAGGGATTTCAAAGGAAGGGACGCTCACGTCGTCGCCCAAAACCTCGGGGGTGTGCGCGGTCTCGCATCCCTTCAGATAGGGAACCGTCGAGGGACGGAGGTGCAGGATACCGCAGAGCGCAGTATCGAGCGCGAAGGGATCGTCCGATGCGGCGAGAAATCCCAACCGGACCGGTTTCCCGTTTGAAGGCCCCTGCCCTTCCATCCCGACCACCGCATCCGCTAGGCTCACCGCCGGCGGCAGCACGTTCCAGATCGCCTGCAGGAGACGCCCGAAGGTTTCGGGTTTGGGATACAGGCGGTGGAGGGTCGTTTTGCTGTACCCCGGAACCGCCCCGTAGAGGTTTTTCACGGCGGCGGTGAGTTTCGTCAGGGAATGGCTTTTGACCTTCGGGAGGTTGACGAGCAGATCGGCCTCCACCACGGGTTTCGCGAGCAGGAAGGAAAAGCCGTCTTGCTCGAAGTTACGGACTCCGCCTTGCTCGAACGAGACGAACGGGACACCTTCTTCTTCGCAGACCGCGCCGATCCCCGAACGCTCCAAGGTGACTTTGAGGTTCGCCGTGCTGGCGGGGCTGTCGCCGACGGAGACGACCGCGCCGGCTGCCTTAAGCCGACGGATCACGAGACGCACAAGCGAGGGGTGCGTCGTCACCGCCTGTTCAGGAAGGCGGTCGGTGAGCAGGTTCGGCTTGACCAACACGCGCTTGCCGCACAACGCGGCAGCATCGAAGAGCCCGCTCGCGGCGGCAAGGCGTTCAAACGCTTCGGGAAGCGCGATCTCGTAATCGGGGCAACGGACAACATGGACGGCGTGTTTCATACACGAATTCCGGAAAACGCCCGCCCCACATCGGGGACGGCGGCGAGCAGGGTGCGGGTGTACGGGTGCTCCGGCGTCTCCAGCACGTTGTCGGTTTTACCGGTTTCGACGAATTCGCCCCCGTGCATCACGCAGACACGGTCGCAAATGGTGCGGACGACGGCGAGGTCGTGCGAGATGAGCAGGACGCCCAGGTTTAATTCCCGCTGCAGCGTGCGCATGAGGTTCAGGATGCGCGCCTGCACGGAAACGTCCAGCGCGCTCACCGGTTCATCGGCAAGCAGGATGCGCGGTTTCAGGGCAAGGCACCTAGCGAAACTCACGCGCTGGCACTGCCCCCCGCTGATTTCGCGGGGATACGCCCCCAGCACTTTTCCGGGAAGTCCCACCAAGTCCAACAGTTCCCCGATCCGTGCCTCCGTCTCGCCGGGGGAGGTCATCCGGTGGACACGCAATACTTCTTCCAGCGTCTGGCGGACGGTCATGCGCGGGTTCAGCGATCCAGCCGCATCTTGGAAAACCATCTGGATGTCGCGTGGATGCCGTCCGGTCTGGGGATGGCCGTCCAGTAGGACTTCCCCCGAAGCCGGCGCAAGCAGTCCGATAATCGCCTTCGCAAGCGAAGATTTCCCGCACCCGCTCTCACCGACAATGCCGAGCGCCTGCCCTGCGTCCAGCTGGAACGAAACACCTTTGACCGCCTCGACCGGCTTGTGTCCGGGGACACGGTAGGTGACACGGAGGTCGTTGACGGTTAACAGCATGGCGCCCCCCCTTCAACAGGACACGGATGGTGACAGGCGCAGAGGCGTTTATCGCCCAACGGTTTGTCACAGGGAACTTCGGTCCGGCAGAGGTCGTCCGCCCTTTCGCAACGCGGCGAAAAGACGCACCCTTGCGGCCAGGCGTCCGGCGAAGGCACCGTGCCGGGAATGTCGTGCAGCGCCTGTTCGCGCGGCGCATCGAGCCGAGGCACGGCGGCGAGCAGCCCTTCCGTGTACGGGTGGCCCGGTGCAGTCAGGACGTCGCGGACGGGACCGCTCTCCGCCATTCCTCCGCCGTACATGACGTAGACGCGTTCCATGCGCCCCGCGACAAGCCCGAGGTTGTGCGTGATGAGGAGGACGGCCATCCCGTATTTCGCGGAAAGACGGTCGATCAAATCCAGCACGCGCTGCTGCGTGGTGACGTCGAGCGCGGTCGTCGGTTCGTCGGCGATCAACAGTTTCGGCCGCTGTGCGAGGGCGACGGCAAGCATCACGCGCTGCTGCTGCCCGCCGCTCATTTCGCACGGATAGGCGCGCGCCATGCGCGGGGGATCCGGAAGCCCCGTCTCTTCCAGCAGCTTTTCGGACAACGCGATCCGTTCCGCCTTGGACATCCTACCGCACGTTTCGGTGATCTGCCGGTAGACCCGCATGACGGGATTGAGGCTCGCCGTCGAATCCTGAAAGACGTAGGCGATCCCGTGGCCGCGTACCGCCAGAAGGCGGGATTCGGACGCGGTGAGCAGGTTTTCCCCGCAGAACAGGATTTCGCCTTTCAATTCGGCGCGATCGGTGGGCGGAAGCCGTGTGACGGACATCGCGGTGAGGCTTTTGCCGCACCCGCTCTCGCCGACGACCGCCACGCGCTCCCCGGCGTAGACTGTCAACGACGCATCGCGCACCGGAACCGTGATTTTACCGTCGCGCTGAAACGAGACGGAAAGGCGGCGGATTTCCAGGACTTTCTCGCGCATACGTCCGGTCCGTTTTACTTGTCCTTCATCTGCGGGAAGAGAATCACGTCGCGGATGACCTCCGTACCGGTGAGCATCATCACCAGACGGTCGATGCCCATCCCCATTCCACCCGTCGGCGGCATGCCGTGCTCGAGCGCGAGGATGAAATCCTCGTCAATCTTCTCGGTATCCTCGCCCGCCTGGTTCTCCAGCGCCTTACGCTGTTCAAAGGGATCGTTCTGCTCGGTGTAACCGGGGCAGAGTTCCTTGCCGGCGACGACGAACTCGAAGACATCCACGAGGGAGGGATCGTCCGGGCAGGTTTTCGCCAGCGGCACGAACTGATGCGGGATTCGAGTGACGAACGTCGGTTGACGGAGCGTTTTCTCGATGAGTTTGTCGTAGACTTCGTGCGTGAGCAGCAGCATATTCCACGCGGGATCGATAAACGCCAGCCCCTTCTCCTCCGCCTTCGCTTTCGCGGTCTCCAGCGGCAGGTCGAACCAGTCGTCCCCCATCAACCCTTTCACCAAGTCGCTGTAGGCGACCTCGCGGTACGGCGGCTTGAAATTCAAGATTTCGCCCGCCTCGCCGTATTTCACCTCGTAGGTACCCAGCACCTTTTCGCAGAGGCGCGGAAGCATTCCCTCGATGATCGCCTTCATGGAGGTGCGGTCGCCGTACGCCTCGTAGATTTCGAGAACGGTGAACTCCGGGTTGTGCGAACGGTCGATTCCCTCGTTGCGGAAGTCTTTGCCGAGTTCAAACACTTTGTCGAACCCGCCGACGATGAGGCGCTTCAAGTAGAGTTCCGGCGCGATGCGCATCACCATATCGCGGTCGAGCGCGTTGTAGTGCGTGAAGAACGGCTTCGCCGCCGCGCCGCCCGCCTGGCCCTGCATCATCGGCGTTTCGACTTCCATGAAACCGCGCTCTTGAAGGTAGGCGCGGATTTCGGCGAGGATTTGACTCCGCTTCACGAAACGGTCGCGAGATTCCTTGCTCATCATCAGGTCGAGATAGCGTTTGCGGTAACGGTCCTCGATGTCCTGCAACCCGTGGAACTTCTCAGGCGGCTGCTGGATGGCCTTGCTGAGCAGCGACCAGGAATGGACTTCAATCGTCATCTCGCCGGTCTTCGTCTCGAAGAGGCGGCCTTCGACCCCGATGAAGTCGCCGATATCCAGCAGTTTGAACGCCTTGAACGCCTCTTCGGTGAGGAGATCCTTCTTGAAGAAAACCTGGAAACTGTCCGTTCCGTCCATGATGTGCGCGAACGCGGCCTTGCCCATGCGGCGGCAAGTCATCAGGCGCCCCGCCGCACGGACGGTCTTGTCCACCGCGAAGTCGCGGCGGATTTCGGAGAGCCGGGTGCGTTCGAACGCGCGCCCGAACGGCTCGTACCCCAGTTCCGCCAACGCCTTCATGTTGGCGATCCGCTGGTCGCGGTATTCGTTGGTTTCCGGCGCTTTCGCGGGCACGGCGGCCGGTTTCGCTTCAGATGCTTCGTTTGCCATGGTGGAGTTCCTTTACCGGGGACGATTGTTACGATGGTTGAAACGGCCACCGCCGCCGGGGCGCTTCTTGAAACCGCCGCGACCGCCACCGCCGCCGAAACGCGGACGGTAACCGTCCTGACCGCCGAAACTGGTACTGAACCCGCCTTCATCGCCGCGCCGGTCGTCGCGGTCGCGGAAATCGCGGCGCGGACGGTCGTCGCCGTGGAACGGACGGTCGCTGTGACGTCCGCCGCGCCGGTCGTCGCGGTCGCGGAAAGGACGGCGCGGACGATCGTCGCGGTCGCGGAAATCGCGGCTGTCGCGGTCGCGGAAGGGACGGCGCGGGCGGTCGTCGTAACGGCCGCCGCCCCGGTCGTCGCGGTCGCGGAACGGGCGGCGCGGACGCCGGGGGGACTCGTCGCGGTCACGCGAATCGTCGTCATCATAACGTCCGCCGCGCGGCATCGGGTCGCCGGGCAGATGGTGGCCGTTCGAGCGATAGGGTTTGGCGTACCAGGGTTCCTTTTCCGCTTTCGCAGGAGGGTCCTCCGGGGCGTGAGTCGGCGCGGGGAGATCCGCCGGTTCGGGGGCAGGGACAGCCGCTTCCTCGGAGGGCACCGCATCCGGCGGTGGAACGAAGCGGGATTCTTTCTCGTTATTCGTCATGGTCTTGGTTTCCTGTGGACGTTCCTCTTCCAGTACGTCCCGTTCACGTTTATGAAAATCCTTCTGCATCCGTCCTTTGTTGCTGGGAAGGCGTTCACGGCGGTCTTTGCGGTCGCGAGACTTGCGTCCCGCACCCTTGCCGCGCATCCATTCCGGCGGGGGAAGCCCGTCTTCCGCCTTTCCGGCCGCCCGTTCGGCGGTCTCGGAATGGTAGGGCTGGTTGCGGTCGATCTCGATCTCCTTCTTGATCATGCGCTCGATGGCGCGGAGCAGGCCGCGCTCGTCCGCACTGACGAAGGAGATCGCCGCGCCGGAAGCCCCGGCGCGCGCCGTACGCCCGATCCGGTGTACGTAGGACTCCGTCTCCTCCGGAAGGTCGTAGTTGAAAACATGGGTGATGTTGTCCACGTCGATGCCGCGAGAGGCGATGTCCGTCGCGACCAGCACGCGCGTCTTGCCCTTCTTGAAAGCCGCCAGCGCGCGTGTCCGCATGGCTTGCGTCTTGTCGCTGTGGATCGCGTCGGATTTGATCTCGGCCTCGGCGAGTTTGCGGACAATCTTGTCTGCGCCGTGGCGCGTCCGGGCGAAGACCAGCACCTTCTCATATTCCGGATGCGTGTGCAGGATGTGGATGAGCAGGTTGCACTTGTTCCCTTTGTCGACGAACATGAGCTGCTGGTTGATTTTGTCCACCGTCGGCTGGTCGGGAGAAATCTCGATCGTCACGGGATCCTTCACGAGCGTTTGCGCGAGTTTCATGACCTCCTTGGAGAGGGTCGCCGAGAAGAACTGCGAATGGCGCTTGTCGGGAAGGAAGGCGATCACCTTCTTGATGTCGGGCAGGAACCCCATGTCCAGCATCCGGTCGGCCTCGTCCAGCACAAACTCTTCGATCTTGTCTAGAAAGGCATACTTCTGCTGCATCAGGTCGAACAGGCGGCCGGGAGTCGCGATGACGATTTCCGCGCCTTTGGTCAATGCCTTGACTTGCGCCGCCTGGCTGACGCCGCCGAAGACGACGGCGAACTGCGTGCCGAGGAACTTGCCGTAATCGGCGCAGCACTGCGCGATCTGCGCGGCAAGCTCGCGCGTCGGCGCAAGAACGAGCGCGCGGGGATGCTTGGGTTCGATCTCCTTCGGATTCGCCGCGAGGCGGTGCAGGATCGGCAAAAGGAACGCGGCGGTCTTGCCCGTACCCGTCTGCGCACAACCGAGCAGGTCGCGCCCTTCCAACAGGACGGGAATGGACCGTTCCTGGATGGGCGTCGGCGCGAGATAACCGTCTTCCGCAACGGCGTGCTGAATCAACGGATTCAACGTCCCGAACGCATTCTCGGCGAAGGCCTCCGGAAGCTCGCCCTTGGGGACGGGAATCTTCACGGGGGCGTCGTGTTCGGCGAGTCCGGGATGGCGGTTCTTCCTGCGACGGAACGGACGGCGCCCTTTCCCCGGGCGCTTAACTGAGTGGTCTGTATGCATTTGGCGAAGACTATAGCCCGAAAAGTGGGTATCCGTCAAGAAAATGCAGAAACTTACAGGCTTTCTGCAAGGACTTCGGCGATGTGGCTTACGGCAACGGGGAGGCCGGCCCGATCGGCGCCTCCTTTGAGCTGCATCGCGCACCCAGGACAGTCAAGAGCCAGCCGGGAAGCGCCGGATGCCGCGACGTTCGCGAGTTTCTTCCGCATCAGTTCCGCCGAGATCTCCGGGAACTTCGCGGAAAACGTGCCGCCGAATCCGCAACAGCTCTCCTCCTCGTTTGACGGCACGTATTCCACCGCCCGGCGTAAGAGCGCGCGCGGAGCCTCGCGTACCCCCAACGCCTTGCAAAGGTGGCAGCTCGCGTGATACGCCACCTTCTCCGTCCGCCGCGTGAACGGCAAGACTTCCGGCGGCAGGTATTTGTGGACAAACGAACTGAAGTCCATGACTTTCGCAGAGAAGGATTCCGCCTCTGCGCCGAGCATCCGGAGATAGCCGTGCTTCAGATGCGACGCACAACTGGCGCACAGCGTCACGATCGCGTCACAGTCTTCCGCAAACGCCTTGATGTTCTGCCGCGCCACGCGCTCGGCCGTCTTGGCCTCGCCGAGCATCGTCAACGGAAGCCCGCAGCAAGTCTGGTCTACCGGAAACTCGACCGCCACCCCTCCGGCGGCAAAGACCTTCAATGCGGCGAGCAGATGTTCCGGGTAGACGAAATCCTGTGCGCATCCGGCGAAGAGGGCGACCTTGAGGCGCGGCTTCTCCACGACCGGTTTCACCTCCGCCCACAGTGCGCGGAAAGGTTTCGGCGCAAACGCGGGCAGCGATTTGAACCCCTGCCTTCCGTAGAGCGCCAACGGGAGGTGGCGGATAAAACCGTCTTTCCCCGCAACGGGTTTCTGGGCAAACCGCATGAAACCGAGCAACTTGTGGAAAAGGCGCCTGTCTCCCATCGCGAAAGCGGCGAGCTTCGACGGGAGCGGCGAACCGTCCTCTTGCGCGAAGCGGGCGCGGATTTCCTGAATGAGGGCGGGCAGGTCGATCCCCCCGGAGCAGACTTCTTTGCACGCGCCGCAACCGACGCAGTTCTGGCAGAGCTGCTTGGCGATGGCGCGGTCGTGGAACAGATAGGTCAAGACAAGGCCGATCGCGCCGATGTAGACGTGCCCCATGCGGTGTCCCCCCACAAGGCGGAACACGGGGCAGACGTTCGCGCAGGCGCCGCAACGGACACAGCGGAAGACCTGCGCGAACAAAGGATCGCGCGCAACGCGGGAACGCCCGTTGTCGAGGAAAACAATATGCAGGATCTTGCGCCCGCCGGGCGCCTTCGTGCAGGGCACGGTGCCGGACAGGAAGGTCGTGTAGGCGGTGAGCCGCTGCGACGTGGCGTTGCGCGGAAGGACGCGTAACGCCGAGAGGACATCGTCGAGCGAGGGTACGAGCTTGTCGAGTCCGGCAAGCACCACATGCACCGGGGGAAGCGTGTTCACGAGGCTTCCGTTTCCCTCGTTGGTGACGATCGTGACCGTGCCGGTCTCGGCGATGCAGAAGTTGGCGCCGGTGATCCCCATGTCGGCCTCGAAAAACTTCGGGCGCAATTCGCGCCGCGCCACTTTGACGAGCCGCTGCACGTCCTCGTGATCCTGTTTCTCGCCGGTCGCCTTCTCGAATTCGTCGGCGACTTGGCCGCGCGAGAGATGGATCGCCGGCATGACCATGTGGGAAGGCCCCTCGTGACGGAGCTGCACGATCCATTCGCCAAGGTCGGTCTCCTGCACTTCGATGCCGCTTTTTTCCAGATGGGCGTTTAACCCGATTTCCTCGGCGGTCATGGACTTCGACTTCACGATCCGCTTCACGTTGTTCCCGGCGGCGATGCGGGCGATGATCGCACACGCTTCGGCGGCGGTTTCCGCACGGTGTACGACAGCCCCGCGCGCCTCTGCCTCGCTTTTGAAACGGGTATAAAGGGATTCCAGGTCACGGGCGGCCGCGTCTTTCATGTCGGCGATGGCACGGATGAGAGACGGTCCGTCAACCTCCCGGAAAACACGGTCGCGGCTTTCACGGTATTCGACGGCGAACCGGTCCAACGTGCGCCGGAGGAAGGTGTCGTCCAAGGCTTCTGCGATTTCGCGATGATAGACGCGGGATGACGATGTGTTCATGATGTCAATCCTCCACAAGAATGATGGTGAGTTCAAGGGGACCGTGGACGCCGACGGCGCTCACGCGCTCAATGTCGGCCGTACGGCTCGGCCCTGTGATGAACGAGGTACACGTGGCGCATCCGGCGGACTGGCGCTCGCGGAGGAAGGGGGCGAGGTCGGGGAGGTCGGGGACGAGATCGGAAGTCCGCAATACGATGACGCTCACCTCGGGAACCAAGGTGGCCAGCCGGGTCGCCTCTTCGTCCGCCTCCACCACACACGTGCCGGTGGAGGCGATGCCGCGAGCGGCATGGATGACATCGACGGAAAAACCGGAAACACCGGCACGTTCACGTTCGCGCGCGACAACCGCGTCCGCCTCCGTACCGGAACGCACGCGCACCACCTTCGCCGAAACCGCCTCGGCCCGTTCAACAAATTGCTCGATCATGGTCATTTTCTACCCCCATACTTGTCAGTTCCTTTTTTCGCAACCGCGATCCAGCGGATCCCCGCATGGACGATCCCTCCGGCCAGCAAGACGAATACGCCGATGGACAACGTGCGCAACCAGACCGACGGCGCAAGCGGAACGGTCTGGAAGAGCTGCCCGCCGTACTGAACCATCAAGACCTGAATCGCAACCACAAGTCCCATCACACCGAGGAAGCTCCGGCTGCGGAAAAGCCCCCCGAACGCCGATTCCCGCGCATTGACGCTCCGGGCGTTGACGGCGTTGAACAACTGCAGCCAGACAAAGCAATTGAACACGGCTGTAGCCTTCTGGGCATCCGGCGCCCCCAGCCAATCCGTCGTCTGGACAACCAGCATGACCGCCACGAACACCACCCCCATCGCCACGATGTTAACCGCCATCGCCCGCGTCACAAACGGTTCGGCCGTCTCCTTCGGCGGCATCGACATCACTTCCGGGCGCGGCGGCTCCAATCCGAACGCCAGCGCGGCGAGGGTGTCCATGATCAGGTTCAGCCAGAGGAACTGTAGCACCGTCAGAGGAGTTTGCGAGAATCCCGCGTTCGGCCAGAACAGAGCGGCAAGCGGGCTGATGAACGCGAAAAACAAGGCGGAGATGTTCACCGTCAACTGGAACTGGAGGAATTTCTGGAGGTTCTCGTACAGCGTCCGTCCCCATTTGACGGCGCGGACGATACTCCCGAAGTTGTCATCCGTCAGCACAATGTCGCTCACGGATTTGGCGACATCCGTCCCCCGGACGCCCATCGCGATCCCGACATCCGCCTGTTTCAGGGCGGGGGCGTCGTTCGTCCCGTCGCCGGTCATCGCGACGACTTCGCCTTCCTCCTGCAGCAGACGGACGAGACGTGCCTTTGTGTCGGGCCGCGCCCGCGCGATCACGTTGACGGACTTGAGCAGGACGCGGAGTTCTTCATCGGACTTCGCCGCGAAGGTCTCCCCCGTCAACACCTCTGCCGCGGATTCCGGGCGCACCAACCCCGCGTCACAGGCGATCGCCCTCGCGGTAAGCGGGTGATCGCCTGTGATCATAATCACCCGGATGCCCGCCTTGCGGCATCCCGCCACCGCCGCCGCCACGTCCGGGCGGAGCGGGTCGGTCAACCCGACAATGCCGAGCAGGGTCAACCCCTCTTCCGGAGCCTCCTCCGTCCGTTCTTCTTTATAGGCGACGGCGAGCGTCCGCACCGCGCGTTGCGCCAGTTCTCGGACGATGCGTTCCGCGCCGGCGACATCCCCTCCCGTACAGAGAGGGAACACCCGTTCGGGAGCGCCCTTTGTGAAGACGTAGCCGCCTGCCACCGTGGTCATCCGCTTGCGGTCCGCCGAGAACGGGATGCGCCGGACAACCGGCGTACCGGCACGGAACTCCGCGTAACGCAGATTCAGGGAGGCAAGCCAGCGCAGGACGGCCGCTTCCGTCGCGTTGCCGACCGCACGTCCCTCCGCATCGATTTCCGCAGTCGAGTTGAGGGAGAAACCGCGCGCGAAAAGGTCAAAGTCTGCATCCGACTTTGCCTCCCCAAGCGTCGCCCCGGCATAACACCGCCCACCGAACCAAAGGGTATCGACCCCCATCTGATTCATCGTGAGGGTCCCGGTCTTGTCCGTGCAGATCACCGTCGCGCTGCCGATGGTCTCCGCCGCGACCATCTTCCGCACCAGATTGTTGTCTTCCCGTATTTTCCGCATTCCGAGGCCGAGCGTGACGAAGACCGCCAGCGGCAGCCCCTCCGGGACAGCGACGACCACGATTGTCACCGCGACCATGAACGCGCGGAAAAGCGCCCCCGCCACATTCGCGAACGTATACCTGTCCATCGAACAGAACGCACAGCCCGCGAGGACGGCGAAAATCAAGACGGCCGCCGCCATTCCCCAGACACTGATCTGCTGCGAAAGTCTCTTCAACCGTTTCTGCAACGGTGTCAACGCTTCCCCTTCTTGCGCCGTCTCGCCTTGCAACGAGGCGGCGATCCGTCCGAGTTCGGAACGGTCGCCTACCGCCGTGACGCAGGCGAGCGCCTGTCCCGACAAGACGTAGGTGCCGCCGGTGAGGCGGTTCTGCTCGACATTCTTCGGAACCGCCATCTGCTCTCCCGTCATCAGGGATTCGTCCACCTCGAATTCCACGCCCGAAAGATACCGCGCATCTGCAGGGATTTTGTCGCCCGCCTCCAGCCGGACAATGTCACCTACAACCACATTGCTGTTTGCGACGACCTGAAACTGCGCGTCGCGGATTACCTTCACGAGAATCTTGTCTGTGTCGCGTTTCAGCAGTTCGAACGCCTTGTCGGCCTTCAGTTCGCTCCACAGCGTCCCGCAGGTCGCGACGAAAACGGCAAGCAGGATAGCCACACCTTCCCAAGGGAAATTTCCCCGCGAGACTTCAAGCGCGATGGAGACGGCGGCGCAGGCGCACAGGATGAGGACCGTCAAATCGGCGAACTTTTCAAAAAAGAGGATGAACAGGGATTTTTTCTTCGCGGGGGTGAGTGTATTCGCCCCGTACCGTTCACGACGTTCAAGGACATCAGCGCTCGTGAGACCTGTCTGCGGATTGGTGGAAGGTTGTTGCGTATTCATTCGGGAATCACACAGTAAGCGGAAGATGAGGGAAGAGGGTGGAGTGAAACAGGGCAACCGTACACGCACGACAAGATTTCCGGACGGAAAACCTCGGCGACCGTCCCGTCCGCCTCGATCCGGCCTTCACGCAGCAACACGGCACGGGGAAAATACCGGCTCGCAAACGTAAGGTCATGCACGGTGGCGACGATGGCGACGCCCTTTTCTTCGTTCAGGCGAAGCAGGATCGACGCGAGCCGCACATGGTGCGCCAGATCAAGGTTCGCGGTGGGTTCATCCAGCAGCAAGACTTCGGGGCGCGCCGCGAGCGCCATCGCAAGCGAGGCGAGACGGCGTTCTCCACCGCTCAATTCCGTCATCGGGCGGTCTCCAAGCGATACAAGCCCGGTCGCCTCCAACGCCTCGTCAACCGCCTCGCGGTCTTCGTGCGAAGGGCTTCCAAACCTCGGAAGCCAAGGCGTCCGTCCCAGCGTCACGAACGCGCGTACGGCAAACGGGACATCGCGCGGCGTTTCCTGCGGGACGGTCCGCAAGCGGCGTTCGCGCGGGGCAGGAATCGTCACGTCCCCGGAAAACGGGGCGAGTGCACCGGAGAGGACACGCAGAAGCGTGGACTTGCCGGCACCGTTCGGTCCCGCCAGGGCGATCCGCTCGCCGGGGTTCACGCGGAAGGTCACGGCGTGCAGGACCTCGCGGTCGCGATAGCCGGCCGTGACGTTTTCCAACGCGGAAATTGGCTGTCCCGTCTTCGTCATGCGTTATCCCCCCGTCACCTTTCCCGTCACGCTGACAGCCAGATTTTCCGTCGCGCCCTTGCGCGACCGCAACGCGGCGTTCGCGAATCCCCATTCAGCGAGCGAAAGGAGAAGCGCCAGCCAAAGCACCAATTCGGTGAACGAGCGTCCGTTCCGGCGTTCTTCGACGAGCCTGGCCAGTTCCTCCGCATCCGTCGCGACAACGCATTTCTTGAACCCCGTCCATTCCGCCACGTCATCTTGCGACGCGGGATCGAGTTTCGACTCGGAGCGGTCGGTGTTGACCGCCAACACGGGTTCGTCCGTGCCGCCCGCTTTCGTGCGCAGATAAATGCCGGGTTCAGGAAGTTCCGAAAGGATGAGGTTCCGTCCCCCGCTTTCTTTCACTTGCAACGGAGCACCGGAAGGCATCGTGACCGTGTCCTCTTCCCGGTAATTGGGGATCGCCTCGTTGGCGGCCATCGAAGTCCCGAGGGTCACGTGCGCGGGCTGGACCGACGCGCCGCTCCCCTGGCGGATCAGCTGGTGTACGACCGGCACGAAAAACGCCGTCAACGGGAACGTGCTCCACTCGCGGGTCGCGCCGACGGTGAACAGGAAGCAGCGTCCGCGCCCCGCCGCGCGCCCGAGAAGGAACGGCATCCCCTCCCCTGCGGTGACGAGCGTCGCCGCCTCTTCCGCCGGTTCGCCGGCGATCCGCAGAATCCGCTTGAGCGCGACGGTCGGCATCGTCCCAGGCGGAAGCGGCAGTGTGAAATCGACCTTCTGTCCTTCCTTGCGGGGCAGGCGGCGCAGGAAACGCGCGGCATCCGCCGTTGCGACGGAGGCGACTTCGCCCGGTTGAGCGGGAAGGATGTTGAACACGGCATAGGCGGAAGGATCGCACGTCTCGCCGGGGAAGAACACCGCCACGCCGCCGTTCTGCACGTAGGTTTCGATCCGCAGAACGGTTTGACCGGAAAGCGGAAGCGCGTCACAGAAAAAAACCGCCTGGAAGTCGCGAAGTTCAACCGCATCCAGCGCATCGGGGGTAACCTGCCGGATACTGTCATCCGCCGCGCCGGGGGCGAGCGCGGCGCGGAGGTAGCGTGTCGCCTCGTGCCGTCCAACCACCAATACCGGAAGACGATGGTTCACACGCAGCAAAAACTGGAAGACGTCATCTTCTGCAAGCGCGTCCTTCGGCGTGGAGACGGAGGCGACGTGGATGCCCGCCTCCAGGTTGTTCAAGACGAATTCGACCGATGTCTCCGTACCTGGTTCCGCCGTGACAGAACGGCTGCCCTGTTCCTGTCCGTCAACCTTGAGCGTGACAGTGACGGGTTTCGGCGCCCCCGTCCGCCCGATGCGGACGGCGACGCGCGCGCTCTGTCCCTGCAACATCAACGGGGGCGAAACTTTTACAAACGAAGGGAAGGCGTTTTCCGGACTGGCCGCGCCGGCAAGCAGCGCGAAGAACGCGACCTTGTCGCGGGCCTCGCGGGGAATAGCCTCCCCGGCATCCTCGTCCCCTTTTTTGGAAGACGCACGGAAATCCTCCCATGAAAGCGCCTGTCCGTCGGTCAACACGAAAACCTCTTTCTCGGTCTTCTCCTTCACTGCACCGAGCGTCCGGAGGGCGGCGGCGACGGTTTCGCCGAGTTTCGAGGAGACGTGCGCGCACGACAACGACTGGATCGCGCTTACGACCGTCGCGTATTCGGTTGTCGGTTTTTCGATGACCGGCACCGCCGTATCCGTCGCGAGGTAGACACAGACGCGGTCGCCCGGATGCAACGCCTGCACAATCTGCACGGCGGCATCCTTGCACAGCGACCAGACCTTGCCCCGGTCCAGTTCATAATTCATGCTGTAGGAACCGTCGAGGACGATTGCCACGTCGCGACGCGAGCGTCCGAGGAACGAATCCGCCCCCGCGACGTTGCGCAGGACAGGCTGGGCAAACGCCAGTGCCAGCGCGGCCAGCAGCGCGGTACGCAACAGCCAAAGCAGGAAATTCTCAAACCGCACGCGGCTGGAGGAACGTTTTTGCGCCGCCTTCAGGAAGCGGATGGTCGGGAACGGCGTGTTCACCGTGCGGCGACGCTGGAACATATGGAGCATCAACGGGATGCCGGCGGCGAGCAGCGCCCAGAGAAACATGGGAGATCCAAACATGGCGACTTACCTCGACATCCGTTTACGTTCTTCAAGATAGGCGCGGACAAACGTGTCCACCGGTTCATCGGTGGTCACGAGACGGTAATCGACCTTCATCTCCGCGAACGCCTTGCGGTAGGTTTCGATAAACTGCCCCATGATGTCCTTGTACTCTTTCGCCATCGCACGGGGATCGGCGATCATCTTCTCCCCCGTCTCCAGGTCTTCAAACTCCGCGCCGCGTTTCAGGTTCAACGTCAGCTCGACGGGATCGAGCGTGTGGAAGACAATCACATCGTGCATATTCTTCCGGAAATGCGCGACCGCCTTGACGATCTCCTCCTGATCGTCCAAAAGATCCGAGACAAGGACAACCAGCGCGCGGCGGCTGATGGATTCCGCGATCTGGTGCATCACTTCGGCACCGTGCGTCCCCTTCTCCGGCTTGAAGGACTGGAGGACCTTGAGTGAATTGTTCCATTCGTTGAACGAATTGCGGCAAGGCAGGGCGGCGTCCATCTTCTCTCCGTAGATGTACATTCCCACCGCGTCGCGCGCCTTCAACACGACGTATCCGAGCGCGGCGGCGAGCGTCGCAGCGTAGGCGTATTTCGTGGGGCGATCCAGATCGGAGGTGTAGTTCATCGACCCGCTGCGGTCGAGAAGCAAATAGACGCGAAGGTTGGTCTCGTCCTGATAACGGCGGATGTAGTACTTGTCCGTCCTCCCCAGCACCTTCCAGTCGATCCGCTTCAGGTCGTCTCCGGGCATGTACGAACGATGGTCGGCGAATTCGGTGCTGGAACCTTTCTGCGCACTACGGTGGCGTCCCGCCAGCGTGCCCTCCACGACATAGCGCGAATTCAAGACCAGCTGGTTCAGCTTCGCCATCTGGGCGGCATTCAGATACGCCGCGATTCCTTCCTTCGTCATCTGCACCATCCCTCTCTAACGCCGTGCGCGTTTCGCCAGGATCCAGAAATCCCCGGAGCTGTCGATCATCAATGCGAATGAACCGTCGGTGGCGAGCTTCACGAGGCGGATGCCGTTCAACGCCTTCGCCCCCTCGCCGGAAATACCCCGTTCGCGCTTGCCGTCGCGCACTGCCTCGAAATCGACCAGCACCGGCCTACCCGGTTTCACGCCGAGAATCGTCGCCTCGAGCCCCTCCCCGTACGCACGTCTCGAAAACGTTTTCAACGACGTGCCCTCGCGTCCGAGCGTCTGGCTGTAAAGCGCAAAACGCTGGTTCGCCAGCCCCTTGATTTTAGAGAATTCCTCCAGTCGGTAGATCCAGGCGTCGCCGAACCGGTCTACCCTGGGAAGCTGCCGGCTTTTTACGTCCGTCAGCACAGGCGCAAGCGTGGCAGGGTATTCGACGTGCGTGACGTAGTAGCTTCGCAGCGCCTTGTTCACGCGGGCGGCGTCGAAACGGGTGAGCCAGCGTTTCGCCTGAATATCCGCGAACCTCGCCGTGGACGTCGACGCCTTGCCCTTGAACAGGGCGGATTCAAAAATCCGTTCGGCATCCGATAAATCCCCCATCGCATAGAGATGCCAGGCGGCGAGCGTCTTGACCGCCGGCAACCACTCGCCGAGCGTGGAGGCTTTCTGCATGACGGGTTGGCACGCCTCGATGAACGCCCGGTGGTCCGTCCCCGAACGAACATGCACATTCCAGACCTTCAAGAAAGATTCCTCCTGCGGCGTGACCGCGCCCAGGCACCCCGCCCAAAGAAGGAATCCGAGTATCCTTGCAAAATTCATGTCCCCACCATACCACATTTCCGCGTTTCCGTAAACGAAATCAATGCGCTTCTCCTCCGGTTTTTTCCACTAGGCAAAAAAAACTTGGATAGTCCGTGTTTTCTGGTAGACTGTCGTCATGTTGTTTTCCAAACGAATCTTTCTCCTCGCATTCCTCCTCGCATTCTCCGCATCCGGCGCCTTTTTCTGGAAACTCGCCGGGTCGGCGGAGAAATTCCTCTCCGGCCTGGGAGGCGAACGTATGTACGCCACCCCCGTAACCGTGAACGGGCTTGACGGGGAACTCCTGGTCTACACGTTTCCTTCGGGCGACGCGGGCGCTCTTGCCAAGGCGCTCGCCGCGGATCCACCTTCGGGAACCCGCTGTTTCTTGATTCCGGCAACCACCGCCCCGCTCGTGCTGGCGGTGACGGGAAAGGCCGCGGCCGCACGTGGAACGCCGCAATGGCCGGCCGCGATCCCGCAATTCGCAGCCCGCCCCTTGTTCAGTGCGGAAACGCGCGCGTCGAACCTTTCCTTCCTGACGGGCGCGAGCGATGCCCCCCCCGCCGAGACCTCGCTTCAAGCCGAAACCTCGCTTTCGCTCGCAGGTTTTTCGGAAGCGTCGCCGCCGGGCTCCTCCTGCCGTATATTCGTGAAAGGTCCTTCCACCGCCCTGTTGTTTGTCTCCCCCTCCCCGGACGGAACGCACGTCACCGTGCTTGTCCGCAAGGGTGCAGGAAAATTTTAAAGGTCTGCCGCCATGAAGCTTTCCCGGTTTGAAAAAGCCTCCTCCCTTCTGGATACCCCGTTGCCCGACCTCGAATTCCGTAGCGTGCAGAGCGATTCACGCCTCGTCGGGAAAGGCGACCTCTTCGCCGTCGTGCAGGGGACGGACGACGACGGACGCCGTTACATCGATCAGGCTTTGCGGGCCGGCGCCGCCGCCCTGCTCGTTGACCGCACACTCGACCTGCCTCCCTACCCCGTCCCCGCCCTGCGCACCGGAGACGTTCGCGGCGCAATGGCGGAACTCGCCTGCGCCGCCAACGACGGAGCCGGACGCCGCATGGATCTTTTCGCCGTGACCGGAACGAACGGGAAAACAACCACCGCCTGGGTCTTGGCCGAATTGTTGAAAGCCGCCGGACGAAAACCGGGATTGCAGACGACGGTCGCCGTCGAATTCGCGGGACGGACGCGCGCCTCCGCCCGGACAACCCCCGGTTCCTGCGAACTCCACAACCTGCTGGGGGAAATGTTCCGCGCCGGGTGCGATTCCGCCGTTATGGAGGCCTCGTCCCATGCGCTGGATCAACGCCGCGTCGCGGCGCTTCGCTTCACAGGCGCCGCATTCACCAACCTCACGGAAGACCACCTGGACTACCACAAGACGATGGAGCGATACTTCGAGGCGAAACAGAAACTCTTCCGGCAAATGGCCGACGAAAATCCGGACGGCACGGCGGTCTGCCTTCTCGACGCGCCTTACGGGGAAACGATGGCCGATTTCTGCAAACGCCTGAAGTTACACGTCGTCTGCGCGGGAATCGGCAGGATCCCTGGAGCGACACTCCGCGCCGAGTCGGTGGAACTCGCCCCGGACGGGAGCCGCTTCCGGCTCGTTGCGGAAGGCGCGGGTGAAGACACCGTGACCACCTTGCTGGCGGGACGATACAACATTTCAAACCTTCTCTGCGCCGCCGGACTGGCCCTTTCCGCCGGTGTCCCCTTCGAAACGGTCTGCCAAACGTTGGGTCGCGTCCAGCCGCGCTGGGGACGGCTTGAACGCATCGCGACACCCCTGCCCTGCTCCGTCTACGTCGATTATGCCCACACGGACGACGCCCTCCGGAAAGTCTTGACGGCTGCACGGGAAATGACCGAGAAACGACTCTTCGTCGTCTTCGGATGCGGGGGCGACAGAGACCGCGCGAAACGTCCGTTGATGGGAAGGGCGTGCGCGGAGTGCGCCGACCGCCTCGTCGTAACCTCGGACAACCCGCGTTCGGAAAATCCGCTCGCCATCATCGACGAAATCCTGGCGGGGATTCCCAAGACGGCGGAGTGTGCGGTCGAACCGGACCGCCGCGTCGCGATCCGGCTTGCGCTACAGGAGGCAGGCGCAGGCGACCTGGTGGTCGTCGCCGGGAAAGGGCACGAAACCACGCAGACCATCGCCGGTGTCGCCTACCCTTTCGACGACCGCGAAGTGGTACGCGAGGAAGCCGGCAAAATCATCGCCGACAGATGCTGACCTCTCAGTTTTCGTCTTCGCCGGACGTGCACGGCGAAATATGCCAGATGTCCTCGGCATACTCGCGGATGGTACGGTCGGAAGAGAACTTGCCGGAGCGGGCGACGTTCAGAAGCGCCTTGCGATCCCACTCGCGGGTCTTCTTGTAGAGCGCGGAAACCTTATCCTGAACCTCGATATAACTCCGAAGATCCGCCAGCAGCATATAGTGGTCGTTCCAGTCCAGCAGACTCTGCACAATGGGCTGGAAGAGATCCGGATGGAGCAGACTGAACACGTTGTTGCGGATCATGTCGATGGCGCGGCGGATCTCAGGGTCGGACTTGTAGATGTCGCGTGAACAGTAGGACGGACGCAACGCATCGACCTCTTCGGAATGGAGCCCGAAGATGAAGATGTTTTCGTCGCCGACCTCTTCGCGGATTTCCACGTTCGCGCCGTCGAGCGTGCCGACGGTGATCGCGCCGTTGAGCATGAGCTTCATGTTGCCCGTGCCGGAAGCCTCCGTGCCGGCGAGCGAAATCTGTTCGCTCACGTCGGCGGCTGGGATGATACGTTCGGCGAGGGAGACGCGGTAATCGGGCAGGAACACGACCTTGATGCGTCCGCGCACCTTCGGGGTGCTGTTCACGACATCGGCGACACCGTGGATCAAACGGATGATCAGCTTCGCCATGTGGTAGCCGGGGGCCGCCTTCGCCGCGAAGATGAACGTGCGCGGCACCATGTCGAACGACGGATCGTTGACCAGGCGGTCGTAAAGGATGATGATGTACAGCACCAGCAGAAGCTGACGCTTGTACTCATGGAGACGCTTCACCTGGACATCGAAAATCGACGAGGCATCGACCGAAATTCCGAGGGTTTCACGGATGTAGGCGGAGAGCGATTCCTTGTTGCGCTGCTTGACGGAATGGAAAGCGCGGAGGAACGCGGGGTCGTCCACATACGCCTCCAGCTTGCGCAGCTCGTCGAGATCGGTAATCCATCCGGAACCGATTTTGGAGGTAATCAGATTCGAAAGGCCGGGATTCGCCTTCAACAACCAGCGGCGCTGCGTGATACCGTTCGTCTTGTTCGAGAAGTGATCGGGATACAGTTCGTAGAAATCATGGAAGAGCGAATCCTTTAAAATCTGCGAATGCAACGCGGCGACACCGTTGACCGCGCTCGAACCGACAATAGCCAGGTTGGCCATGCGGACGTACTTGTCGCCGCTCTCGTCGATAATACTCATGCGAGAGAGACGCGCGATGTCGCCCGGCCATGTGGCGGCGACCTGCTTGAGGAAACGGGCGTTGATCTCGTAAATGATCTGCATGTGGCGGGGCAGCAACCGCGCGAACATCGGGAGGTTCCACTTCTCCAGCGCCTCCGGCAGGATGGTGTGGTTCGTGTAGGCGGTGCAGCGGCGGGTAATGTTCCACGCGGTGTCCCAATCCAGATGTTCGCGGTCGATGAGCAGACGCATCAATTCCGGAATGACCAGCGCGGGATGTGTCTCGTTCAACTGGATAAACGCCTTCTCGGGCAGGATGCGCCAATCGGAATTCGTGCGGCGGAAGCGCGCCAGCATATCCTGTACGGAACAGGAGACGAAGAAGTATTGCTGACGGAGACGGAGTTCCTTGCCCGCGACCGTGTTGTCGTTCGGGTAAAGGACTTTGGTAAGGTTCTCGGCAAGGACCTTGCTCTCGACCGCCTCGACGTAAGACCCTTTGTTGAAATCGTCCAGACGGAACTCGTCGTCCGCCTTCGCCGACCAGAGGCGGAGCGTGTTCACGTTCTGGTTGTACCCGACGATCGGCAGGTCGTAGGGTACGCCCAGCACGTTTTCGGTATCGACCCAGCGCCATTCCGTGCCTTTCTCGCCCCGGATACATTCGACATGGCCGCCGAACCGGACGGTCTGCGTATACTCTGGACGGCACAGCTCCCAAGGATACCCGTGCTTCAACCAGTTATCGGGTTCCTCCACCTGCTGCCCTTCGCAGATCCGCTGCTTGAAGATACCGTAATCGTAACGGATGCCGTAACCGAGCGCGGGCAGGTTGAGCGTGGACATGGAATCGAGGAAACAGGCGGCGAGACGCCCGAGGCCGCCGTTTCCGAGACCCGCGTCGGTCTCGAAGTCGCGCAGCGAATTCCAGTCGATCCCGTAATTCTTCAGAGCCTCGGCGGCGATATCCTCCATCTTAAGGTTGATCACGTTGTTGCCGAGCAGACGGCCGATGAGGAATTCGAGGGAAAGGTAATAGACCCGCTTGACGTTGCGGCGGTAGTACGTGGACTGCGTTTCGAGCCAACGTTCAATCAGGCGGTCGCGCACGCAGTGTGCAAACGACGTGTACTGGTCACGCCGCGTCGCCTTCACCATGTCCTTCGCCTGGGTATAGCGGACATGCCAGGCGAAGTCCTCCTTCAACCCTTCCACACTCATCTCGACCCGACGGTCGCGCGTCTTCCTGCTAGCCATACAAACCCTTCCAATAAGCACGTTTGAAAAGGGGGTATTGTCTCATTTTTTCAGGATTTGTCACGAAAATCTTTTTCAAAAACAATCGGGCAATCGGGCGGCTTCATACGGTTCTTGCGCAGAACCGCGCCTATCGTCCTGGTTTTCCTCTTTCATGGCCAAGCCTCCCATGATTCGTGTGCATGCACAAGGGCCCATTCGATGAGCGCATGGGCACGAATGTACATTTCGCGTTTGTCGAGCTTCGCCGCCTGTGGCGCGTAGGGTGAAAGGTAGAGCATCCTCCCGGCTGCGCACAGCCGCTCCTGTTTTTCGGAAGGGTGCCACCGTTCGCCAAAGCCCGTCATCGAGAGCACGATCAGCGCACCGCCTGCTTTGACAATCTCGTTGCCCGCTTCTTTTTCAAGCGGCGAGAGGAAGGTTGAAAGCCCCGCGCCGCCCGGACCGATGCGCGAAGCCGCCAAACGAAGCGCAGCGGCGTCAAAACGTTGTTTACCGTCGCCCGCATCTACGGGCGGCAATGCCCTCCTGTGCCCTTTCAGCGCCACAATTACGGGCAGCGCAAGCAACGCCTCGTTACCGTATGCCCAATAAAGCGCACCGCAAAAGGTTATCTGCCGCGCCCGCGTGAAATACCGGCGGTTCGCGCAACGGCGCGCGTGGCGCAGCGGGTTTTCGAGAATATACGTGCGAAAGGTCGCGAGCTGCCCCTGCTTTTTCACGATCCAATCGTGCCACTCGGAGTCGATGACGGGGGGCGCGGACAGACTGTTCGTATAGTCATCCGCGTCTGCGGGCGACACAACCGCCCAATACGCCCTGTTGAGCCGCTTCCTGAGATCGCCCACCACCACCGCCAGCGAAACCGCTTTTTCTACGGCGGCCAGCTTGACGAGCAGATGCAGATGGTCAGGCATAATCACATGAGGCGAAACGCTTTCCTCCGAGCGCCAGAAAGCCGCCCATTCGCGAATCACCGCCTCGAACGCTTCAGTTATCGCATTGGCCACAACTTCACCCGTTTCGGAAATAATACAAAACGGCGGGGTTTGCAGTTGTCCGAACCCGTGGACAACATCCCGGCCCGCAGACGCGGGCGGTTGCAATACCCGCACCCGTTTCAGCGTAACCATGTAAAAAAACGGTCTCTTGTAATCAAAATCCGGCAGTCTGCCCATCACGCCCCCTTCGGCTTTACACGCCGCCGTGGTAGGTTCCATAACCGCCCGCGTCTGCAGCCCGGGTTTTGCAGTTGCCCGCGTCTGCGGGCCGGGTTTTGCAGTTGCCCGCGTCTGCGGGCAACATCCCCCTCCTCATCGCTATTTCGCGGTGGCTTTGGCTTTGGCGGCAGCCATTTCGGCGCGGATCACGCCTTTCGCCCGGCGGAAATGCTGGACGAGGGGACGGTGCGCCGGACAGACGTAGGCGCACGAACCGCACTCGATGCAGTCCATCAGGTTCGCCTTTTTCGCGCCTTCAATGTCGTCCGCTTCGATGAACTGGCTCATCGCCGAGGGGATCAACCGCATCGGGCAGGCGTCCACGCAACGCCCGCAGGAGATGCAGGCCTGCGACGTAAAGAAAGAAATGTCACGCCGCGTCAGGCAGGTGATGCCGGAGGTCGTCTTTCCCGTCGGAACGTCAAGGTTCGTCACCGCGAACCCCATCATCGGCCCACCAGAGACGACTTTTGCCGCCGGCTCGCGGAAACCGCCCGCCGCCTCAATGAGCGTCCGGTAGGCAGTCCCGAACGGAACGAGGAAATTGCCGGGCGAGGACACGGCTCCGCCCGTCACCGTTACCACGCGCCGCGTCAAGGGGATCCCCTTGACCACCGCCTCGTAGACGGCGTTGACCGTGCTGACGTTCTCGACCACACACCCCGTGTCCATCGGAAGGCCGCCTCGCGGCACCTGGCGTCCCGTCACGGAGAAAATCTGCTGCTTTTCCGAACCCTGCGGATATTGCGTCGGAAGTTTGACCAGTGCGAAGTCACCCTCCGCGTCGCGGCAAGCCTCCTCCATCGCGGAGATGGCGTCGGGTTTGTTGTCCTCGATCGCGATGCGCACGCACGGCGTACCGAGGATACGGCGGATAATCTCCGCTCCTTCGCGGATCTGGCGCGCACATTCGAGCATCACCCGGTGGTCGCTCGTCAGGTAGGGTTCGCACTCCGCGCCGTTCAAAATCACGGTGTCGATCGGCTTGTTCGCCGGGGGCGACAGTTTCACCTTCGTGGGGAAACCCGCGCCGCCCATTCCGACGATTCCCGCCTCGCCGACGCGGGCCAGCAGGTCGCCCGGAGCCGCGTTGCGCCAATCAGGGATCGCGGCGAACGGCACCGCCTCCGCTTCGGGATCCGTCTCGATCACGACCGACGCACACCGTGCGCCCGAAGCGTTTTGCGTGACGCCGATTTCAACCACCTTCCCGCCTTCCGGCGCATAGACCGGCGAGGAAATGAAACCGCCCGCCTCGGCGACCAGCTGGTATTTCTTGACGACATCGCCGACTTTGACGACCGGTTTCGCCGGCGCACCGAGATGCTGCGACATCGGAATCACGAGCTTTGCGGGAACGGGAATCTCCCGCACGGGCACGCCCGCCGCAAGCTCCTTGCGGTAACAGGGATGGATGCCGCCCTTGAAGTGAAACACCTTGGAAAGAATCTTCATGTCACATCCCCCTTCTCACGCACCCGCGGCGTCGCGGCCAATGCAGTGCCCCGGACATTTATCTACGACGGCGGGATTCTTGACGGGCTGCGTGTAATCCCGGACGGCGAGAAAACCCTTCATCACGAACGCGCCGGGGGAAAGTTTCGTGCAGACGGTGCAGCCGAGACACCCCTTGCCGCAGACCTTCTTGACGGCGGGGCCCTTGTCCTGCGAGCCACAGAAAACATGCACATCCTCGGAAGCAGGGACAAGCTCGATCAAGCGGCGGGGGCAGGCAGCGACGCATTTGCCGCAACCGATGCACCGCTCCTTGTCCACGACGGCAATCCCCTCCCGCAGGGAAATCGCCTGGACGGGGCATTGCCGCGCGCACGTCCCGAGACCGAGGCAACCGAATGCGCATCCTTTGTCGCCGCCCGCCGTCGCGTGATCCGCCGAGCAGTCGGCGATCCCGTTGTAGGCGGAACGCCGGACCGCCTCGCCGCAATTTCCCCGGCAGTGGACGACGGCGACACGGCGCTCCCGCGCCTCCCCCGCCTCGATACCGAGCAGGGCCGCGATCTGCGCCTCCGCCGCCGATCCGCCCACGGAGCAAAGGTTCGGCGCGGCGGCGCCGGAGACGATCGCCCTGGCGTAGTCCGCGCATCCGGCAAACCCGCATCCGCCGCAATTCGCCCCTGGGAGCGCCTTTGCGATCTCGCCGATGCGGGGATCCTCCCGGACGCTGATGAATTTGTCCGCGAGCGCGAGCGCACCGGCCGCGACAAGCCCGATCCCGCCTACACAGAGCGTCGCCGTCAAAATGGGATCCACTGCGTTCCTCCTTACTTGACCAGGCCGTTAAAACCCATGAACGCGAGCGAAAGCAGCCCGGCCGTCACCAGCGAAACCGCGATCCCCTTAAACGCGCGCGGCGGCGCTGCAAGCAGGATCCGTTCGCGCAGCCCCGTGAAAATCACCAGCGCGAGCCCGAAGCCGACGGCAGCGGAAAAGCCGAACACCACCGATTTCAGGAAACCGTAGTTCAACTGCACGTTGAGGAGCGCGACGCCAAGAACGGCACAGTTCGTCGTGATTAGCGGCAGGAAGATCCCGAGGGCCGCGTGGAGCGAGGGCGCGTAACGCTTCATCACGATATCGATGAACTGCACCAGCGAGGCGATCACGAGGATGAACGCCAACGTCTCCAGATATTTCAATCCGAGCGGGATCAGCACGAAGTGGTCGAGACACCAGGCGACGGCGGACGAAATGGTCATCACGAAAACGACGGCGCCCGACATCCCCAGCGCGGTGTCGAGATTTTTGGAAACGCCGAGGAACGGACAACATCCCAAGAAGCGGCTCAGGACGAAATTGTTCACCAACACCGCGCTGACGATCAGCAACAGGTACTCCACCATGTTCCCCTCCTCATCGAAAACACCGTCACCGGGCGGCGTTGACCTGGACGGCTACGACTTGTGACGGTAAATGATGCGGCCTTTGGTCAGGTCGTACGGCGAGATCTGCAGCGTCACCGTATCCCCGCAGGCGATCTTGATAAAGAACTTGCGCATCTTCCCCGAAATGTGCGCCAAAACCTCATGCCCGTTCTCCAGACGCACCGTGTACATCGTGGCGGGCAGGACCTTGACGACCGTGCCGATCACTTCGATTTCTTCTTCGCTAGCCATAGAACTCCATTCTTGCTGTTGCCCCGCCGCCCGGATGCCCTCCGGGGGTGTAGGGAAAACGACGCTATCCTACCATGAATACCCCGCCTTTGCAAGCATTAGTAATTTTACCCGGTTAGAAAGCACGGTATAATCGGGGGCACGGTTTGAAACGTGCCGGGTTACGTGTTCTCACGTGAACCGAGGAAAATATGCATGAACCGTTGGCTGATCCTTCTGGCCGTCGTATCTGCCGTTTCGTCTGCCCCGGCCGACACTGCGACCGCATCGAAAGAAAACACAAAGCTTCCGGCGAGACAATGCCCGGCGATGACGCAGTCAGGAAACCGCTGCAAGCGGAGGACCCGCCCGGCGAACGCTACTGCCGCCAGCACGCGACCTCCACCGCCCCTTCCAAACCGCTCGCCCGCTGCCGGTCGATGACCCCGGAAGGGATGCAGTGCGCGGAAAAATCGGCTGAAGGCAAACAGTATTGCCAGAAGCACTTGAAGAAAGAATAGCCCGCCGCCCAGACTTCGTACAGGAATGTACATGAGTGTAACGTGGACATTGTTCACAAATCGCAAGTGTCACAATTGTTCACAAATCACAAATTGCAAGTGTCCCCGATATTTGTGGCAATGATGGCATTTGTGAACAATCAAGTTATGGGCAAGCGGATGAATGCCGCCGCCGAAAACGGTCAGCCCAGACGGACGCGGGGATCCAGCCAGGCGTAACCGAGATCGGTGACCAGCTGCACCGCCTGGTACAGAAGCGCACCCAGCACGACCACCGCCCGCACCACGGCCATATCCGAGGAATGGATGGCGTTGATGCTGACGTTGCCTAATCCGGGAATACCGAAGAAGGTCTCCAGCAACAGCGACCCCGTAAACAGGAACGGGATCGAGAGGCTGACGTAGGTGAGGATCGGGATCAAGCTATTCCGCAGGACGTGGACGGTCATCACCCGCCACCCCGCCAGCCCCTTCGCCAGCGCGGTGCGGACGTAGGGTTTATACGTCTCGTCGAGAATCACCGCCCGGAAGAAACGGACGTCGCGCCCCAGTCCGCTGAAAATCCCGATGCACACGGGGAGGACGAGGTACACGGCCGAACCGAACCCCCAGATGGGAAAGAGGTGGAGCTTGAACGCGAGCAGGAACTGTCCCGCCAGCACCCAGACCACATAGTTGACGCTCATCAGGATCGTGGAGAACACCAAGACGGCCTTGTCCCACTTGCCCCCGCGCCAGGCGGCGCACAACAGGGCGAGCGAAACGCCGATGAGCGTCCCGCCGATCAACATCGGAACGGTAAGCATCAGCGAAGGCCCGGCCCCCTCGCGCAAGACATCCGCAACCGGACACTGGTGTTCCGTCGAAACGCCGAGGTCTCCCTTCGACAGCGAACGCACGTAGTTGAAAAACTGCGAATCGAAAAACGAGGACTTGCCGATGAAAAGCGGCTTGTCGTAGCCGTATTTCGCATCGAACGCGGCAATCGCCTCCGCCGTCGCATTCTTCCCTAGCACGACCTGCGCGGGAGAACCGCCCACCACGTTGAAGAGGAGGAACGTGAGCAGGAGAATCCCGATCGTTGTCGGGACCGCCTCCAGAAGCCTACGAATGACGTACCGCTTCATACCGGATCAGGAACCGGGATGGACCGGCTTAGACCCGGCTTTGCACATCGGGCACTCGTCGGCGGTCCACGTTTCGGGCGTCATCTGCATGAGCGAGAACATCGGGACACGCCCGAACTTCACCTTGCCCGCCGAACGATCGACGAGGACGACAACGCCCGCGACGCTGCCGCCGGCCGCCTTCACAAGGTCAATCGTCTCCTGGACGCGCCCACCTTTCGTCACGACATCCTCGGCGACGACGTAACGTTCCCCCTTCTTGATGGAGAACCGGCGGAGCGCAAGGACGGTGTTGGGTTTGCCGGAGGCGTCCGTACCCTCGCCCTGCACCTTCTCCGCAAAGATGCACTTGACGCCCAGCTCGCGCGCGACCTCGTGCCCGACGAGGATTCCGCCGACCGCCGGGGAGATCACCCCGTCGATGCGTTTCCCGAGTTTGCCGCTCTTCACCACCTCGCGCGTCACGGCGCGGCAGAGCTTCTCGGCGATACGCGGATACCGCAACACGTTGGCACACTGAAAGTACCGGTTGGAGTGCAGTTTCGAGCGGAGTTCAAAGTGTCCCTCCAGCAGGGCCCCCGTCTCACCCATAATCTGCAAGATCTGTCGTTCGGTCATGATTCCATCCTTTGTTTGAAAAACAGGGGTAGTCTACCACACATTCCCGCCCTTGTCATGCCTTATGAAGAAGATTCGGCGATTCCTTCCCCGGATCTTTCTGGAACAGGTTTTCCAGCTCGTCGAGGGTCTTGCCCTTCGTCTCGGGAATGAAGCAGACGGTGATGAAATAAAGGACACCGTTCACGGCGAAGAAGAAGAACATCGAACTCCACCCCCAGGCATTCACCCACGGGCGGAACCACGACGCCAGCCCCCACGCGACGAACTGGTTCATAAAGAGCGCGATGGCCATACCGTTCGCACGGATACGGAGCGGCATCAGTTCCGACAGCACCAGCCACACGCACAGTCCGGGACCGAGCGCGTAGAACACCTGCATGAAGAAGAACGCGAACATGGTGAGAAGCCCCGTAAAATTGTTCGCCGCCACACCTAAATGCTCGATCGCGAAAAACACCGACCCGATCGCCGCAAGACCGATCGTCATACCGCCCGTACCGACCCGAAGGAGCCACGTACGCCCTTTGCGGTCTACGAGCGCGGCTGCGGCGATGGTCACGAGCATATTCGTGAGCTTCACGGCAAGCTGTCCCCAGTTGGCGTAGATGCCCTCGAAGCCCGCGCTGTGCAGAATCGTCACGAGGTAACTCGTGAACGAACTCATGCCCGTCGTCTTGTTGAAGGTGAGGACAAGACAGGCGAGCAGGAACGGCAGCACGTACCGCCGCTGGAGCAGACTACCACCGGCAAAACCGGATTTTCCTAGCTCGCCGGATTTTCCGGAATTCGCGGACATTCCGGGAATTCCAGATTTCCGCTTCAACCACACCGGACTTTCGGGAAGCCGCAGGCTACCGAGGAAAAGGACGGCGACCGGAAGCATCGTCCACCAGAAGTTCGCGCTCCATGCGGAGACCCGCCCGGCGGCATCGGCCTTGTCCGAGGCGCCGAAGATGGTGGCGACGATACACCCCGCGCCGGCCGCGACGACGAGACCGAGACCGAGGCAGAACTGGAACACACCCGTCCCCCGCCCGCGCACATCCGCCGGAAGCGTCTCCGTGAGGTACATCGGCATGATGACGGCCATGTACCCCGCGCTCATCCCCTGGAGCACCCTTCCGGCATAGAGCGCGTAGAACGATTCAAGCGACAGGCTTACGATCGGTATCGCGATGAGGAACATCGCGGCGGACGCGACAATCATCCGCTTTCGTCCGAACCAGTCCGCAAGGACGCCTGCTGTGAGCGAAGCGAGGATTCCGCCTAGCAGCACCGCCCCGACGACATGGCTGATCTGCCCTTCCGAATAAACGCCCAGCGCCTTCATGTACGGTTCGGCTGCGGCGATCACGCCGAAGTCCACACCGTAGAGAAACCCGCCAAGCCCGGCTATCAATAGAAGAAATTTCATAGGGGTAGTATACATCCGTTCAAAACCGAAAGCCAGCACGGATTTAACCGAAAAAAACGCCCGCCCCTCCTCCGAGGGGCGGGCGTGTTGCGCGTCGGCGCAACGAAAAGGAAAGGTTACTTGCACCCTTCACTTTTCATTTTCCACTTTCCAGTTTCCACTTTCATTTTTCATTTTTCACTTTTCATTTTTACTCGATCACCACCGGGACGCTTCCGGCGGTCTTGTTGAAGGCGGTGCCGTAGGCCACGCCGTCGACGACGGCGCCGTTCACCGTGAACTTCGTCTTGGCGAGCTTGCCGCCCTTGACGGAGTAGGCCGTGAACGAACCTTTGAACGTGCCGGTCTTCGCCGTGAAGGTCAGCTTCGCGGCGGAGGCGTTCGCGACCGTCCCGCCCTTCGCCGCGGGCGTGACC
>JAGCVN010000119.1 GCA_017962315.1 Kiritimatiellia bacterium
ACGCTGCGCGCGCTGCGGAAAGCCGAGGAGGTGTTATTGGCTATCCACATGTGAAGTGTGGCGTTGTCCTTCAGCACGAGGTGGGGGACATGCAGATACATGACGTCCGACTCCAACGTGCCGCCACTGCCAATCGTGAGGGTCGAATCGGCGGCTGTGGCAAACTCGAAGAGTGTCGGATCTGTCCCGCCGGTCGGCGTTTTCATCGTCCAGCCCGCAGGCACGAAGTATTCTATCTTCGTAGCCGCGTCCGCGGCCGTCAACGTCCGCCGAGTGCCCGTCTCGTCCGTCCAGACGTTCGCATTCGTGTACACGCCGCCGTTGGAGTTAAACGTCCATTCCGGCACGTACTCCACCACGGTCATCTTGATCTTCCCGTCATCCACGGACAAGGCGGCCTTCGTGCCGGCCGCAAGCGTAAACGCGCCGTTGTTCACGAGCTGGATGTAATCCGCAACGCCTTCGCCAATCGTGCCGCCGCAATCGACAAGCGTCTTGACATCGCCGAGGCTCAACTCCGAACCGTCGCCGCTGACGACGACCTTCACAGCCCCGCCGGAAACGTCAAGCGAACCGATGGTCGCCGGCGTCACCACACCCTCGCTCACGCTCGCGCCCGTGATTTCTAGCGTTCCCGCCGTGACAGACACAGTACCGTTGGTCGCCCAGCCGGGAACCTTCATCGTGCCCGCGCCGGACTTCGAGAGCGTGTAGCATCCCGCAGTCGCGTCCTCCTGGAATCCAACGACGTTTGGAACGGTGAACGTCTTGCCGCTCGCGACTTCAACAAGAGGCCCCTGCGGGCTGACCCTCGAGGATGGCGTGTTCGTGGCGATGTAGAGGCCGCGGTTCTCCGGGAGCGTCAAGTTGCCGGCGACCTGAAGGTGGATGCCGGCGAGCTCAAGCCCCTTCTCGAGAAAAGCATCCGGATTGCCGCCGATGTTGTCCGCGGTGTTCACGGTGACGTGCATGCGGGGACGCCCCGTGCCGCCATCCAGCATGCCGATCTTCACAGGCCCCTTGAATCCGTTCGCGCTGCATTCCGTCAAAACCAGAGTTCCGTCTGTACTCGCGCTGACGCCTCCCGTGTTTCGGCTCACGTAGTACAACGCGCCGGAACCGACGAGCGTCGCTGCGTTGGTCTGCACACTCGCGTAGTAGTTCCACGACTGGATCACGGCTGGATACGACGTGGAGGCGTCCACGCGGACCGTTCCGAGAAGCGTCTGGTACCAGCGGCCGCTGCCGCCGTCCTGAAGACCGAGCGTGACCTTTGAATTGTCCTCCATCACGAGCAAAGGCAGGTACAGGCGCCGCGTAGAAGACCGAAGGTGCGCGTTGACCGTGGATGACCCGCGAAGAATGAACGTGTCGTTGTTCCCCGTAAATCTCCATTCGCCTGCGTTGTTATCGGTGTCGAGTTCCGAGACGAGCATCTTGCCGGCGGGAATGATGTAGTCGCGCGCAACTGTCGCGGCTGTGTCGAACGTCTGATTTGCGCCGTTCGCATCCTTCCACACATTCGCCGCCGCATAGTTTGCCGCCTGGTTGCCGCCTACCCCATCACTGTCGGCGCGAGGATTGGTGTCGTTGGCGCCGTTGTAGGTCCAGGTCTCCACATTGTCCTTCACCGTCATGATGAAGTCCGTCCCGTTCGCGACTGAATACATTGCCTTCTTGCCGGACGGCAGCGTGAACGCGCCGCTGTTGACGACAGTGACAAGCGTTGCAAAGCCTTCGGGAAGCCGGGCTGCGGACGACAACAGAACATACCGACCGTCCGCGAGCGATGAACCATCGCCGGAGAGCGTGAGTTTCACGGTCTTTGTGCCATTGATGGTCAGTTTTCCAATCGTGGCCGACGTCACCGCGCCCTCGCTCACGCTCGCTCCTGTGATGTCGAGCGTACCATTGCCGAGGTTGAGCCAGCCGCCGCTTGCCCATCCCGGAACCCGCATCGTTCCGCCACCCCACTTGGTGAGGGGGTATTCCTGCGCGTCATCCTCGAAGCCGATCGGTCTCTGAATCGTGAACGTCCTGGACGAAGAGACATCAATGCGGTTAGGTCCGGCCCAATTGGTATCGTTCATCATGCTGGGCGATGTCTTGTCACTCTCCGTTTCGGGCTTGAGTGAATACAGGCCGCGATTTGCCGGAAGCGTAACATTGCCGCCGATGTTGAAATTGACGCCGGACAGGGCGAGGCCCTTTTCGAGAAACTCCGGAGGATTGCCGCCGATATTGTCTGCGGACGAGATGTAGATGGTAGGTGTACGGGTAGTGTCCGCGCCTCCTTTACCGATCGTCAGCGTCACCGGCCCGGTGAAAGCGCTCGCGTCACACCAATTCAGACGAAGATAACCGCGACTTCCTCCCACCGGGTTCTGCGCGTAAACGAGCGCTCCAGAGCCTGTGACGGTCGTAGCATTTGTAAACTGCGTATCCCAGAATCCCTCAAACACGATGGAAGCAGGGTGTTCAGCCGATGCATCTACGCGCACGGAGCCAAGCAACTCCTGGTTGTGCGTGGCAGCGGTGGAATGCCTGTCGAACTTGAACCTTGCATTGTCCCCAAGAACGAGAAGCGGAACGGTGAGCGTGCTGACGCGGGAGAGGAGGCTCGCCTGCGCGGAAGATGCCCCCTGCAGCGTGAACACGTCGCCTTCGTTCGCGGTGAACCGCCACGAGACACCCGTCGTGTTAGGCGTGACGAGCGTCTTGCCGGCGGGGACGACGTAGGTACGGGGAGACGTGGTGCTTTCATCGAATGTGACGTTCGCATTGCTTTCGTTCTTCCACGCATTCGCCGTCGCATAGTTGGCGTCGCTTGTTCCCGATCCGTTGAACGTCCACGTCTCGGCGAGCGCGGGCAACACGGCGGCGCACAACGAAACGGCGGCGACCGCGAAGAACCCATCTCGCGATTTCATGGTCGAGACATTCTTCATAACTTTCATCGTTTTTCTCCTCATGTTCTGAAACACCAGTTCTCGAGACACCTCACAACTTCTGCGGATATCCACAAAACACGATGATTATTGTACCTCCTTCCAGACTGTTTTACAACTAAAAAGTTAAAGTTCTTGTAGAGCCTTCTGAGACCGGTGCCGCCCCCTAGCGCACAATTATTCGATGAAGACGGTGAAGCCGGGGTGCTTGAGTGTGATGTAACCGTCTGAGATTGTGATGAAATAGTCTTTCTCTTGCAATTCCCCGTTTGCTTTCGTGCGTACTTTCTCCTTCGCGTTTCGGTGAAGGATGTTGTCTTTAGAAGTTGTTCCGGTTGTCACCAATCGAACTTATAGACAAGTCCGCCGAAAGGAACGTGTGTACAAAAAAATAACGCAGAGACGCAGAGACGCGGAGAAATGGCAACGGCAGGAGAGTCGTCCCCCCCTTCCATTTTACACTTTCCACTTTACGCCGGCGTTGGGGGGAATTGTCCAACAAACGGATTTGTTCGCCGCTAACGCGGCTCACATTTCTGAAATCGCGAAGGCCGTCAGGCCTGAACAAATCCGTTTGTTCTTTTTTCGTGACCGCCGCGCCTCTTCAAATTGTTGTCATGGTTGTCACGGTTGTCTCCAGTGTTCACAAATCACAAATCGCAAGTGGCTTCGGTATTTGTATTTGTGGCAATGAAGGCATTTGTGAACAATTGTCATTTGTGAACAATCAAGTTATAGGCAAGATCGGTTATCTTCTGGAGGCTCTATTCATTGGGGTTCAGGCGGATCTTATCCGGCGAGAAGGTCTGCGAGAACGTGACATTCGTCACCACGGGCAGCGGCTTCTGGGTGAGGTCGATGGTGGTTTGCTGGGCGATCGTCGCCGTGCCCACCTTGCTATCGTTATCTTTCGACCCCCTGCTCGAGACATCCCTGTTGAGTGCGATTGTGATGACAGCGGTCTTACCGTCCTTTGACATCTGCAGTTCGTAGTCGACGTCAAAGTCGGTCGTGATCTGACAGCTGTCCTCACTGGGGTTGTGCGAGACGAACAGATCGCCGCCGGGAAGCGCAGGTGCATTCTCTTCCGGCAGATTCTTGTCATCGAATGCGCTATTCAAGCCACTCCAGTCCTTTATCAGCATACGCTGGAGGTCGGCGAGGTTCCCTTGGTTGAACAGGATGGATATGGCCTTGCGCGCGGCGGAATCCTTTACGGTCTCGAGGAATTTTCCGACGACCTGTTCCGGCGTGCTGCCGCCGTTGATCTTGAACTTCTTGCCGCCGATCTTCCACGTGCCTCGGTTTGCATCGCCGTAAAGCTGGTCAAACACGTCCTGATTTTTCGGAGAGAACATCTCGGGCTTGTTGATGGTGTTCTGGATGTATTCATTCTGGCGTTGGACGAACTTCTTTCCGATCTCCTTGAACCTCGGATCGCCGAACTTGAACTCGCCCCATTCCTTCATCTCATCTACAAGGCTCTTGAGGCGCTTCTCGAACGGCAAATCGTTGAAAAAGTTCCCATGCTCTTCCACATCATCCATCTTGTACGCGATGCTGTTCACGATGTAGTTGGAAAGCAGGCGCGCCGTCTTCTTAGGCAGCCCGCTTCCGTATTTCGCGAGTAGATCCGCGCAACGCTGGCGGTCCTCTTCCGAAAGTACCACGCCCAGAAGATCCTCCGAGGCAGTCGTCATCTTCTGCGCCGTTTTTGCATTTATCTCGATTGGACGCATATCCTTGGGCACCTTGATCTTCTGTTGCGCGGCAGCGGTCTTCGATTCGCTCGCCTTGGTCATCACGGCGACTCCGTTGCCCTTTACGGGATCCGACTTGAGACCGGCATCGATGATGTCCGCCGCGCCTTCAGGCAGCAGACCAATCCCGCCAGCGGTCTTCATGCCGCCCTTGACCGCGGTCGCGCCGATGTCGTTCATGAGGTCGTTGATGGCGACCGCGTTGCCATCGACATGAAGCCCGCCCTGTTTGCTGACGGCTTCCGATATCGCGACCGCCACTTCGGCGATGCGCCTCGCCGTGAGGGGCTTGCCCTTGTCATAATCGCCAAGCAGCATCGCCTTTTTCACGTTCCTCGGAATGTTCTCCTCCCCTCCGAAGAGAGAGGCTATCGCGTTGCGGAACTCCGTGCGCGTGTCGTTGTTCAACCTCTTCTGGTCGGCGTCGCGCCTAAACGCATAAGCCTTGTCGTCCTTCGTATCGTTGACGACGTGCCCCGACTCGCCAATGCCGAACCTGGCGACGGCCTTGGAGTCCGAACCGAATTTTTTCGCAAAGTCGCCGAACGCCTTGAGGGTGTCGTACGTGTTGGCGCTGATGTTGATCATGTTTCCGCTCCTGTTTTAAGGTTGTCTCTGCATGGATTACACCTGAACCGGGAAAAGGTTACACGCGAATGAATCCGCCTGCCGGCATCGGCGATAATTCATCTGGGACGGAAGAATCAGTCTCTTCCTCTTCTGCGTCTTCGCCGTCTTCCGCGTCCGTCTCGTTCATGGCCTCAAGAACACCCTTCCACTGGTCGGCGGAATTGAGGAGCGCTTCAAGCGCGCCTTCAAAGGTCTTCGGGTCGTGCTCGACGAGGCGATACTCCCTCATCACGGCGTATGCGCCGGTTACGGGATTCTGGCAGAGCACCGCGCCTGCCGTCCCGGCGAAGAGGTAGTTCGCCTTCAGCATCGCCGAGGCGAGGTTCACCGAGACGTCCGTCTCTGGATAACCGATCTCCGCGACCACCATGACGGAGTCCGTCGCTGGCTCGTGGATGAATCCAATGGTCATCCCGTCGATTTCCAGTACGACCGTGCCGTTGTCGGACTGCAAGTCCGCAAGGCCGTACTTCGTGGCAAACGATTGCATCAACTCGTTGTATTCCATTTTTGTCCTTTTTACCTTGGATACATACCATGTCGCAAAAGGTTACACCGTTTTTTCTGGCCTGAAAAAACTTTGGTCTTATTGGCCGCCTATTATGCCAAAAATTCTTGCGGCTCGCCGATTTCCGGCATCCCCAGCATCTGGCTGAAGTGCGTACCGGTGATCTTGGCCCCGTTCGGGTCGGAAAGGTCAAACTCGAACTCGGTTTCGTAGGTATATGTGCCGGTGCTGTTCACGCTGCAGTCGCCCGAATTTTCGATGTCGAACTTCAAATTGCCGGAATAGCGCGCCGTGACCTTGGCTTTCGTGCCGCCGTCGCTGAGCTCAAGGGTGTATTCCAAATCCTCCGCTTTCTGCAAAATAGGACCTTCGAAGAGGGGGTCATTCATATACGGAGTCAAAAGCATCTCATATCCCTTTTCAGAGGACAAGTCAGGTTCTTTGAACTTCGGGGTGGGCGACGGATTCTGCCCGGTGGTAAAGGCAATGTAAACGTTGCCCGATAACTGACTCATGAACGTGGAGATGGCCTTGCGGTGCTGGATGTTCGGAATCGTATCCTTGAACTTGTCGATCATTTCACCGGATCGCTGGTCATCTCTGCGGAATCTCTCGCCTGCAATTGTGAACGAAGCGCGGTGGGAATCGCCCTTGAAGGTGTCGAAAAGACCTTCGTCGTCGTACTTTTTGACGTACTCCGCGCCCATCTGCTCCTCTAACACGCTCTGCCAATATTCCGTCAAACGGGCGTCGAACTTGGCGAGCCGGGCATCGCCCGGCTTGATGTTGCGCACGTTCTTGAGCTCTTCCGACATCCGGCGGGCAATGAAATCGACCTGATTGTCCTTGTAGCATCCGCACGCAATTGCGAGCACCACGTAGTTGGTGAATATCTTGAGGCTGGAGTCCGTCATGCCTCTGCCGAGACTGGACACCAGGGCGGCGGCCCGGGTGCGCTGCCCGGCATCGAGCTTCGCATCGAGGACTTTGGGGTTCTTGCCCTTGCCGTTGATGAACGTTAGGGAATCATCGACCAAACCTTCGGCCTTCTGCATGGAGACGTTCTTGTTCACGGGGTCGGCAACCTTGGCAATCGCCTTGTTCACGGCGAGGATGCGCCGCGCCGTGAGGGGTCTCCCCTTGCCGTAGTCCGCAGTTTTCATGGCGTCTCGGACCTCCTTCGGCAGCTCCTGGACCTCCTTGGCTCCGAACATGCGCAGGACGGTGTCCTTGAAAAGCGTGCGGATGTCGTTATTGATGTTTTTGCTGGACTGGCCTCTCCAGAAATGCCAGTAGCCGTCAGACCCCTTGGCGACGATCTTCCGGGGAGTCCCGTCCGGCGCCGTCAGCGAATGAGCATTCGCTTCCAGGACCGTGCCTTTGTCCGACACGTTCGCCGCGAACTGGGTGAACGCCCTGAACTGCGCATCGTTAAGATTGACTTGCATTGCCATGGTCTTTCTCCGCTTCTGGAATCATTTTCCATCCTGTTTACACGCCACGCGGCGAAAGGTTACAGTCCGAAACACTTGGAAGAACCTTTTGTTCCTTTACTTTTAGGATGGAAAGTTGCTATTCTTGCCGCATGAAAAACGCATTTGAACAGTTGAAGGGACTGGGTGTGGGGGCGTTCGCGACCGCCGCGTTCCTTTGTCAGGCGGCGACGGTGACGGAAACGACAGTCGAGATGCCGACGTATCCGTTTTTCGATCCCGATCCCGTGCCGGTCACGTCCGATATGCGCTATCCCTACTTTTTCTTCGACGGGACAAGCGCAACCAACACGCTGCGTAAGTGGAAAGCCGTCATTCTCGAAAACGACAGGATCAAGGTGACAATCCTCCCGGAAATCGGCGGCAAGATCTGGGGGGCGGCCGACAAGGCGACCGGGCGTGATTTCATCTATCACAACCACGTCGTCAAGTTCCGCAATGTGGCGCGGCGAGGCCCCTGGTGTTCCGGCGGCATCGAATTCAACTTCGGCATCTACGGCCACACGCCTTCCACCGCCACCCCCGTCTCCTATTACGTGTACAACGGAAAGGACGGAAGCGTGAGCTGTTTCCTCTCCGACACCGAACTCGTCTGCCGCACGACGTGGCAGGTCGAGGTGCGCCTCGAAGACGGTAAGGATTACTTCGTCACGCGCACGACGTGGTTCAACGGTTCCGGCTTTTTCACTCCGTTCTACCACTGGATGAACGCCGCCTACTCTGTGCGCGGAAACCCCGAATTCTTCTTTCCCGGGGCGTCGTACATCGGCCACGCCGGCGATTCCCACCCCTGGCCGCTTGACGACAAGGGGCGAAACCTCGCCCGCTATTCGGACAATTCGTTTGGACGGCATAAGTCCTACCATGTCCTCGACGGCGACAATTCCTTTTACGGGATCTGGTGGCCGGACGCCGGTTTCGGTTCGTATCATGAAACCTCCGTCGAACAGAAGTCTGGCCGCAAGATCTGGCTGTGGGCACTCTCACGCGAGGGCGGCATCTGGGAAGACCTCCTCACCGACGCGGACGGGCAGTACGCCGAACTTCAGAGCGGTTTGTTCTTCAACCAGCCCGCCGACACGTTGAAGACCCCGTTCAAACACACCGCCTTCGCACCCTGCGCCACGGAGACATTTGAGGAGAAATGGGGCGTCGCGCGCGACCGGGGCGTCCTCGAAAGCCGCATGAACACGACCAACTTCGTGACGCGCCCGCAGCGGATGCCCGACAATTTCGATTGGACGACCGCCTACGGACTCTACCTCAAAGGCCGCCAGTTCATCCGCCGGCGCATGGACCGCGACGGCGAAAAGGCGTTGCTCGAATGTCTTGCGAAAGAACCGTACTTCGTCCCCGCCCTTGAGGAGCTGGCCTCCCTTTCCGTGCGGCGCGGCAAATACGCGGAAGCGCACGCGTTCGCGGGAAAGGCGCTTGCCGTGGATACCTACGCGCCGGGCGCGAACTATGCGGAAGGGCAGGCGTTTTTCGCGGCAGGCAGCCTGCGGGCAGCCAAGGAACGTCTGGGAATTGCCGCACGTTCGCCCGAATTCCGGACTGCCGCGCTCACACTCGCCGCCAAGGCGGAATTGCGCGAGGAAAACTGGGAGGCGGCCGGTGCGCTCGCCAGAAAGGCCTTTCTTGCAAATGGGAACAATCTCGACGCCTGGCTGGTTAAAACCGTCGTAGCCCGTAAAAGCGGGAATCCCGCCGCGTTGACGGCACGATGGATTCTTGCCGACGTCCCGCTTTTCCACGCGGCTCGGTACGAGTTGAACCTTGCCGATCCCGGATCTGAGCCGATGGAGAAGTACGTGCGCTGCGAGTTCCCGCACGAGGTTTTTCTTGAAATCGGATCGTGGTACGAGGAGGCGGGGTTGCTTGCGGATGCGGAGGCGCTTTTCCGGAAAGCTGCCGCAGCAAGTCCCGTCGGCGGCATCCGTCTCGCGTACGTCTTGCACCGTGCGGGGAAAGAGGCGGAGGCGAAAACGGTCCTGGACGGGGTCGCGGCGCGGTCGATCGCGTTCGCCCTGCCGTTCCGGCGCGAATCACTCCCCGCCCTCGACTGGACGGCACGGATGCGTCCAGAATGGAAGTTCAAGTACCTCTCCGCCGTCTGCCTGGCCGCGAACGCATGGGACAAAGAGGCGGATGCACTGCTGGACGCTTGCGGCTGGACGCCGGACGCGGAGGTGTTCTACCTTTACCGCGCCTCGCGCCGAAAGGGGGACCTGCGGTTGCGCGATCTCCGCAAGGCGGCGAATTACGGTGGTTCCTGGCGTCCCGGACACGCGCTTTACCGTCATTTTGCGGAGGCGAAGGAGTGGGAGAACGCACTGAAAGAGATTGAGCCGTATGTCGCGAAGTACCCGGACGCCAACCTCGTGAAACTCGATTACGCCGACGCGCTTTCGCGCAGCGGGCGAAACGAAAAGGCGATTGCGTTCCTGGAGAAAGCGTCAGTCCTCCCCTCCGAAATGGGCAACGATGCGCTTGCGTCGTGGATCCGCGCCTGGCGGGGTATCGCGCAGGAGGCTTTGGGTCGTGGCGACAAGGAGGCGGTGAAAAAGGCGGTCGCGCAGGCGCTTTCCTTCCCGGAGAATCTTGGACGCGGCAAACCCTACGATCCGCCGGAAAAGGGGACGCCGGATGCGCCGGGGCTTCTCGCGGACTGGCCCGATTCCCTGCTCGAATGGGTGCCGAAAGTCTGGAAGACGGGCGACCGGTAACCCCGCCCTCGCCTATACGTTCGATTGGCGACAACCGAAACAACTTCTAAAGACAACATCCTTCTTTCGCCGCGTAACAGCGCGGCGTTTTCAAAACCGCGCATGGTTGTGCGCGGAAGAAGCAAACGTTGTTTTGAGTTGTTCATGTTGTTTTCAAAAACTTACCCCATCTACATTCCCGCACGAAACGCGGGCGGCGGGCCAGCCCCTGCGGTCGCGACAAGTGCGACTATCCCGACGGGTGAAAACGGAAAATACACCTGCCGCCCGCACTAGCGGGCGTGTCGGAAGAATCGGAGTTCAAGGGGCGAAAAGCCCGGAATGAATCCGTGCATTTGCAAGGGGCAATACCGTGGTTTGTCTAATCGTCAACGTGCCGGTACACTAGCGTTGATTGTACTTGACCGTCTGGAACGGAAATGGCAAAATGAGACTGTTTCATCGGCGTAGTTGTTCTTTGACTTGCCGTCCGGGCCGATGACGGACGGATACTGCCCCGAGGCGGCGGATGCCGTCGAGGGGCGGGTAGGGGCCTCCGGGAGTGCGGAATCCGATTCCGCCCGAAGGAGGTGGTTCCGGCGCGGTCGCGAGACCGCCGCCGGGGCGTACGCAACAGCGTATGATCGCTTCAAGAGAGAAACTTCGCCAAAGTTCAAAACGTGCTAGAGCGGGATACGAGGTTGCGCTACGTGATGCAAGTCACGTGGCGTGTCTTCTTGATCGTATTTTAGCACAGGCGTTTGGCGATGCCTCTCTTGAGATATGAGTAAGCAAGGCACGCCGCCCTTTTTTCGCGCTCCGAGGCGGTCGTGCCGTGGGTACGGAGAGGGCGCGGGAAAACGGAGAATGAGATGATAAGTGGAAAAGATGTGAGGCCGGGCAACTGGTCGAATGTTACGGACCTCTATGACAACGGAGATTTTTCGGTCATTTGGGGCAATTACGACGGCAATCCAAAGAAGTCGCTTGGGACTCGCTGGAACGGTGCCTGGGATAAAGACGATATGGGTTATCCCAAAACATTCGGAAATCCCGTCTGGTATGTCGAACCGGACATTCTCGCAAAAGGAATTCTGCTGACTTTGCTTGAATTCACACTGAGAAATCCGAATTCAGGCGGAAACAAAGACGCGATTATTGCTGCTCTTGCCGAGTGTTTCCGGTCTGCATAACCGCGTGGATGGTAATATCGATGTTATTTTCCAGTATCCGTATGCAGCGGATACTGGAAATCAGGCATTATTAAAACGGAGAACAGGTATGGACGCGAAGTTGCGCGAAAGATTGGAAGAGTGCCTATCTACGGTAAAGGATAAGGAGTGGGAGCCGTTTTCCGTAGTCATAACGGAACCGGAATTTGACAAGGAAACGGATGACAAGACGAGTATCAAATTCGAGTTGCGTTGTGATAGGGAACATCATCGGAAGTTGCAATTTATAGAAGCGATATCCCCGTATGTGACAATTATCGTGATTGCGGTGGCGGTGATGGTGTTGTTCGGAGGATCTTGTTTTTCTTGTAGCAAGTGTTGTTGTCAACATCCAACTTCTGCGAAATTTGATGAAAGTTCATCAACAAATGCACCAGTTCGGAACTGAAAGGATGCGCTATGTCTGATGGAACCAAGCCTCGCCCTATTGAGTTCAAACCGACCGTCAAAGATGGAATGATTACATATGCGGACATTTACAAGGGACTGTGGAAATGCCGTGACTTTGAGCTTTCCCATGTCTGGCAGCGGTCAATCTTTCTGACCGCGTTTTTGCTGGCGTGTTATGCGGGGTACGGTAGCCTGATTGTGCAATGTGCGACAACGGAAAAATCATGTCTCCCGTTCTGGATGATCAACGGGATGGCGTTTGGTATCGGCGTCATCGGGTTGTTGCTTTCGCTTCTTTGGATCATGATGGCGAAAGGATCCAAGGCTTGGTATGAAATTTATGAAAACGCCATAGGCAATGTTGTGGAACGATATGAAAAAAAGGAAGGCGTCTTTGAAGGGGATGCCGCTAAGGATGCGGGGTTCAGGATTCCTTGGAGAGACGACTTTAAGAAACAGGAATATTCCGATTGGCTGTGGAACTCACTTGGCGGCAGATATTCTGTTTCCAAAATCAATATAGCGATAGGACAGCTTTCGGCTGCGGTGTGGTCTGTCTTGATTATCCTGCATATTATCCTTGCGAAGCATAACGTCAACTCCAAAAGCGATTTGGAGTTTATGCGTGCCTTTGTTGCCAATTCGCCATCCTTGATGGCTGCGGTTGTACTGGTACTTCTGTTGTTTTGGGTATACGTGCGGTTGGCTGTCAAGAGTTCAACGATCGAGTAAAAAAGGAATCGAAATGAAGGCATGGAGAGAAAGTTGGCAGATGTTCGTCGCGGTGTGCGCGTGTACGCTTGCCGTGTCAGCGGACGGGGCGGAGATCCGGAACGTGCGGGCGGTGCAGCGGTATCCGTGGAACGGGAAGGTCGATCTCTCGTATGAGGTGGTCGGCGAGTTTCCCGAAGATACGGATCGCGTTTTTCACGTTCAGGCAACAGACAAGGATTCCGGCACCGCTTACACGGCGTCCGCTTCAGCCCTGTCCGGCGAAACGGGGATTGCCGAAGGGACACACCGCGTGGTGTGGGACCTGGACGCGCAGGGGATCGACCTTCACTCCACGAACGTCGTCTTCACCGTCGTGTATGCTCTGCCTCTGCCTCTGTATCTTGTCATCGACCTCTCCGGCGGGGCGTCCGCGGCATCCTATCCCGTTTCGGAGCTTCTGGATGTCCCATCCGGCGGGTGGACGGACGAGTACAAGACGACGAAGCTGGTGCTGCGGAGGATTCCCGCCGGCATGTTCACGATGGGTCAGCGCTCTACGGATGTGCCGGGGTGGAGCGATGTCGGCCTGCACGAGGTCACGATCTCCAAGCCGTTCTACATCGGGGTGTTCGAGGTGACGCAGAGGCAGTACGAGCTGGTGACGGGGAGCAAGCCGTCCTTTTTCAACAACGCCTCGTACTACGCTACCCGTCCCGTCGAAAAGGTTTCCTACAGCATGATACGAGGCTCGTCGAGCGGCGCGGGCTGGCCGGGTTCGTCGGCAGTCGATGCATCCAGTTTCATCGGCAAACTGCGCACGAAGACGAGCATCGGGGAGTTCGACCTGCCGACGGAGGCTCAGTGGGAGTACGCCTGCCGCGCGGGGACGACAACCTCGCTGAACAGCGGAAAGAACCTGACCAGTTCAAATAGCGACTCTGCGATGGACGAGGTCGGGCGGTACTGGTACAACGGGGGGCAGAATTACAGCCAATCCTGCTCCACGTCGGCGGGAACGGCAAAGGTCGGCTCGTACCGGCCGAACGCATGGGGTCTGTACGATATGCACGGGAACGTGTGGGAGTGGTGCCTGGACTGGTACGCAAGCTATGCGATTACGATGGCTGCAGCGGTCGATCCTGTCGGTTCTTCTTCGGGGTCGGACCGGGTGGTACGCGGCGGCGGCTGGAGCAGCAACGCGTACGACTGCGTCTCGTCCGACCGGCACCTCAGCAGCCCGTCGAGCGGGCTCAACAACGGCGGCTTCCGCCTTGTCAGAACCCTGCCAAACCAGTAATCGGCGCGCGGAAGCGCGTAAGAGGGTGCTGCCCCCAGCGCGGTAGCGCAAAGGGGGCAGCGCCCCGCGGAAAAATATGAAGGAAACGAGATGCAGATACGGGTCGTCACATTGAGGTACAACGAGGCGCTTCAGGGGTTTCCCGAAGACGCGCTCAAGTCCGTCACATTTGGGCGCGAGGTGCTGAACGTGAGCGAGCATTTCTTCATGCACGGCAATATGCCGCACCTGACGCTCGTGTTGTCGCTGGGCGACTCCCCGCAATACGAGAACGCGGCTTCGGACCGTCCGCGCGATCCCGCCTCGCCTGACCCGGAGGAGGGAATGTCGGACGCGCAAAAGACCCGCTACCGGGCATTGTTACAGCGGATAAAGGGATTTGATGAGGTGCTTGCCGTGCCGTATGGCGAGGATGTAACAGCACACCGGGGTGTAGCGGTAGATCAGTGGGCGGGTCCTGAGAGATACCGAGGATGTAGTCGCGGGCATTGCAGTATCTCCTTGGAAAAACGCCCTCGTTGTACAAATTCTGTATGTCCGTCAAGGATTCCGTTCCTGGCTCTGTTCCGGGAAAGGTGAACTTTTTAGGTTGAAAGGAACGAAACGATGAAGCAGAAAGTGATGATGCTGGTTGCGGTTCTCGCGGCGGCGTTCGCCGTCCGGGGCGAAGACGTCTGGTCGTGCGACAGCGAACCCGTGCGGATCGACACGGGGAACACACACACCGTCCGGGACGGCGCGACGATCCTCGCGGATCCCGCCTGGCACGGGGCGGAATCGTTCACGGTTTCGCTAGACGGCGAGGAACTGTTCACCGCGACGGAGGCGGCCGGGTACGAATGGCGTCCATCGGTGACGGGGACGTTCACGCTGACAGGGGTGGGCGGGACGCACACGGAGACCGCCGTGTTCCACGTCCTTTCGCTCACGGCGGAGTCCGGCGATTGCCGCTGGACGTACACCGTAGAGAACGGTGGCGTCGTGATCGGCGACGGCAGCGGTGTCGCGGTCAGTCCCGCCCCCGAAGGTCGATTGGAAATCCCGGCGACTTTGGGCGGCTTCCCCGTGGCGGGTATCGCCGCGTCCGCGTTCAACGGTTGCGGTGAACTGACCGAGGTCTTGATTCCGAACACCGTGACGAACATCGGAGCGAATGCGTTCAGCGGGTGCAGCGGTCTGACGAGCGTGACGATACCCGACAGCGTGATGAACATCGGAAGTTCCGCGTTCAGCGACTGTGGCGCATTGACAAATATGGTGTTGCCATTTGTCGGGGCAAGGCGCGGGAACAGCGGCACGACGGATTCACTTTTCGGATATATTTTCGGTACTTCTTCGTACACGGGCGGGATGGTGAAGCAATACTACACATCCGGCTCGTATTCGACTTTCTACATTCCGAGTTCGTTGCGGAACGTGACTATCACGGACGAGACCGCGTTGGGGTACGGCGCGTTCTACGGCTGCAGCGGACTGACGAATGTGACGATCGGTAACAGCGTGACGAGCATCGGGAATTATGCGTTCTACAACTGTAGTGGCTTGACGAGCGTGACGATTCCCGACAGCGTGACGAACATCGGGAGTTCCTCGTTCTACGGCTGCAGCGGGCTGACGAGCGTGACAATTGGTAACGGCTTGACGAGTATCGAGAGTTCCGCGTTCTACAACTGTAGCGGGCTGACGAGCGTGACGATTCCCGACAGCGTGACGAACATCGGGGATCGTGCGTTTTACGATTGCTACAGACTGACAAGCGTGACGATACCACAATGTCTCTGTAATGATCCTTATCCTTGGTCTTCGGATGATGGCATGTTCT
>JAGCVN010000120.1 GCA_017962315.1 Kiritimatiellia bacterium
AACGCCGTCAACCGCTTCCTCGAATCCAAGAAGGAGTTCGACAAGATCGAAGAAGACGAACTTCTGGACGAGCCGACCAAAAAGCTTCTTCTCGACAGTATCCGCGATTCAAACCCGCTCATGCGTGACGAGGTGCGCTGGGACATAGATGCCGACATCAAGCGGATCCGCAGGGACGAGACGCGGGCGGAGAAGGACGCAACGCTGCTCCCCGACATCGACAACGACAAAGCCGCGCTCATGGAGAAAATCCGCTCTTCCCGACGCAAACAGCCTTGAAATTGTCACAAGAAAATCACAAGGGAAACGGCGCGATTCGCGTAAAAAAGTGCGGATTCTAGCAAACAGTTACCGCCCGTAAACGGCATCTTTTTGGCCGAAATTTGCAAAAATACGCCGTAATATTGCAGATTTTATTTAATTTGACGCGCCGAGCCACTTTTGGTAGTGTACCCCGCACAGAGGATATGAATCACAACGTTTCTGATTTGAAGGAGAGGATTGTCATGGCAAGAATGTCTTTGGTGTTTGCCGTTCTGGCTACCGCTGTTTCCGGTTTGGCAGCTTCGGACGCGGATGTACTGTTCAACGGTGCGAAGTGGATTGAACAACCGGCGGAGCTGCACGCCGCCGCGCCGCGATTCTTCACCAAGTTCAAGGTCGATCGCGATGGCCCGGCCGAAATCGCCATCTGCGGCCTCGGACAGTACGTCGCCACGCTGAACGGCAAGCCTATCGGGCGTGGCGATGAGTTCAACCTCCCCGGCTGGACGCGCTCGACGAAGACATGCTTCTACAATGTTTTCACACCCGCGCTCAAGGCGGGCGCGGAGAACACGCTCGAGATCACGCTCGCCAACGGCATGTATAACGTGCCGCCTCCGGGCAAGGGGCTCTACACGAAGTTCGTCGGCAGCGAGGGCGAGAAGAAGCTCATCGTTGGCGGTGTCGTGAAGTCGTCGGTCGCGGGGTGGAAGGTTGCATCGAGCGAGGTTGCGCGTACGCACGTCTACTGCGGCGACGACATCGACCACAGGATTGCCACGGACGCGGTGGCGCACGTCGCCCCCGTGCCGGCGGCGGCCCCGAAGGGCGTTCTGCGCGAAGCGCCGTTCGTCTGCCGGCTACAGGAGACCAAAACGCCGACACGGACGATGAAGGTTTCGGACGACGAGCTTACGGTTGATTTCGGACAGAACGCCGCGTATGTTCCGACGGTAGTGGCGAAAGGACCGCGTGGGAGCCGGGTGGAAATCGAATTCTCCGAGATTCCGTTGATGAAAGGCGAAACGCGCATCACGAAAAAGCCGGGCGGCTACCACGGCACCGTCTCCCGCTGCGCGTTCACGCTTGCCGGCGACGGCAGTCCGGAAACCTTCACGACGCCATTCTTCTACTACGGTTTCCGCTACATGAAGGTGCGTCTCTTTCCCGCCGTACAGGGCGGTGCCCTACCCTCTCTTGAATCCGCCTCCGCCCGCGTGGTAATGGCGGACGCGCCGCGCGCCGGTTCATTCGAGTGCTCGATCAAGCTCTTCAACCAGATTCACGACATCTGCTGGTGGGCGCAGCGCTCAAACATGCAGAGCGTGTTCACGGACTGCCCGCACCGCGAGAAGCTCGGCTGGCAGGAGCAGGACCACATCCACGCGGACCAGATCCGCTGGGGATGGAACGCGGACGCGATGTTCGCGAAGACCTGCATGGATCTCGCCGATTCGCAGCTAGCGGACGGGATGGTCCCCGACATCGCGCCGGAGTACACCGTGTTCCGCGGCGGGTTCCGTCATTCGATCGAATGGGGCTCCTCGATGATCCAGGTGCCGTGGCAGCAGTACGAGTGGACCGGCGACACGTCGCTCATCCGCGATTACTGGAAGAACATGGTCGCCTACCACAAGTACATCCGCGCGCAGTCGCAGAACGAGAAGCGCGGCAGGTTCATCACGCCCGGCGGACTTGGAGACTGGTACCAGCAGACCGTCTCCGCCGAGAAGCGTCCGCTCCGCAAGACGTCCTTCGACTTCACCGCGACAGCGTTCTACTATCTCAACGCCGTGACGCTCGCGAAGTGCGCCGACATCCTCGGCAAGAAGGACGAGGCGGCCGCGTTCCGCGAAGAGGCCGCGAACATCAAGAAGGCGTTCAACGCGAAGTGGTGGAACCCGCAGGGGCACTTCTACGAAAACAATTCGCAGACCGCGAACTCGATGGCGATCGCGTTCGGGCTTGCCGATCCCGCCGAGACTGCCGCGATCGTCTCCAACATCGTGGAGGACGTGCGCGGACGCGGTGCGGTAGGCACGGGCGAGATCGGCTATCCGTACCTCCTTCAGGTGCTGGCCGAGAACGGATGCAACGACGTAATCTTCGAGATGACCGCCGATGACACGAAGCCCGGCTACGGATACATGGTCAGGAAAGGCAACACCACATGCCACGAGGCGTGGGACTGCCGCGAAGGGTCATCCTTTAACCACTTCATGATGGCGGACATCGTGAACTGGTTCTACGGTTCCCTTGGCGGCATCAAGCGCACAGGTCCAGGGTTCAAGACCTTCACCGTAGCACCGGAGTTCCTCCCCGGTCTAGACTGGGTAAAGGTAAGCCATAAACTGGCTTCCGGCGAGATCAAAGTAGACTGGCGCAAAGAAAACAACGCCATCCGGCTTACGGTCTCCGTCCCGGCCGCAACCGTCGCCACGATACGCCTCCCCGGGCAAAAAGACGTCGTCCAGAACCCCGGCACACAGACCTACACCGTCCGTTAACGAACGGGGTGCCGAAGGCAGGTTTTTCGTCGTTTGGCTTTTCGCATTTTTCCATTGACACCCCCCCCCCCCTTACCTTATTGTAGCACTTTCTTTACCACGCCACTTGGGAGGGGTTGGAAGTGTCCGATTTTCTTGTTATCGATAAGGTGTCGAAGCAATTTGGCGCCTTGACTGCGGTCGATAGCGTGTCGCTTGGCATAAAGAAGGGAGAATTCTTCTCGCTTCTCGGTCCGAGCGGTTGCGGGAAAACCACGTTGTTGCGAATGCTCGGCGGTTTCGAGACGCCGGATTCTGGCCGGATCTATCTGGACGGGAAAGACATTACCGACCTCCCGCCGAACCAGCGGCGCGTCCATACTATCTTCCAGAACTACGCGCTCTTCCCCACCATGACGGTCAGGGAGAACATCGCTTTCCCCCTGCGGATCGCGAAACTGCCGAAAGCGAAGATCGACGAATCTGTCGACGCGATGCTGGAAATGATCCAGATGAAGGCGCACGCCTACAAGTATCCGTCCCAAATCAGCGGCGGACAAAAGCAGCGCGTCGCCATCGTCCGCGCACTCGTCGACAACCCGCAGGTCCTGCTGCTCGACGAACCGTTGGCCGCGCTCGACCTCAAACTCCGCCAGCATATGCTGATGGAACTGGACATCATCCACGACCAGGTGGGGATCACCTTCATCTACGTCACGCACGACCAAGGCGAGGCGATGAGCCTGTCCGACCGTATCGCCGTCATGAACCGCGGCCGCGTGGAACAGCTCGACCAGCCCGCAAAGATCTACGAGGCACCGATTTCGAGTTTCGTCGCGGCGTTCATCGGCGACACGAACTTCTTCGCGGGCGAGATCGTCTCCGCAGAGGGCGACTACTGCACCATCCGCTGCGAAGGCTTCGGCGACATCCAGGCGTTCAACGACCGCAAACTCGCCGTCGGGCAGAGTGTCCATCTTTCCGTCCGTCCCGAAAAAATCCATGTGACGACCAGTGCGCCGCCCCCGGAAAAAGGCGCGGGCGTCAACGTCTATTCCAGCACCGTCACCGACATCATCTACCAGGGGGTTTACACGAAATTCTGGATCAAAAGCGGCGAACGCAGCGTTTCCGCGCTGAAGCCCCATTCCCGCTTCCTGCTGGATCAGGAGCCGATCACTTGGAACGACAAGGTGTTCATGTGGTGGCATCCGGACGACGGATACATGATTGAGAACTTCTCCGAATCCGATGCCGGGCTCGTGCAGACACCCCCCGACGCGCCCAAGGAGGTCTCCGGGAAATGAAGCCGTCCAACACACGAAAGGGATTTTTCGCGGAAGGCGTTCTGACGGCTCCGTCTTTCCTCTGGCTCGCCCTTTTCTTCGCGGTTCCGACGCTGATCGTGGTCTCCTTCACCTTCCACGGGCACACCCCGAACGGGGGCGTGGCGGAGTCCTGGAGCCTCGTGACCTGGCGTGCGCTGGCCGATCCTGACTATCCCTCGATCATCTGGCGCACGCTCCGCATCTCGGTCGAGGTGACGCTCTGGTGTATCCTACTCTCCCTGCCCTGCGCCTACGCAATCGCGCGGATGGACAAGCGGCGGCGCCCCCTCATCGCGGCGGCGATCATGTTGCCGTTTTGGACGAGCTTCGTCGTGCGCGTCTTCGCCTGGCGAACCATGCTCCACCCGGACGGTTGGCTCCAGTCCTGCTACCTCTCCTATCTCCGGTGCTGTGAATGGCTCTTCAACTGCTTGCCCGCCTTCCTGCAACACGCGCTCACAGGGTTGGGGCTGGCCTCGCCCGAACCGCTGGATCCCGCGCTGGCGACGGCGCTCGACTCCGAAGTCGCCGTCGTACTGGTCTCGGTCTACTCCTTCCTGCCCTTTGCCCTCATGCCGATCTACTCGGCTGCGGAGAAATTCGACTTCTCCCTGATGGAGGCGGCGCGCGACCTCGGAGCGAACAGCTTTTACGCCTTCCGCAAGATTTTCGTCCCGTGCATCCGGCAAGGGATCGTCTCGGCGGTGTTGATGGTCTTCATCCCGGCCATCGGGTCGTACGTCATTCCCCAGATGCTAGGTGGTACCAACTGCGTCCTGATCGGAAACAAGATCTTCATGCGCGCGATCCAGAACCGCAACATCCCGCACGCTTCCGCCCTCGCGACGCTCATGGCGGTCTCCGTGCTGGTGCCGATGGCGTTGACGGTCTGGTGGCGCGCCCGCCAGAAGGCGCGTGACAAGAAAAAGGCGGACATCGGTATGGCCGCGCAGATTCCGGGGGCAACGGTATGAAAAAATCATTCTTCGCGCCGACGGTGCTTGGCCTCGTCCTGCTCTTCCTCTACATTCCCATCCTGCTGGTGATCGCCTACGGGTTCAGCACGGACGGGATTTCCATGCGGTTCTTCGACGCGGACGGGCATTTCCTGGGCTTCACGTTCAAGTGGTACAAACAGCTGTTCACGGGGGTCTACTCCGTGCGGAGCCTGCTGGACAGCTTCTGGCTCTCGCTCGAAATCGCCGGTATCGCCACCGTCGTCTCGTGTGCGATCGGCACCACCGCCGCACTCGCGCTGCACCGGTGGAAAAGCCGCCTACAGACCGTACACTATGCCTTGGTCTATACCCCGCTGGTCATGCCGGACATCCTGATCGGCATCTCCCTCCTGATGCTCTTCGTCGCCTGCCGGGTGGAATGCGGCTTCTGGACCATCCTCATCGCGCACATCACGTTCTGCGTCTCCTACGTCGTAATGACCGTGCTGGCGCGGCTGCAGGATTTCGACCGCTCGATCATCGAGGCGGCCTACGACCTCGGCGCGAGTCCGCTCTACGCCTTCTTCAAGGTCGAACTCCCCATCCTGATGCCCGGCATCGTCGCCGGCGGGCTGCTCGCCTTCACGCTTTCCATCGACGACGTCGTGATCACGGCGTTCGTCAACGGCGCGGGGACGAATACCTTCCCGACCTACGTCTCCTCGATGGTCAAGCATTCGAAAAACCTGCCCGCCGTCTTCGCACTCTCTACCGTCATGTTGATCGCAACCTGCGTCTTGGCGGGAATCTCCCGCATGATCTCCAAACGACACAGTGCGTGAAACACGGACACGGATTTCCCTGCCCCGCTGGGGGGCTCGTGATACACAACAAGCAACAAGAAAGGAACAATGCCATGAAATCCATTCACCTCCTGGCGGGCTTGGCGCTCGCCCTTAGTGTCGTGACGGGCTGCGGCCCGCAAGCAGACGGGAACAAAGCCTCCTCCAAACCGGAGCTGCACATCTACACCTGGTCTGATTACATCGCCCCCTCCGTGATCCAGGAGTTCGAGAAGAAGCACAACTGCAAGGTCGTGATCGACACGTTCGATTCCAACGAGACCATGTACGCCAAGCTCAAAGCCGGTGCGACCGGGTATGACATCATCATGCCCTCTTCCTACCAGATCAAGACGATGGTCTCCGAAGGGATGATCCAGCCGCTCGACCACACCAAGCTTCCGAACGTTCGCAAGAACTTCGACAAGAACTTCACTGCGCAGATCATCGACCCAACGTTCGCCTACAACGTTCCCTACGCCGTCACCTACACGGGGTTCGCCTACCTGAAGGACAAGATGCCCGCCGGCGCGGACGTCAACTCCTGGTCGATCCTCGCGAATTCCGCCCTGCGCGGCAAGATCTCCCTGTTGGACGACCAGCGCGAGGTCATCGGAGCCGGCTTGATGAGCCTCGGCTACTCGATCAACTCCACCTCTGCCGAGGAAATCGACAAGGCGGTCGCCGAAGTCCTGAAGTGGAAACAGAACATCCGCAAGTTCGACGCGGAGAGTTACAAGACGGAAGTCGCATCCGGTGCGATCCTCCTCGGCCACGGCTACTCCACCGACGTGACGCAGTTGATCGTCGGCGACGAAGACGAAGGCACGAAGCCCCGTCCTGACGTCGGTTTCGCCCTGCCGAAGGAAGGCTTCTCCGTCGCGTTCGACGAAATGGTCATCGCGAAGGGAGCCAAGCAGGTCGATCTGGCCTATGCGTTCATCAACACGATCTATGATCCCGAAGTCGCGAAGGAAAACATGGAGTACATCGGCGGCCCGAATCCCGTCGCCCCCGCCATCGCGATGCTGGACGAAGACTACCGTAAAATCATCATCCTCGACGATGCGACGCTGAAGCGTGGCCAGGTACTCCAGAGCTTCGACGGCAAGCCGGAGATTATGGAACTCTACAACAAGGCCTGGGACAAGATCAAGGCATCCCGTTAACAACCTCCACCTGATACAAACGGCGGCGTCCGGACGGGCGTCGCCGTTTTTCTATAACGGGCGGTTTTTATGGGCCTTCCAAGTTTTGAAGCGCCGTTTTTAGGCTCCCTTTCTTCCTTGCGGTGAAAGGGATTTTGAAGTAAAGTTCCCGCCATGTCCAAAACGGGGGAAAAGTTATCATTTGAAACGAAGGCCTGGCGTGCCCGGCCCGGATGCGTGCTGGCGGGGGTTGACGAGGCCGGGCGGGGCTGCCTGGCCGGTCCCGTCCATGCCGGTGCCGTCACGATGTCGCCGGAACGAGCCGCCGAACTGTACGCGGGGGAACTCGCGGGATTGACGGATTCCAAGCAGTTGACCGCTCGCCAGCGCGACGCCTTTTATGAACGACTGACCTCCGCCCCCGGCGTCTTCGTTTCCGTCGGGGTCTGCACGGCTGCGGAGATCGACCACCTGAACATCCTGGCCGCAACCCATCTCGCGATGCGCCGGGCGCTGGAAGGGCTCGCCGTGACGGCGACCTTCGCGCTTGTAGACGGGCTTCCCGTCAAGGGACTCCCCTGCCCTTTCCAGGCAATCGTACAGGGGGATGCGAAAAGCTTTTTGATTGCGGCTGCGAGCGTCGTCGCCAAGGTCTCACGCGACCGCTACATGGAGGCGGTCGACGCGGAATATCCCGGATACGGATTCGCCGTCCACAAAGGGTACGGGACGCACGACCACATGGAAGCCCTCTTCCGGCTCGGTTCCTGCGCGGAACACCGGCACACCTTCCGTCCCGTGCGGGACGTGGACGAATCCCTTCCCGGACTAAACCCCTTTGAAAACGGAACGGAGCACGAGTGAGATGCACCTGAAGGAAGAATTGGAGAAACACTTCGGCTACGACCGGTTTCGCTCCGGTCAGGAAGAGGCGGTGCGGGAGGTCCTGAACGGGTGCGACGTTGTGTTGATCATGCCGACAGGCGCCGGAAAATCCATCTGTTTCCAGCTTGCGGCCGTTCTCCTTCCGGGGGTCACGATTGTGATTTCCCCGCTCATCGCCCTGATGAAAGACCAGGTGGACGCCCTCTCCGGCAAAGGGATCCCCGCGACCTTCCTCAATTCGACGTTGGACGCCTACGAAATGTCGCAACGGCTGGACGGGATCAGACAGGGCCGTTACAAGCTGGTGTACGTCGCACCGGAACGATTCCGCAATCCGCGTTTCACCGAAACGCTCACCTCGCTCAACGTTTCCCTTTTCACGGTAGACGAGGCCCACTGCATCAGCCAGTGGGGACATGACTTCCGCCCGGACTACCTCAACCTTGGGCGCGTCATCCAGCGTCTTGGCGAGAACGTGCGCGTGATGGCCGTGACCGCGACGGCGACGAAAGCGGTACGCGAGGATATCGTGCGTCAACTCGGACTCGGCGCCGCACCGCGCGGGGAACCGTTCGTCTCGGTCACCGGCTTCGCCCGCCCGAACCTTTACCTCCACGTCACGCACTGCAAAACCCACGCGGCGAAATTCGCCCGTCTCGTCCGCGTGGCAGAGGCATACCGCTGCGGCATCGTCTACTGCGCCACGCGGAAAATGGTCGAGCGCGTCGGCACGATGCTGCGCGAGGACGGCTATGACCCGATCCTGTATCACGGCGCGATGGAAGACGCCGAACGCACGCGGATGCAGAATCGTTTCATCTCCGAAGACGAACCGGTCGTCGTCGCGACCAACGCCTTCGGCATGGGCATGGACCGTCCCGACATCCGGTTCGTCGTGCATTGGGACATTCCCGGAAGCGTCGAGGCGTACTACCAGGAAGTCGGACGGGCCGGCCGCGACGGCGGGTTCGCCTGGTGCGAACTGCTGTTCAATTTCGTCGACACGAAGACGCAACAGTTCTTTATCGACTCCAGTAATCCGGAGCGTACCGACGTGATGCGTCTCTGGTCCGTCGTGAAACGCGAATGCAGCCAAAGCCCGGTCACGCGGTCGGCGGACGACTGGGCGGACGCCGCCGGCCTTTCCAACGGGATCTTGGCGCGGACCATCCTCGCCATGCTGGAACGTGCCGGGCTGGTCACCCGTGAGATGGAACCCGGAAAGCGTGCCTACACGACCTCTCTCCTGCCCTACGCCGCCGAGAAAATGCAGGCGCTGGAACGGAACTGCAAGGCGATGGAGGCGAAACGCGGGGGCGATCAAGGGAAACTCGACACCATGCGCCGCTACGCCTATTCAAAAGGATGCCGTCACCAGTTCCTGTTGAACTATTTCGGCGAACGCAAGGCGGGAGGCGCGGCCTGCAGTATTTGCGACAACTGCCATCCGCGCCAGCCGGTCAGGCCGAAAGAGCCGACGGAAGCGCAGTGGCTGGAAATCCAGAAAGCGCTCAGTTGCATCGCCCGTCTCGGCGGACGGTTCGGATTGGACATCGCGGCCCTCTCCCTGCACGGGGACGGACACCCCGGAATCGCCGCGAACGGCCTCGACAAACTCAGTACCTTCGGGCTTCTCCGCGATAAGACGCTCCTCCACATCACCAACCTGCTGGAAGCGTTGCTGAACGAAAGCTGCATCCGCCTGACACAGGGAATCCCGCCCCTTGCCGTCCTCACGGCAAAGGGCATCCGCGTCATGAAACGCCAATCCCCGGAGTTCCGGTTCAACCCGCCGCGTTGACCCCCGACGGTTATCCCTCCATCCGACTTTTCTTGAAAAACAACATTCCTTTTCTCTTCCATTTCCGCTATACTGATTGGAAATGCGAGGTTACTGTGATTGAGTTAGACGAAGTTAAGAGTCGGCTCGCAAAACTGCGGGAGACGTATGGCGAGATGCGCGGCTATCTCGACATCGAAAACCGGCGTGTCATTTTGAAGGATCTGGAAGCCCGCCAGGAGCAGCCGGAGTTCTGGAACGACGCCGCCGCGGCGCGCGACGTGATCGCCAAGACGACGGCGCAGCGCGCCGTCGTGCGTCCGTTCGACGAACTCGGACGCGAGCTGGACGACGCCGAGGTGATGGTCGAATTGGCGGAGTCCGAAGAAGGCGACGACCGCCAGACCGCCCTCGAAGAAGTGGTGAAGTCATTCGACAAGCTCGACGGCATGGCGGGAAAGATCCGTCTGCAGTCCCTGTTCTCCGGCAAGCTGGACGCCTGCAACGCCTACCTCACCCTGCACAGCGGCGCGGGCGGCACCGAGGCGTGCGACTGGGCGGATATGCTTTTCCGGATGTACAGCATGTATTGCGAGGACAACGGTTTCACGCTGAACGTCCTGGATTCCGAGCCGGGGGAAGAGGCGGGTCTGAAATCGATCACCTTCTTCGTGCAGGGCCCCTACGCCTACGGAATGTTCAAGGCCGAGCGAGGCGTACACCGTCTCGTCCGTATCAGCCCGTTCGACGCGAACAAGCGCCGCCACACCTCGTTCGCCTCGCTTGACGTGGTGGCCGAGTTGACGGACGACATCGAGGTCGAGATCAAAGAGAGCGACCTCCGCATCGACACCTATCGTTCGGGCGGAGCGGGCGGCCAGCACATCAACAAGACCGATTCCGCCGTCCGCCTGACCCATCTTCCGACGGGGATCGTCGTGGCGTGCCAGTCCGAACGCTCGCAACACAAGAACAAGGCTCAGGCGATGAGCGTACTGAAGGCGAAACTCTACGAGTACTACGAGGACAAGAAGCGCAAAGAGATGGAACGGTTCTACGGCGAAAAGGGGTCGATTGCCTGGGGAAGCCAGATCCGCTCCTACGTCTTCCAGCCCTACACGATGGTCAAGGACCTTCGCACGAACGTCGAAACAGGCGACGTGCAAGCCGTCATGAACGGACGCCTCCAGCCGTTCATCGAAGCCTACCTCACACAACTTGCCGCGAAAAACATGGCGGCGCAGTAAACGGTTACGGAAAGGAAAACAACCATGCGGTTTTTCAACGAAATATTCCGGGGCGTGTTCAAGGACAACCCGGTCTTCCGGCTTGTCCTCGGACTCTGCCCGACACTCGCGACCACGACCTCCCTGGAGAATGCCATCGGCATGGGACTCGCCGCGACCTTCGTGCTGACCTGCTCGAACATGGTGGTCTCCGCCGTCCGGAAATTGATCCCGGATGCCGTCCGGATCCCCTGCTACATCGTGATTATCGCGTCGTTCGTGACGGTGGTGGATCTGTTGATGCAGGCCTATCTCCCTTCGCTGCACAACAGCCTCGGCATCTTCATCCCGCTGATCGTCGTCAACTGCATCATCCTCGGACGCGCCGAGGCCTTCGCGTCGAAGAACGCGATCCTGTACTCGGCGGCGGACGGGATCGGCATCGGCATCGGCTTCACCCTCGCGCTTTCGTTGATCGCCGCCGCGCGTGAAATCCTCGGAAACGGCTCGCTCACCGTCTGGGGCGACCTCGCCTGGAAGAACCTGCACGGCTGCCCGATGATTCTGTTCATCCTCCCGGCGGGCGGATTCATCATGCTCGGCCTGATCCTCGCGCTGCTCAACCACCTGCAGGCGGCCATGGCGCGGCGCGGCGGAAAACCGCTGCCGCTTCCGTTGGAACTGGACTGCCGCCACTGCACCCTCTGCAAATTCGGTGACTGATGCCTAAAAAGAAAAGCCGGATAAAGACCTTCTACCGTACCCTCCGCGCCCCCATTGAACGCCTAGGCGTCCGGCTGGCTGCGCTTGTCGTCCCGCGGCTCTCCCTCGCCGGGCTTCTCCGGCTTTCAAAGTTACTGGCGGACATCGGCTTTTTTTTCGATCGGAAGGGACGCCGCGTCGCCGCCGCGAACCTCCGCGTCATCTGCGGGCGCGACCTCCCCGCCCGCCGTGTCCGGATCCTGACGCGGGGCTGTTACCGGAACATGATGCGAATCCTGCTGAACATTTTCTGGATGACGCGTGACCCGCATGAACGGAACCGCCGGATCGCCTTTCTCGAAAACCGTGCGGCGGAACTCCTTTCCGAAAACCGCCCGGCCATCACGCTAAGCGCGCATTTCGGAAACTGGGAAGTCCTCTCGCAGACCTGCGAGACGCACGGATACCACATGACCTCCGTCGCGAAGAATGTCAAGGGTACAGGATTCACGGAACAGCTCACACAGGCGCGCGCGGCCATCGGGCAGGACATCCTCCCGCAAGAGGGCGCCCTTCGCGGCCTCCTCCACGCCTTGAAACACGGAAGTTGCGTCGGCCTTCTCGTGGACCAGCACACCGAAATCCGCGACGGCGGAATCTGGCTCGACTTCTTCGGCTTGAAAGCCTGTTTCTCTCAAGGACCGGCGATGCTCGCCCGGATGGCGAAAGTCCCTCTGATTATCGGCTGGTCGTTCCCCTTGAAGGACGGGCGATACCGTGTCGCGGCGGGGCGCGTCTTCCCCTTCGACGCCGGTGCGCGCGATGTCGCGAAGCGCACGGAGGAAATCATCCGCGAGTTTGAACGCGTCATCCGGCGTCATCCGCACCTCTGGTCGCTGAACTATATGCGCTGGCGTTACTTGATTCCTGGTGAAGATCCCTCCCGTTACCCGTTTTACGCGAAACCGGCAAGACCCGCGCAATATTGTTTGCGAACCGACACCCGAAAAGAACGCGAATGAGAACGAAAAATGTCTAAGATATTCGACAACATAGAAATGTCTTTTGAGAGCGGACTAAAGGCCATCCTTTCAAACATCGGTGTCAAAAGAGCCGACTTTTGCGTTGGCTACTTCAATCTGCGCGGATGGAAGCTGGTCGCGGACTACGTCGAAGTTCTCCCGGGAGCCGAGGTCTTTGAGAAAGACGCACATGGCCATACTTCGAAAGTGCATCGGGTCTGCCGCTTGCTGATTGGCATGCACCGTCAGCCGGCCGATCTGGTTAGGGAAATGTTCTCCGCCGAAACGCAAATCGTCGACAATGCGCAGGCGGCGGCGTGGAGGCAATCGGTTCTTGCCGATTTGCGGCGGCAGTTGACCTTTGGATTGCAGACCAACGAGGATGAGGCCGCCTTGCGGAAGCTCAAGGCGCAGCTTGCGGCAGGCAAGGTTGCCGTGAAGCTCCATTTGCGCTACCCGCTCCATGCGAAGCTCTACCTCGCACAAAGTAGACGATAGGTGACAATGCGGGTGTGACAATGAGGGTTGCGGAGGGGGCATGGGATGATGTATACTGTCCCCCGTCCGTACAAAATATGCGGGACATCCGGGAGGAGATCATGGAACGGCTTGAAGCCTACACGCGAATGTTGACCATCCGCCTTTTTGAAGAGGCGGTCGAACGACTTTTCCTCGAAGGGAGGATCATGGGCACCGCCCACACCTGTATCGGTCAGGAGGCGGTCGCCGTCGGCACGGCCGCCGCACTCGCTCCGCAGGACGCCATGACCTCGACGCACCGAGGACACGGGCACCTGATCGCGCGAGGCGGCGAACCGGGGCGCGTCATGGCGGAACTCTTCGGACGCGAGACCGGGTATTCGCACGGACGCGGCGGCAGCCAGATGATGATCGTCCCGGAACTCGGTTTCTACGGCGCAAACGGTATCACGGCGGGCAGCACCGCCTTTGCGGCAGGGCTCGCGCTCGAAGCGAAACTGCACAAGACCGGACGCGCCGTCGTCTGTATCCTCGGGGACGGCGCCTCTAACCAAGGGATTTTCTACGAATCCCTGAACCTTGCTACGCTCTGGCGGCTTCCCGTCGTCTACCTCGTCGAAAACAACGGCTACGCGATGTCCACCGCGACGGAACGGGGGCTTGCCGACACCGCCGTGGCGGACCGTGCGAAAGCGTTCAACATTCCCGGACGGCAGGTGGACGGCAACGATCCCTTCGCCGTGTGCGATGCATTGCGCCTGTGCCTGGAACGGGCGCGTTCCGGTGAAGGCCCCTGCATCCTAGAATGTCTGACCTACCGCCTTTCCGGTCATTCACGCGGTGATCCGCGCGTCTACCGGTCACGCGAGGAGGAGGCCGCCGCCTGGAAACGCGACCCCGTCGCGCGCATCTGCGAAGGGTTGACGGAGGGGCAGATCGCCGAGGGACGCGCAACGGCGGAAAAGGCCGTTGCCGACGCCATCACGTTCGCGGAAACCTCCCCCGCACCGCGCCCAACCGCCCCGGACGCGCTTCTGTTCGCGCCCGCCGCAACACCCGGGACGGAAACCGGCGTGACCGGATGCGCGGGACAGGAGGAGGGACAGCCCACGACTTTCACGCAGACCCTGCGCGAGACGCTGGACGGCATATTGGCGAATACCCCCGAAGTTTTGGTCATGGGCGAGGACATCGGTATCTACGGGGGATCCTTCGGCGTCACGCGCGGGCTGTTTGGAAAATACGGTGCGGAACGGATCCGCGATACGCCGATCTCCGAACAGGCGTTGACGGGATGTGCGATCGGCGCGGCGGTTGCCGGACTCCGCCCCGTCATCGAATTCATGTTCATGGATTTTATGACCCTCGCCGTGGACCAGCTGGTGAATTTCGCCGCCAAGCTGCACGCGGTCTACGGGTTGGCCTGCCCGCTCGTCGCCCGCACCGCGACCGGCGCGGGACGCGGATACGGTGCCACGCACTCCCAATCGCTGGAACGGATTTTCTTCGGCGTTCCCGGCATCAAAATTGCCGCACCGTCGAACCCGGTCGATGCCGCTTCCCTGCTGCAAGAAGCGATACGCGACAACAATCCCGTTCTGTTCGTCGAACACAAGCTACTCTACCCGATGCGCTTTCCGCAGGAAACCGGGGGTCAGCCGCTTCCCTTCGGGAAAGCCCGCGTCCTCGTGGAAGGTTCGGATGCGACCCTTGTCGCCTGGAGCTACATGGTTGTCCAGGCGAAACGCGCGGCGGAACAACTGAAGGCGGAGGGGATCTCCGTCGAAGTGATCGACCTGCGAACGCTCGCCCCGCTCGACACCGCGACCCCCATTGAATCGGCACAGAAGACCGGCCGTGTCCTCGTGGTCGAAGAAGGTCCCCGCACCGGCGGCGTAGGCGCGGAAATCGCCGCCCGCATCGCGGAAGGCGCGTTTGAATACCTAGAGAAACCGGTACGCCGGCTCGCCTCACCGGATCTTCCCGTCCCCGCCGCGAAAAGCCTTGAGGCATTGTGCGTCCCGACACCGGAGAGCATTGCCGCATCCGTCCGGGAGATGATGTCGTGAAGTACTCCGTCATCGTCCTCTCGTTCAACAAACTCGCCTGTACGCGGTATTGCCTGACGCGGCTGGTGGAAGACACGGAGTGTCCGGAACCGTGGGAACTCCTCGTCGTGGACAACGGTTCGACCGACGGGAGCGCGGAATGGTGCGTTTCGGAACTGGCGGAGTCGGGCAAAACCAAAGGTATCCCCGTCCGCTTGATCCGGCTTTCCGAAAACATCGGCTGCTCCAAGGCGCGCAACCTCGGCATCGAGTCGGCCGAAGGCGAAATGCTGGCATTCGTCGACAACGATGTCTTCCCCTGCACGAAACGCTGGCTGCCGATGTTGAACGAACGACTGGCCTCTACAAAAGGCTGCGGCATGATCGGTCCGAAAATGCTCTATCCGCCCCCCGTAAACCTTATCCAGTGCGCGGGCGTCGGCATTTCCAGACGGGGCCACGTCTGCTTCCGGGGACGCGGGGAAGCGGCGGATTCGCCAGCTTACAACGAAACGTGCGAAGTCCAGTGCCTCATCAGCGCGTGCCTGATGATCCCACGCGACCTGATCCGGAAACACGGCGGATTCGATCCCGCGTTCCACCCGGTTCAATTCGAGGATTTCGATCTCGTCTACCGTCTCCGCGAACAGGGGTACAAGGCAATCTACGAGCCCGCCGTGTCGATGTACCACGACGAAAGCACGACGACGGCGGGAAGCGCCAATCTAAACAACGCCGTAAACGTCATCCGAAACGGACTTCTCTTTCAGAAACGTTGGCACCGCCTTTTCTCCACGGAAAACGGTCCCGCCGAGGAAGAATGCCGCTGGAAGAAAATCCCCCGTTGAAAAAAGTGGTGACTTCCCAGAGTAAATGCGACTAATTCTGTGCCATGATGTCGCATGGTCGCATTTAGTTGTTCCGAATGTGCATTTAGTTGTTCCGAAAGACACCGTCGCAGGACTGTTTCGGGCGTGGACATGCCCAT